>JAZLET010000001.1:0-5273 GCA_045615405.1 Candidatus Fimenecus sp.
TTCGTAACCAGTAAATTCAGTTTTTGCAATATCTTTAAATGAAACGCCACTATTTCTCCAGTCAGTTTCAGCACCGTCACGCTTAACTGATTTTGCTTTCATTCTTGCTTCTTCAACGAGAACCTTGAATGCATCTTCGTCAACAGTCATATTGTTTTCTGCTACGATTTCTTTTGTTAAGTCAATTGGGAAACCGAATGTATCTTGAAGTTTAAAAGCATCTTCACCTGAAAGAACATTATCCTTTGAGTTAGCCATCATTTCATTAAGAAGACCAAGACCTGAGTCAATTGTCTTATAGAAACTTTCTTCTTCCATTGCGATAACTTTCTTGATATAATCCTGCTTTTCAACAAGGTTTGGATATGCATTTGCATTTTCCTTGATTACTGTTTCACAAACTTCAGCGAGGAAAGGTCTATCAATACCGATAAGGCGACCATGACGAGCAGCGCGACGAAGAAGGCGACGAAGAACGTAACCACGACCACTGTTTGATGGAAGCACACCGTCACCAACCATAAATGTTGTACTACGGATATGGTCAGTAATAACACGAAGTGAAATATCTTTTTTAGCATCCTTATGATATTCAATACCTGAAATATCAATAATGTGCTTCATAATATTTTGAACTGTGTCAACCTCAAAGAGATTGTCAACATCCTGCATAATTGTAGCAAGACGCTCAAGACCCATACCAGTATCAATATTAGGATTTGCAAGACGAGTATAGTTGTTATTACCGTCATTTTCAAACTGAGTGAAAACAAGGTTCCATACTTCAATAAATCTGTCGCAATCACAACCAACTTTACAGTCAGGGCTACCGCAACCTTTATCAGCACCACGGTCAAAGTAAATTTCTGAACAAGGACCGCAAGGACCTGCACCGTGTTCCCAGAAATTATCTTCTTTACCGAAACGCACCATATGTGATGGGTCAACGCCTACTTCTTTAGTCCAAATGTCGTATGCCTCATCATCTTCAAGATAAACGCTGACATAAAGAAGTTCTTCTGGAATTTCAAGAACCTTTGTGAAGAATTCCCAAGCCCATGCAGTTGCCTCATGCTTGAAATAATCACCGAATGAGAAGTTGCCAAGCATCTCAAAATATGTTCCGTGACGAGCTGTTTTACCAACATTCTCAATATCAGGTGTACGAATACACTTTTGGCAAGTTGTAACACGCTTTTTAGGAGGTGTTACCTCACCTGTAAAGTATTTTTTCATTGGTGTCATACCTGCATTGATAAGAAGAATACTCTTATCTCCTTGAGGTACCAGCGAAAAGCTTGGAAGACGTAAATGCTCCTTACTTTCAAAAAATGCAAGATATTTTTCTCTTAATTCATTAAGACCTGTCCATTTCATACAGACTACTCCTATTATATAAAAATTTATATTCAATAAATTATACAATTATAATGGAAATATGTCAATAAAAACTCTTGTTTTACAAAGTATTTTCATTTATAATGTTTTTATTGATTACATTCAGGTGAGGTGATTTTTGTGAAACTAAAGGTACGCTCTAATATTGTTCTTATTATTACAATACTTCTAACCATACTTGTAGTTGCATCCCCTTTTATTGCTGGTAATATTAATCGTGAGATATCAGGTATGCCAAACATTACTAATGGTAAGGGCAACTTTGAAAATGCAAAATCAAATTATACCCTTTATCTTACTGGAGAGTGGGAATATTACAAGGGTGTTCACATAATTAGTAATCGTGAAACTACCGAACCTTCAATGGCAAAAATCCCTACACCTATTGTTGAGCCTATAAACTCTTTAAAAAATGCTGATGGATTTATTGCATCTTACAAAATGACAGTATCTAACCTTTCTTACGAAAATGCCATTGTTTATGTACCTCACTTTGCAGGTACATATAATGTTTTTGTAAACAATATTTTGGTTACACGTAGCGGTACTTATGTTGACCAAAAGCCTCATGCAAACCTTGACCTTATTACAAGCAGTGTAAAATTTGAGCCACAAGGCACTTATGAAATTGTTATTGAAGTAACTTGTAACATGATGCCTTCGCTTTATATGACACCGGTTATTTCTAACATTGATTACACAATGACATTTTCAAAAATTGCGCAAACCTTCCGTTCACTTCTTACTGGAGTTATATTATTTTGCGGACTTTTCATTTTCTCATATTCCGCAAAACGCTCATTTATTTTAAGTTCAAAATGGTTGCCTGTACTTTGTGCTTGCGTTGCTATTAGAATGATGATTTCAACTGAAGGTTATTCCGTTTTCTCGTTCTTATTTCCTTACCTTGATTATGAAAGTATGACACTTATTATTTGCGTTTCTACCTTCATTATTAAGCTTGTGGCACTACTTTTCTATACCGAAACCCTTGACCTTAAAATCAATAAAAATGTAATTGCCATATTCTGCTTTGTATTCTTATCACTTTCACTTGTTGCAGGAATATTGCCTTATATTATTTTTAGTCCATATTACTACATTATTATTCAAGCAGCAACAATTCCACTTGACATTATAATTTTAGGTAATATTTGCAACTGTGTTATGAGAAAATTACCTTATGCAAAGCTTTATCTTACTGGCTATGTGACTCTTTCTGTTGGTATTCTTGTTGATTGTTTCTATACAAACGGTATTATTAACTTTATGTCAAGTCAGTTTATGCCAATTTGCTTTACAATTTTCATTATTACCTTTGTTGTTATTTATTTTGAAAAGATTTCTCGTATTTTTAAAACTGCACTTAAAACCGCCGAAATTGAAAAAGAGTTAGAAGTTGCAAATACTTCTCTTATGATTTCACAAATTCAACCTCATTTCTTATACAATGCACTTAACACTATTAAATATCTTATAAAGCGAGACCCAAAATCCGCTGAAAAAGCAGTTATTTCATTTTCTAGATATTTACGCGGTAATATGGATTCTATTACAAAAAAAGAGCCTATTCCATTCATTGAAGAATTAGAGCACACAAAAAACTATTGTGATATTGAGTTACTACGCTTTGGTGATAAATTAGACATTGTTTATGATACGCCAATTACTTCATTTACAATTCCTGCACTTTCAGTACAGCCTATTGTTGAAAATGCTATAAAGCACGGTGTTACAAAGAAAGCTGATGGCGGTACGGTTACTGTTACAACAAGTGAAGATGAAACTCACTATATTATTAAGGTTCAAGATAATGGTGTTGGCTTTGATGTGCAAAATCCTGATTTAACACCAAGTGACACACACGCACACATTGGCGTTAATAACGTTCGTGAACGACTTGAAAACATGGTAAATGCTCAGTTCATAATTGAAAGTGTAATTGATGTAGGTACTTGTGTTACAATTAAAATTCCAAAGAAAGAGGATGTAAACGTATGAAAATAATGATAGTTGATGACGAAAGAATTGCATCTGAAGAGCTTTATGACATATGCGTTTCGCATCCAAAAATTAAAGAGGCTCACGCTTTTAACAATCCTGCTGAGGCTCTTTATTACATAAGTGAAAACAGTGATATTGATATTGCTTTTCTTGATATTGAAATGCCTGTTATGACAGGTCTTGAGCTTGCAAAGAAAATTAATGAAATTAACAAAAACACACGAATTGTTTTTGTTACAGGCTTTAAGGAATATGCTTATGATGCTTATAGAGTAAACGCTATCGGCTATATTCTTAAGCCATATGATGACGAAACTGTATTTAATGAAATTGAGAAAGCAAACGCTTATAAAAATGTTAGCACCTTAAGTGAAATAACAATTAAAACTTTTGGTTATTTTGATATTTTTGTTAATCAAAAGCCTGTATATTTTTCAAGTGCAAAGGCAAAGGAATTTATGGCTTTACTTGTTGACCGTCAAGGTAGTTCAGTAAGCACCGAACAAGCAGTTGCTGTGCTTTGGCCTGATAGAGCTTATGACGAGAGCGTACAGTCTTTATTCCGCAAAGTGCTTCGCAGTTTAAGAAATTCTTTGTCCGACGCAGGTATTTCCGATATTCTTATTGATGGAAGAAATCAACGTAGCATTGACACAACAAAATTCACTTGTGATTACTATAAATTTATAGAAAATCCATTTGAATATGTTGAAACCTTCCGTGGTGAATATATGGTAGGTTATGCTTTTGCAAAAGCTACTGAACAAAAAATCAAGAATAAATATTACGAAATAAAGGGTGCGATTTAAGTCGCAAGGTATTTAAAATGGCATACTTATTCACACATTTCACTGAAACTGACAAGGGAGACCAAGAATATATTTGGTTCGCAGTCAGTCGTGATGGTTTACACTTTACTGACTTAGGCAGTGACGAGCCAATTCTTAAAGCAAAACTTGGCACAAAGGGTATTCGCGACCCATTTGTTTTGTATGACGAAAAGTTAAGAAAATATTTTATAATTGCAACGGATTTGCTTACCACAAGTGGCAACTGGTATAACTTTTCTCACAATGGTAGCCGCTCACTTTTTATTTGGGAAAGTGAAGACTTAATTAACTGGTCGCAAGAGCGTCATATTGAGGTTGGCGTTAAGGGTGCTGGTTGTGTTTGGGCACCTGAAGCAATCTTTTGTAAAGAAGAAGATGCGTGGTTTGTATTTTGGGCATCTTGCGTAAGAGAGAAAGGGCACCTTCACCACAAGCAAAGAATTTACGGTGCATTTACAAAGGACTTTAAGGAATTTACACCTACCTTTAAATACATTGATGCAAAAACCGATATTATTGACACCAACATAGTTTGGGACAATGGTTTTTATTATCGTTTTTCAAAAGATGAAACAAACAAGAAAATCACCATTGAAAGAAGCAAAACGCTTATTAGTGAAGAATGGGAAAGCATTTACTCTAAAGTTTTTGATAACTTCTTTGGACTTGAAGGTCCTGAGTGTTATTATCTTGATAACGATAAAAAATGGTGTCTTATTGCTGACCAATATCACAAGCATCAGGGCTACACACCATTTTTGTGTGATGACCTTGCAACAGGCAATTTCATTCAACTTCACAACGACCAATATGATATGGGCAAACGCAAAAAGCGTCACGGTGGAGTTATTAAAATCACCGATGAAGAATATGAAAACCTTGTTAAATACTACGGAATAGATAAATAAAAAAATCCCCCACCGGTTAAACCGATGGGGTTTATTTTTTTAGTTGAATTTTGGTAAGTAGTCACCGTGAGCAACAATTAAGTCATCAACCATTTTCTTAATTGTGTCAATATCAAGCTCACTACCAGTATGT
>JAZLET010000002.1:0-11580 GCA_045615405.1 Candidatus Fimenecus sp.
TAAGTGGATTATCACTTGGTCTGCCCTTCGCAATAAAGATTTTCTTAACTGCATTCTCGTCTAATGCATTTGCTGCAAGTCCGTAAACAGTTTCGGTAGGAATTCCCACAACCTCACCGTTTTTAAGAAGCCTTGCAGATTTTTCTAATGCTTTGTCATATTCAGTTGTAATGTTAATTACTACTGTTTCCATTTTCAAGATATTCCTTTGCTCTGCGATAATCACTCAACTGCTCGTTACCGATGCTTACAAGCTGTTGAGCATAATGTGTAGCCTTTTCAATGTTACCGACATTTCTGAAAAACAAAAATAATTTGTTGTATGCCATTAAGTAATACATAGGTTTAGCAGGCTTCTTTAACGGTTTATCAGTTAAAGGATTTGTATTCAAATGCTCAAAAACTCTACGTTCATAATCCTGACCGTTACTGTTTTTGTCAGCATAATATGCTTCAGCAACGAGCTGAATACCCTTAACGCTATGATTGTAAGTATGTCTTAAAGGACCGGCGATTGTTGAATTGTTGCCATATTCATAAACAATTCTCATTTCATTATCGAAAAGAGTGAAATCTCCTTTTTCAAGGGCAATATTTGCCAGTGAAATATGTGATTGTGCAACATCCAAGGGGTGAACCTTTTTCAAATCAAAGTATTGCCAGAATGCTTCAAGCTCTTGTTGGGCGCGGTCAAAATCACCAATATTTATAAGCCCCGTAATACGCATCAGACAAAAGCTTGAAATGCGAACGGTATCCTTTGGATTACAAGCTTCAATCATCTGGTTACAAGCGTCAAGCATAGCATACATATTGAAATCTTTATCGTTCAATTCAGCAATTTTCTTTGCTTTGTGAAACGGTACACAAATAGCTAATGATACTAACAAGAAAAATAAGGAATTTACCAAAAAGGCAAAATCTGATAACTCAAGATAAATGGTGACAAAAGTTACCAATGCAACCATTATAAAGTATGAATAAAGCAATGCTTTATAATGCTTTATAACAAATTTTTCAATTCTGTTCAGCTTGAAATCCATAATATCACCTACTTATTCGTTAGCTTTCAATTTTTCTGCAGTATCAGCAGTAATAAGTGCATCAATAATTTCGTCAAGGTCACCATTCATAATTTGCTCAATTTTATAAAGTGTAAGACCAATTCTATGGTCACTAACTCGTCCTTGTGGGAAGTTGTAGGTGCGGATTCTTTCACTGCGGTCACCAGTACCAACCTGACTCTTTCTTTGTCCTGCAATTTCAGCGTCGTGCTTTGCTTGTTCAATTTCTAGAAGACGTGAACGAAGAACCTTAAGTGCTTTGTCTTTATTTTTGTGCTGACTTCTTTCGTCCTGACACTCAACTACCATACCAGTAGGCAAGTGAGTAACACGAATTGCTGAAGAAGTTTTGTTAACCTTTTGTCCACCTGCACCGCTTGAACGGAAAACATCAATTTGCAATTCAGCAGGGTTTAACTCAAAGTCAACATCTTCCGCCTCAGGCAAAACAGCAACAGTAACAGTTGATGTTTGAATTCTGCCTTGACTTTCAGTTTCAGGTACGCGTTGAACTCTATGAACACCACTTTCAAACTTAAAGCGTGAATATGCACCATCACCGTCAACCGAGAAAATTACTTCTTTATAACCGCCAAGTTCAGTTGGATTTTCAGAAAGAATTTCCATTTTCCAGCCACGAGCTTCAGCATACATTGTGTACATTCTAAAAAGAGAATTTGCAAAAAGTGCAGCCTCTTCACCGCCTGCACCACCACGGATTTCAATAATAACGTTGCGGTCATCATTAGGGTCACGAGGCAAAAGAAGAATTTTTAATTCTTCCCAGCATATGTCAAGTTGTTCTTTTGCAGTTTCAAACTCTTCCTGTACCATTTCTTTGAAATCTTTGTCCATTCCGCCTTCGTCAAGAAGCATTTTTGATTCTTCAAAGGTATCTTTATAACCTTTATATTCACGGAATTTTTCAACAACAGGTGTGAGCTGTTTTAATTCTTTCATCAACTTTGTATATAACTGTTGGTCACTCACAGTTGCAGGGTCGCATAACTGCTCATTTACACTTTCAAATCTTGCTTCAATACCTAATAACTTATCAAACATTAACTATTTCTCCATCTCTCAAAACTTTTTTTATGTTTTTTTCTATTTTTATTCGTGGCACCATAACCTCACGGTCGCATTTCACACAACGAATGCGAAAATCCATACCTGCACGAAGCACTAAAAACTGTTTTTCACCGCAAGGATGTGTTTTTTTCATTTCAAGAATATCATTAACTCTAATGTCCATAATCTTCACCAATTATATAGTATAGCACAATGATTTGAAAAATAAAATACTTTTTAATTCTCTTTTTAGGTTTGTGCTCATATTCTTTAGTATCAATTTAAAAATAAAGGTGAGATATATGAAAAAATACTACCCAGAGGGAATACTTTTTGAAATCAAAAGCAATAAAAAATCTATTGAGTCAATCAACAATATTCGTGAATGTTTTTTTACTGAAAAGATTTTAGAAGGTAAGGTTACAATGTGTGACCGCGAACATAATCTCTATGTAGATTTAGGTGTAATGATTGGCATTATTCCTCGTGAAGAATGTGCTATAGGAGTTACTGAAGGAAGTGTGCGTGATATTGCTATAATATCGCGGGTTAATAAGCCGGTTTGCTTTAAAATTATTGATTTTATGGATGATGAACAAGGCGTACGCACTGCAATATTAAGTCGTCGCGTTGTACAAGAGGAATGCATGGAAAATTACATTAAAAATCTTGTGCCAGGCGATATTGTTGAAGCAAAGGTTACTCATAACGAAAGCTTTGGCTCGTTTTGTGATATAGGTTGTGGAATTTCCGCACTTTTGCCAATAGATAGCATCTCTGTTTCTCGTATTCCACACCCTAATGTAAGATTTCCGGTAAACACTGTAATAAAAGCTGTTGTAAAAAGTATTGATGAGATGGGTAGAATCACACTTTCTCATAAAGAATTACTTGGCACTTGGGAAGAAAATGCACAAAACTTTAAGGCAGGTCAAACGGTAGGAGGAATAGTACGCTCTATTGAAAAATATGGGATTTTCATTGAATTAAGCCCTAATCTTGCAGGACTTGCGGAATATAACTGTGATGTGCAAGAAGGGGATTTAGCAAGTGTTTACATAAAGAGTATAAATCCGGAAAAAATGAAGATAAAACTTGCCATTGTAGATAATTTCCCAAACAATGATGAAACACCACCTATCAAATATTATTATGACGGAAATCATATGGATTATTGGCAGTATTCCCCGCAATTTGCCAATAAAATTATTCAAAGTATTTTTTAGCAAAAACTGTTGTAAAAAATAAAAATATATGGTAGAATAGTCCCAGTTATATTATAACGGAGGGATTTTATGAAAAAAATCAAAATGGCGTTAAGCTTAATCCTCGCAATTATGTTGACTGCAATTATGGTTTTACCTGCTTTTGCAGCAGGTTCACAAGGTTGTGATTGTGGTCATGCACCTGTTATTCAGGTTAGAGGTATTGGTGAAACACTCTATGATGCAGAAGGTAATGAGATTTTCTCAACTGAGAATATCGTTAACGGTATTTTACCAGTTATGCCATTACTTGCTCAATTCCTTATGGACACAACACAAACAGGCTTGTTTGTTGATGCTGCTGAAACTGCAGTTAAAACAATCTTTGGACCAGTTATGTATGATAACAATGGTGCAAGACTTGTCAAAGATGCAGAAGGCAAAGATACTGTAATTTCAGTTAATTGTGACAGTCGTCCTGTTGAGCAGTATATGAATTTTGACGAACAGTTAGGTGAAGAAGGCAAACTTTCTAAAGCACTTTATGAAGAACTTGGTGATAACCACGTTTACTTCTTTACATATGACTGGACAGGTAACCCTGTTGAAATCGTTAAACAACTTAAGGCGTTTATTGATGAAGTTAAAGAAACATCAGGTCACAATAAGGTTTCTATTAATGCTGAAAGCATGGGCGGTGCAGTTGTAAGTCTTTACATTGACACTTATGGCTACGGTAGCATTGAAAACCTTGTTATGGCAAACTCAGCATTTAACGGTCTTGAAATGATGGGTCAACTTTTCATGGGTAACACAGAAATTGACGGTGAAGCACTTGCTTATCTTCTTGCACAAGAAATTCTTTCTAACCCAGAGTTAGGTGAGCTTGTTTCATACATTCCTGTTTTTGAACAATTAGCATTAATGGCAAACGACATTATGTTGGCTGAGCATGATGCAATTTATTCAAGAATCTTTGTTCCTGTATTTGCTTATATGCCATCATTCTGGATGCTTGTACCAACATACGATTTCGTTGCTGAAGATGGTAATACATATAACACTTTTAACGTAGCAAAAGATGTTATGTTTGGCGTAAACACAGGTACTTTTACTGAAACACGCGCAAACGCTGGTTCAAATCTTTTAGCGATTGTAAATAAAGTTGCTTCAGCAAGTAGAAATACAAACTCAATGGTAAGAGATATGATAGGCTATACATACGAACTTGACTTAGGCTTCCTTGGTAAGCATGAAGTTGTTGTTGAACCTAAAATTAATTCTTATGCGAACGTTACAAATTACAACAAGTTTATTGCTCCTGTTACTCCATCAGCAAACTGGAACAGTGACGGTGTAATTGAAGCATTTAATGCTAGTGGTTTCGCAACAGTTGCTGATATGGGTTATAACCTTGGCGAAAATTATATTCAGGCTGAACTTAAGGATGTTGCAAACTATGTTTCACCTGATAATGTAATTGATGCTTCAACTTGTCAAGCACCTGATAATACATGGTTCATTAAGAATTTAGGTCACATTAAGTATAGTGCTGATGACGGCACAGCGGCTTTCTATGTATGGCTTCTTACAGCAACTGACGAATATACAATTAATACAGATGCTAAATATCCTCAGTTTATGTATTATGATACAGATATTCCAAAGCTTATGACTTGGGAAGAAAAAGCTGAGAATGATGCAAATGGTGGAATTACTCTTCCACAAATTCCAGGTCTTCCTAACATTGACTTAGAAGGTCTTGAAGCAGCACTTGACCAAGTACTTGGTGGCCTTGAAGATATGGGTATTAACGTTGAAGATCTTATTGGTAACCTTGACCTTGGTAATATCGGTGAACTTCTTGGCGGCGTTGACCTTAGTGGTCTTACAGGTCTTCTTGGTTCACTTGGCGGTATTGTAGGTAGTCTTGGTGACTTACTTGGTGGACTCCTCGGCGGTGGCGGAGAAGAAACTCCTGCACCTGCTCCTGAAGATAATACAAATGAAGATTTTGGTAGCGAAGAAGAAACTCCTGCTCCAACACCAACTCCAACACCTAACACAAATGTTGGTTCTTCAAATGTAAGCGTACCATCACAAAGTCAAGGTCTTGTATTAAGTGGCGAGCCAGTATTCAGTAGTGGTAGCAGCACATGGATTATTCTCTTTGTACTCGCAGCAGTTATCGCAGGTATTTTGATTATTAAACTTTAATCCCTTATAAATAAATTAACGGTAGAGATTTAATTCTCTACCGTTTTTATTTTGTAAAAATATTGTATATATTTGCAAAAAACATCTTGAAATATACAAGAAAAGTTTTATAATTATAATAGATAATTTTTTGCAAGTGAGGGTGCAATATATGAATATTTATGAGGCGATTAATTCTCTTGTGGCTTATGGCGTTAAAGAGAATCTTATTGATGAATTAGACAAGGCTTGGGCGGTAAATCGCATACTTGAAATTCTTGAATTAGATAGTATGGAAACTGATGCTCAAGTTAAAACTGATGACCTTCAAGAAATTCTTAATACAATTCTTAACTTTGCGGTAGAAAAGGGACTTTGCGAGGATTCAGTTGTTTACAAAGATTTGTTTGATACAAAGGTAATGGGTGCAATCACACCAAGACCTTCTGAAGTTATAAAAACTTTTAAAGAAAAATATGAAATTTCACCTGAAGAGGCAACAAATTATTATTACCACCTTGCTCGTAAAAGTGACTATATTCGTGAATATAGAATTAAGAATGATGTTAAATGGATAACAAGCACTGAATATGGTGATATTGATATTACAATTAACCTTGCAAAGCCTGAAAAAGACCCTAAGGCAATTGCTGCGGCTACAAAAATGGAACAAAGCTCATATCCAACTTGTATGCTTTGTAAAGAAAATGAGGGTTATCGTGGTCGTGTAAATCACCCAGCTCGTCAAAATCATAGAGTTATTCCAATTTGTCTTGACGGTGTAAATGCATATCTTCAATATTCACCTTATGTTTATTACAATGAGCATTGTATTGTTTTTGATGAGGCTCACAAGCCAATGAAGGTTTGCGAAAAGAATTTTAGACGTCTTTTTGATTTTGTTAAGCAATTTCCACATTATTTTATTGGCTCAAATTCTGACTTGCCTATTTCAGGTGGCTCAATTCTTACTCACGAACATTTCCAAGGTGGTCGTTATGAGTTTGCTATGGCAAAGGCGGAAATTGAAGAATACGTTGAATTTGAAGGATTTTCAGATGTAAAAGCAGGTATTGTAAAATGGCCTATGTCAGTAATTCGTCTTCAAGGTGACGACACTGATAGAATTTGTATACTTGCAGGTAAAATTCTTGCAGCTTGGCGTGATTATTCCGACGATGAGGCATTCATTATTGCTAAAACTGATGACGGTGAAATTCACAATACAATTACACCAATTACAAGATTTATAAATGGTAAATATGAAATTGATTTGGTGCTCCGTAACAACATTACAACTGAAGAATGTCCTGATGGATTTTATCATCCACATCCTGAATACCATAATATTAAGAAGGAAAATATCGGTCTTATTGAGGTTATGGGTCTTGCAGTTTTACCATCTCGTCTTAAAACTGAAATGGCAATTCTTAAAGATGCTATTCTTGAAAATAAAGACATTAAAGCCGATGAAAGAATCGCAAAGCATTATGACTGGACAATGAGCTTTAAGGCAAAATACAGCGATGTTAATGCTGATAACATTGACCAAATTATTCGTGACGAAATTGGACTTGTGTTCACTGCAATACTTGAACAATGTGGTGTTTACGATAGAACTGAAGAGGGTAGAGCACAATTTAAGAAATTTATTGCATCAGTTAAATAAATTAAAAATCAAAAACTCCCTACAATTTTGTAGGGAGTTTACTTTTTGCCTATTCACTATTACTTTTATCTTAAATTAGTCCCATTCAGTGCCAGTAACAGTGTTTAAATCAAGACCTTTTGTGTCGTGTGTTTTCTTAATAAGAGCAATAAGTGTAGCAATAAAACTTGGTACAAGTAAACAAAGAGCAACGGTACCGATTACACCATCACCAAAAATAAGTGCAAGAATTGTATTGGTAATAAATCCAATTGCATACCCTGCAAAGCCCACAACTGTTTGTGCCGCGGTAGCAGATGAACGAAGATTTGTAGGTGCTGTTTCACTTGCCATCATAATAAGTATATCATTTGTTGAATAATAACTACCAACAAATGTACCGCAGAAGAATCCAACTAAAGAAGGATTTAAGTTCATTTTTGCACCAACAGCAAAAACTACAAAACTGACAACACAGTTTGCAGCTACGGTAATAGCCGCAGTTTTTCTACCTTTTTTGTCTGAAATAAAGCCCATAATTACTTGAGAAAGAGCCATACCAATAGGATACAAAATAAGCGCCTGACTAACTTCTTTAACACTTACAAGGTCAAGAAACTCTTTTGCATTACTACCATAAACACTTTGAGCATAGCCGTGAGTAAGAATTGCTTGATAATTCATACTACCCACAACGCCAATACCAGCAAGGGCAAAGCAAATGAATACCCAACGAAGCTGTTTGTGACTGAAACCAAATTTAAGAGCATCAATAACGCCACCTTGCGAATCCTGTGCAGTTTTTCTAAGCTTTTCTGCTTTTAACTCTTCTTCAGTCATTTTAAGGTAACGAATACGAGAATCAATAAACGCATCAGTTTCTCTTGCACAAAGAAGGGCGATAAGTGAAACAACAACACCAACAACAGCGGGAATTATATAAACATTACGCCATTCACTTGCGTTTTCCATAAGTAAACGACGAAGCACAGGTACAAGCATAACTGCCATATTTGCAAAGAATTTAACAACTGAATATGTAATTGCGCGACTCTTTGCAGGTGCAGATTCCATAATATAAACGACATGCATATCATGAGGTACAAAGAAAAGAATCATACATGCACCAATAAAATACATAATAGCATTTTGAGATAAGAATATAACAAATAATGCAAGTGCCATTCCAAATGTGTTAATAATAAGGAATGTTTTTCTACCAAAACGGTCTGCAAGTGGTCTATAAAGAAGACCTAAAATTTGAAAAGGAATTGCAACAATATTTAAGAGATTAAGAATCGTAACTGAACTTTCACTTTGAAAAAATGTATTAGCAATTTCAGTTTGCATAAGTGCATTAATTTGAGATGCAATTTCATCAACAGCATAAATCATAGCAATAATTAGCACAAGGTACCAAAAGTAAGTATTTCCTTTTGGTCTTGCTTTTTGCTTTTCCCAATACTTAAGCTCTTTTGCTTTTCGCATTTCCTTTTTTTGAAGTTTTTCAGGAGTCAATGCTATACTCATAAAAAATTTCCCCTTTCAATAAAATAATTTTAGCATATAAATATAAGAAATTCAATAAATTGAGAGTTACTTTTCTTGACTTAATATTTTTAAGTGATAAAATATAAGTAATAAAATTTAAGGGGATTTTTATATGAGTAGTTTTGAAAATTTAAGAATAGTTGATAACTTTTATCAAACATCTTTATTCTTCCCAATGCCTACTGTTGTAATCAGTACACTTTGTGAAGATGGCACAACAAATTTAGGTCCATATTCGCTTGTTCAACCATATTATGTTGCAGGTAAAGATTATTATGCAATGCTCCTTTGTTGCCGTAATTCATCAAATACTGCACAAAACATTCTTCGTAATGGTAAATGTGCCCTTAACTTTATTGATGATAATCCAAAAACCTTTAAAGAGGCAGTTAAACTTTCTTGGCCGGGCGACAAACCTGAAGAAAAAATGCCAAAGTGCAATTTTAAGCTTGAAAAGAGTTTGTTGGAAGAAGAAACAGGTGAAATTCGCCCAATGGTTATGACTGATGCTATTGAGGTTATTGAGTGTACTTGGGTGCGTGAGCTTGATGGTGCCGATAAGGATTTACCGGGTGAGCTTAATGGCTACGAAGGACCTTACCACGATTTTAATGGTATAACAAGTAAATTCGGTGCCCACTTTATTCTTAAAATTGACAAAATTCTTATGAAGAAAAAATACAGTGATGCTATTATTAATGGTGTTAAGTCAAAGGATTTCCCTGCACTTCCTGTTGACTACGGTTATCGTGATAGTAAGAATTTTTGGTTCCATAGAAAAAGAAAAATGCGTGCGGAATTGTTGCAAATGCGTGAGGCGTCATTAGAGTCAGTACGTTATGCAGCGGACCGTGTTGATGATAAAGTGAAATTTACTGATGATGCTCTTAAAACTGTTCTTGCAGTGCCACGAGTGTTCTTACCATTAGTACTTAAAGGCTGTGTTGACTGGGCAAAAGAAAACAATGTTGAACTTATAACAGCAGAGCATATGCAAATTATTAACGACAAACGCGCAAAAGAAAAAGCAAAGAAAAAATAAGAAAAAGGTGGAGTTTCTCCACCTTTTCTTAGAAATCAACAAATTTTCAAACTTTTGTTGTTCAGTTTGTGTTTTTAATTTTTAGGTAGTGATGGAAAAATTAACTTTACAAGAGGTGAAAAAGCCCGTATAATTAAGTTTAAAGGTAAATTCAAAAAACGATTTACCAATTTGCTTTAAGATGTCAATAGGACAAAATATAGGAGAAATTATTATGAAAATTACATTTATGGGTGCGGGTAGCACGGTTTTTGCAAGAAATGTTATCGGTGACTGTATGTGCACTGAAGCACTTCGCGATAGCGTTTTTGCTCTTTATGATATTGACGCCCAGCGACTTGAAGAAAGCCGCACAATTCTTGAGGCTATGCGAAAAGCAAAGGGCGGATATGGTAAAATTGAATGCTATGTTGGTGTAGAAAATAGAAAAGATGCACTCCGCGGCGCTAATTTTGTTGTTAATGCAATTCAAGTTGGTCTTTATGACCCTTGTACAATTATTGATTTTGAAGTACCAAAGAAATATGGCTTAAGACAAACTATTGGTGACACTCTTGGTATTGGTGGAATTATGCGTACACTTCGCACAATTCCAGTTATGAAGGGTTTTGCTGATGATATGGAAGAAGTTTGTCCTGATGCGCTTTTCTTAAACTATGTTAACCCAATGGCAATGCTTACAGGATATATGCAAAGATATACAGGTGTTAATACTATCGGTCTTTGTCATAGTGTTCAAGGCTGTTCTGAATGGCTTCTCAAAAAGCTTAATATGGAAGATAAATTAGAGGGTAGAAAAGAACTTATTGCAGGTATTAACCATATGGGTTGGCTTCTTGAAATTAGGGATAAAAATGGTGTTGACTTGTATCCTGAAATCAAGTCAAGAGTTGATGCTTATATGGCACAACCTGATGCAGATGATAAAGTTCGTATGGATTACATTAAAAACTTCGGTTACTACTGTACTGAATCAAGTGAGCATAATGCTGAATACAATATGTTTTATATAAAAAGCAAGTACCCTGAACTTATTGAAAGATACAATATTCCTCTTGACGAGTATCCACGCCGTTGTGTAAATCAAATTGAGGGCTGGAAAAAGGAATATGCCGAAATGCTTCAAAAGGGCGTTAAAGACCATGAGCGTTCAAACGAATATGCTTCAAGAATTATGGAGTCAATCGTAACAAGCACACCTTATCAAATCGGTGGTAATGTGCTCAATACTGGTCATCTTATTACAAATCTTCCTGAAAATGCTTGTGTTGAAGTGCCTTGTCTTGTAAATGGTCGTGGAATTCATCCTTGCCATGTAGGAGCGCTTCCAGTACAATGTGCTGCAATGAATATGACAAATATCAATGTGCAGTTGCTCACTATTGAAGCAGCAGTTACAGGTAAGAAAGAGCATATTTACCAAGCTGCAATGCTTGACCCACACACTGGTAGTGAGCTTGATATTGACACAATCAAGAAGATGGTTGATGACTTAATTGTTGCTCATGGTGACTACTTACCAAAATTCAACTAAAAAAATAAACCCCATCGGTTTAACCGGTGGGGGATTTTTTTATTTATCTATTCCGTAATATTTAATAAGGTTGTCATATTCTTCATCGGTGATTTTAATAACTCCACCATGACGCTTTTTGCGTTTGCCCAAATCATATTGGTCGTTGTGAAGCTGAATAAAATTGCCAGTTGCAAGGTCATCACACAAAAATGGTGTGTAGCCCTGATGCTTGTGATATTGGTCAGCAATAAGACACCATTTTTTAGCGGTATCAAGATAATAACACTCAG
>JAZLET010000003.1:0-8964 GCA_045615405.1 Candidatus Fimenecus sp.
CCGTACCTTTACCGTGAATAATGGTGATTTCATTAAGTCCTGTACGAAGAATGTTATCAATAAAGGTATCAAGGTCAAGCATTGCTTCTTCTACAGTCTTACCACGAATATCAATTGATGAATTGGATGATGCATTTGCTTTTGACGAACCTGTATGAACTGTTCTCATACCACCTGTCTGCTTTTTCTGTTGCTTTTGTCCACCTAAAAGACGAATATCAGAAATATCGGATTTCATTTTAATCATACCTGACTGAACCTGCACAGTATTTTTCTTTTCGTCAATAGATATAACCTCTGCCTCACCACCTAAAGTTTTAACAAACACTCTATCACCGATTTTGAGTGGTCTTGGCAAGGTGTAGTCACCGTCATCACCATGAAGTAAATCTTGTGAGATTTCGTCCATTTTATCAAGTTGACGCCCCATAGCTGCTTTTGCTTTTCGGGCAATTTCCTGATGATTGTTTTTCTTTGCAAGTTCTTTTTTTAGTTGTTCAATTTCAAGTAAAAGCGCATTACCTGCTCTACGAGCATTTTCAACTATTCTTTCAGCGTCTTGCTTTGCCCTTTTAAGTTCTTTTTCGCTTTGTTCTTTTGCCTTTTGAAGTGTTTTTTCGGCATTTTCTTTTTGGCGAAGAATTGCATCTTTTTCGTTTTCTAATTTTTGACGGTCATCTTCTAATGCTTTTCGTGCAGTTTCAAGAGTATCAACCGCATCCTCAAAACGAGTATCCTCTTCTGAGATAAGTGCTTTTGCAAAGTCAATAATATCTTCATTTATACCAAGACGCCCTGCAATAGCAAGAGCATTTGAGCGACCTGGCATACCTATTAAAAGACGGTATGTTGGTTTAAGCGTTGCAACATCAAATTCGCAACAACCGTTTTCTACTCTATCAGTTTTAAGAGCATATTCTTTAAGCTCGGAATAGTGTGTTGTAGACGCAATCTTTGCACCTTTTTGTCTTAAGTTCTCTAAAATTGAAACCGCAAGGGCAGCACCCTCTATTGGGTCAGTACCTGCACCAAGTTCATCAATAAGCACAAGGCTTTTTTCATTAGCGGTTTTTAAAATCTCACAAATTGTAGTCATGTGAGATGAAAATGTTGAAAGTGATTGCTCAATGCTTTGCTCGTCACCAATATCAGCAAGTACATTTTGGAATACGGAAATACGACTATTATCGGTTACAGGTAACATAAGTCCACATTCTGCCATTAAGGTTAAAAGACCAATAGTTTTTATTGATACAGTTTTACCACCAGTATTAGCACCTGTAATTACAAGGGAGTCAAATTCAATACCAAGTGAAATGTCTACGGGCACAACGGTTTTAGCATCAATTAAAGGATGTCTTGCTTTTTTTAATAGAATTTCGCCATCGTTATTAAGTATTGGTCGGCTAGCTTTCATTTTATAGGCAAGATGTGCTTTGGCAAAGTGCAAATCAAGCATTGTAGCACTTTCAAAACTGATTTTAATAGTATCCTCAAATTCCCCTGCCATACCTGAAAGTTCCGCAAGAATTCTTTCAACTTCATCTTGCTCACGACTTTCTAAAACCTTAATTTCATTATTCGCCTCAACTACTGCGGCAGGTTCAATAAACACAGTTGCACCACTACCTGAGGTGTCATGCACCATACCTGCAACGTCACTACGATTTTCGGCTTTAACCGGCACTACAAAACGACCATTTCGTTGAGTGATAATTCCATCACGAAGGATTTTTGAATAGTGCGAGGAGCGAATCATAGAATCTAACTGCTCACGGATTTTATTCTCATAATGGCGCTTTTTACGGCGTATTTCTTTAAGCTCAGGTGAAGCGTTATCACTAATTTCAGTTTCGCTTATAATAGCATTAGTAATTTTTTCTTCAAGATATTTATTAGGATAAAGAGAATTAAACAAATCGTCTAATGCAGTTTCCATTCCCGCACATTTTTCATGCCACACGGTAATTCCACGAATAATTTTAAGTGTTGTTGCAATTTTTAAAAGTTCACCTGCTGAAAGTGAGCCACCTGCACTTGCACGACTTAAAGCATTATTGACATTTTGAAGTCCGTGAAATGATGGTGCACCAAATTTGGCAATAAGAATGTAAGCCGCTTCAGTTTTATCAAGCAGCGAAAGCACCTCAAAAAAGTCAGTTTGTGGCTCTATTTTAAGAGCTGATTCTTTAGCATCAACAGAAGATGCAGTATCACTGAGCATTTTGAGAATTTTATCAAGTTCAAGTGAAATACAATGTTTGTTCATTTTGTTATTTCCTTATAAAAGTCTAGTGTTTTAAAGTTTCTTTGTAATTTAGATAACAAGTATTTTTCAGTTATGTAGGTTAAATCCTCTAACGCGTAATCTTCCATTTTAAAGGAATAGATTTTTTCAAAATCGGAAAACGCTATATGCCGAAGTCCTTTTATTAAACCAATTTCTAGTGGAAAGAGCATATCATTTGGCACACAATTTTCACAGTATAAAAGTCCATCTTCAATTAAGAAGTACATAGTATTGGTTTCGTATTCTCCGCACCTATCACAAGCAATAAGATTAGGCATAAAACCTGCAATACACATAATGCGAAGCTCTGTAATTGCTTTTACTTGGTCAATTGGCAATTTATTTTTAGCAAGAAAATGCAAGGAGTTAAGAATTAATCTTAAATACTCTTCCGCATTTTCATCTTCTTGTACAAGAGTTATTACTAACTCAGCAAAATACTGCGCTAAAGAAAGCTTTGCAAGGTCATCACGAAGTTCAAAAAAAAGTTCTATGGGCTCTGCCTCGTCAACTATGTAGCTATCTTTACTTTTATACAAGGAAAGTTTTGAATAACAAAACATTCCTGTTGCACTATTTTTACGATTATTTAATGATTTAGCCCCACGGACAAATGCTCGTACAAGCCCGTTGTGGCGTGTGAGCACCGTAACGAGCTTGTCTTTTTCACCAATATTCTGTTCCTTGAGTATTATTCCGTCCGTATTCGTCCTCATAGTATAGTTCTCCGTCATATAGAGGTTTCTTTTTATTTAATGATTTTTTATACATTAAATAATCTTCTACCTTACCGCTTTCGGTGAAGCGACTCCAAATTGCCATACTGTCCATTTAAATCACCTGCCAATATTAATTTGGCTTTTGTGATTTAAAATATAAATGGTAATTTAATCTAATCCAAAATTATGAATAAGTCCTTCACGATTTCGCCAACCCTCTTTTACCTTTACCCAGCATTGAAGGTTAATTTTACAGTCAAAAAAGTTTTCCATATCTTGACGAGCATAGGTTGAAATCTTTTTAAGCATATTACCGCCTTTACCGATAATAATACCTTTATGACTATCTCTTTCACAATAAATTATGGCTTCAACATCCATAATTCCATCACTACGCTCACGCATTTTTTCAATGCTTACTGCGGTGCCGTGTGGAATTTCTTTATCAAGTAATCTTAACATTTTTTCACGAATAATCTCACCTGCTAAAACTCTTTCAGGTTGGTCAGTAAGAGTGTCATCAGGGAAGAAATGCTCAGACTCAAAGCTTAACTTTTTAAGCTCATCTAACAACTCATTAATACCCTTGCCAGTTTGTGCTGAAACAGGTACGATTGCATCAAAATTATAATACTCAGTCATCTCAGTAATTCGTAAAGCAAGTTTTTCTTTATCTTTTACTGTGTCAATTTTATTAATTGCAAGAATTGCGGGATTTTTGCCTTTTTTAATTTTTTCTAAAAGTTCAAGCTCCGCCTCTTTAAGTTCACCCTCTGGCTCAACAACTAAAAGACAAGCGTCAACCCCTTCAATACTATCACTTACCGCTTTTACCATTTTTTCACCAAGCTTTGTTTTTGGTTTATGAAAGCCTGGTGTATCAGTAAATACTAACTGAATATTATCGTCAGTTGTAAGCACACCCATAATACGAGTACGGGTTGTTTGTGGTTTTGATGAAACTATTGCGATTTTTGTTCCTAAAAGTTTATTAAGGATTGAGGATTTGCCAACATTTGCTTTACCTACAATCGCTATAAATGCTGTTATTGGTGTATTCATTTATTTCTTATTCCTTTTAAATATAAATATACTAAAAATTACTACTGAAACTAAGAATAAAACTATTGCTATTGGATTTTCTATAAAATATGCAAATAGTTTTTGGAATGCCAACGGTTGATACATAATTGCAATACCGCAAAGCACTGAAAATATTGTAAACACAAGCACTGCACCTGCGGCACAGTCTTTTGCAATTTTGCCTAAAGGCGTATGCTCTTCACCGTGCAAATCTACAACAGACTCAATTGCAGTATTCATAAGCTCGGCACCCATTACAAGTCCGTTTGCTATAAAGATTATTGCAAGTTGCGTGTTTGTAATTTCAAAAAAGTCAAATGCAAACAAGAAAAAGTACATATAAATCATACATACTATATGTATTCGCATATTTCGTTCTGTTTTAACTGCTGAAAGGATTCCTTGAAATGCATAACCAAAACTTTTAACAAGCTTTTTCATAATTATTCTCCGTCAAAATAATAACTGCCGTTTCGTTTTAGACCAATTCTTGTAAGTACCGCTTCTTCTTTTTCACGCATTCTAACCATTTCAAGACCACCGTCTTCATGGTCATAGCCAAGAAGATGTAAAAGTGAATGTACTGTTAAAAATCCAATTTCACGTTGTAATGTATGTCCGTATTTTTCCGCTTGGTCGTAGGCGTGTTCAATTGAAATTATTATGTCACCAAGTACTTTTGCGCCTGTGTCATAATTTACTGGGAAATCACCATCTTCACTCATTGGGAATGAAAGCACATCAGTACTTTTATCAATATTTCTATGTTTTTTATTAAGTTGGTGAATTGTTTCGTCATCAACAAAGGTTACGCTGATTTCGGCAGAATCTACAAACCCTTCATTAGCAAGAACTGCTTTACAACAACGACGCACAAGCATTCTAACCCCTGTTGGAATTTTCATAACATTTTGTTGATTATCAATAATTACTCGCATTTTCTCGTTCATTTCTTTTGCCTCATTTCTTGTTTTTCATAAGCCTTAATAATATCTTGAACAAGACGGTGTCTAACCACATCTTTTTCTGTAAATACATTTATTGCAATATCGTCAATGCCTTTTAAAATTTTCATCGCCTCAACAAGTCCTGATTTTTTACCATCAGGCAAGTCAATTTGAGTTACGTCACCAGTTACAACGATTTTAGAGTTGAAGCCAAGACGAGTTAAAAACATTTTCATTTGTTCACGTGTTGTGTTTTGTGCCTCGTCAAGAATAATAAAACTATCGTCAAGTGTACGACCACGCATATATGCAAGAGGGGCTACCTCAATACTGCCACGCTCTTGATAGCGTTGGAAGCTTTCAGCACCAAGCATATCAAAAAGTGCATCATATAAAGGGCGTAGATAAGGGTCAACCTTTTGTTGCAAATCGCCAGGTAAGAAACCGAGTTTTTCACCTGCTTCAACAGCGGGACGAGTTAATATAATACGATTAACTTCTTTTGCACGGAATGCATTAACCGCCATTGCAACTGCAAGGTAGGTTTTACCAGTACCAGCGGGACCTGCACCAAGTGTGATAGTGTTGTTCTTAATACATTCAAGGTATTTTTTTTGACCAAGTGTTTTTGGCTTTATAGGTTTACCCTTTGCGGTGATACAAACACAGTCACCGGTCATTTCGCAAAGCTTGTCCTCATTCCCCTCGTTAACAAGGGAAAGTACATAGCGGACATTTTGCTCGGAAAGTGCTTCGCCACGATTAATAAGTGTTAAAAGTCCGTTAATTGCTCTAACCGCTTTTGAAACATTCTCGGCATCACCGTTAACTTTAATTTCAGACCCACGACTAATAACCTTAACATTATAGTTAGACTCAATAAGTCGTATATTTTCATCAAAACTACCGAATAGACTTACTGTTTGCTCCATTCTATCAACATTTATAACCTGTTCAAACAACCTTTTTCACCCGCTTAGCATAAAAATAGTTATATTCAATTAATTTTAACACATTTTTTATTGAATGTCATTAGTTTTTTCAACATAAATTTCCTGTAAAGTACCAATTTCTTGCTCACAATTAGCATAAAAATCATATTGCATTGTAGTTTTGGTTTCATTTTTTTGGATTTTGGAGTTTCTTATCTCACTAAAACTTAAAAGTTCACGAACATACAAAGCATTACTAAACAGTGCAATTTTTTCTTGTGTTGCATTTGTAAGAGTCGCTTCTTCAGTAGAAATATCGGCACCATACTGTGTTATTATTCCCAACGGTAACAGTTTTTCTTCACTTTCAATGAAAGAATTATGCTCAGTAAAATAATGATTGTTTACCTTGGCACCTAATGGAATTTTAAGTCCAAAAAAGAATATAAGGTTTCGTGATTTTTCATTTTTTAAATTATAAATTGAAAAATCGTTTAAAGAAAAAGTTTCTTTCTTTTTTACAAGTGCTTTTACATAGCCATCAGCGTGAATTGGAACTTCACTACCGTCTTTATGAGAGATAACTCCGCTTATTAGCAAGTCACCTTTTGTAACCGCTGAGCCAGGCTTAACCTCTTCATTACCATAAAGCACATCTATGCTTAAAATTACGCCATCTTCACTTGCCACTACATTAGTAGGCTTTGAGGCATCATAAATTTTTGGTGCGTCAGTTTTCTCGCGGACTTCAACTATTATCACTGAGCCTTTCATATTAACACTTGCCCACGAAAGTTTTTTTATGTCATTCATAACAAGTGATGCCACCTCATCATTATCTATTGATGATATTGGCACACCCACCTTTACATCATAATTTTCAAGGGTAGACAAGATTAAATCAGTATCAATAGTTGTGTTACCTACAACAGACACACTCCAAACAAATTGAGTAAGTGTGAACATAATAATAACTGATGCTAATATTCCTAATGCGATTCCAACACGGGCTTTGTGCTTTCTTAAAAAGTATTTAAGCCCCACTTTATCAGTTGACTGCACACGCATTCCTGATTTTCGTGCAACCGTATGAATTGCAATATACCCTTCAATAGTTGTACTTGCAAGAATGGTATTATTAATGTTTCGCACATTCCAAAGTGGAATTCCCTCTTTAGTGCAAAGGTTTATAAATCTATCGGCAAATCCGCCAAACGCTTTAAAATTTATGTAACCAAACAAATATCTTAAAACTCGTATAATCAAAATATAATCCCCTTATGAAATGAAATTAATTTCTATAATTTTGCCACGGATTATTGCCACTCCGCCATCAAAGGATTCTATAACCATTTCATCCCCCATGAGACCTAAAGACAATTCACCGATATTAAGCTTTATAAGGTTTTCGTCATATTCAATAACACCTTTGCAACCATCAATTATGATTTCACGATTTCCAAGCATTTCAATTTTTGCCTCATTAAAATGCAAATCAGGAATTGGTGATTTACGCTCTTTTTTCTTTCGTGCCACAAAAACACCTCACTTATAATGAATTATATGAAAATAAATCATTATTAAGTATAAAAAATAATATACTTTATTGGTGAGATTATGGTTGTTGTGAAATTAAAAAAGAATATTTTTCAAGCTATACTTGTTGTTTTAAGTCTTATATTTATGTTTAAAATTCCTTACGCTGTAACAAGCGGTGTTACTGAAGGCTTACAAATTTGTTTTTATGTGATTTTACCCTCACTTTTTCCGTTTATGGTAGTTTCTACATATATTATTAAGTCAAATATTTTTGGGTTTGCATATAGATTTTTAGCACCTATTTCACAATGGTTATTTCGTCAACCTGCTTGTGCAATACCTGTAATTATTATGTCAATGATTGGTGGATTTCCAGTTGGAATTAAAATGGTTAATAATCTTTTAAATGATAGTGCAATTACGAAAAATCAAGCACAAAGATTATGCATTTTTTGTATGAATGGTGGCCCTGCTTTTGTGATTACAGCCGTTGGAGTTAATATGTTTAAAAGTACAAAGTTGGGCGTGATTATGTTTGCTTCACTTTGTATGTCATCTTTGATAATCGGCGTATTTACGCGGTTTTTAGATGATAAAAACGAGTTAAAAGAATATTACGAAGCACAGTCGTCATTATCATCATTATCGTCAGCGGTTTCTGATGCCTTACAGTCGGTGCTTGGAATTTGTGCATGGGTTGTCATTTTTAGTGCCGTTACAAATTGCCTTAAAATTTGTATGAAAAATGAGAATATTTTTGTAGCATTTACATCTATTTTAGAAGTTACAAAAGGTTGTATGACACTTGTAGGTAAAACGCCTATTCCCGTTATTACTGCAGTTATTGGATTTGGTGGAATTTGTGTGCATTGTCAAGTTATGGCGAATGTTAAAAATTGCGGATTAAAATACTCACACTTCTTTGTTTATAAAATACTTAATGGTGCTTTAGCGTCCTTTATATCATATTTATTGTTGCTTGTATTTCCAGTTGATATTAATGTTTTTGCGCCTCTACAAAATGCAACTATTACAACATTTTCCGTGTCACTCCCTGCATTTTTCACTTTTGCAATTATGTGTATAATTATGATTTTTGATATTGATAGGAAGAAAAAAGTGTGGTAGAATAAATTTGGTGATTAAAATGAAAAAGCTACTTAATACAAAAGAAATCTCCCCTTCTTGCTCATACTGTGCGTATGGAAAGCTTTCCCCTGACGGTGAAACTGTGCTTTGCAAGAAAAAGGGAGTTGTTGAAAAGGATTTTGCTTGTAGAAAATTCGATTATGATGTACTTAAAAGGCAACCAAAAAGACCTATTGAATTAGAAAAGTACAATCCTGAAGATTTTGAGTTATAAAAACAAAACCCTCAACTTTCGTTGAGGGTTTTAATTATTTGTGTTTAATTATCTTTTGTGGAAGAAATCAAGAATGTCCATATCGCCATCA
>JAZLET010000004.1:0-9190 GCA_045615405.1 Candidatus Fimenecus sp.
GTTGCTGATTTGCTTTGCGGTAAAGTGACTCCAAGCGGTAAACTTACTGACACTATTGCGGTGAAGTATGAAGATTACCCATCATCAGCTCACTTCGGTAACCTTAAATTTAACGAATATGTTGAAGATATTTATGTTGGCTATCGTTGGTTTGAAACCTTTGCGAAAGACAAAGTTCTTTACCCATTCGGTTTCGGTCTTTCATATACAACCTTTGATATTACAACTGAAAAGTTTGATAAAGACAATGAAATTACATTTACTTGTACTGTGAAAAATACAGGTGAATACAAGGGTAAAGAGGCTGTTCAGGTTTATGTAGAAAAACCTTGTGGAACTCTTGGTGCACCATCTCGTGAGCTTATCGGTTTCGCAAAAACAAAAGAGTTAGCACCAAACGAGAGTGAAACTCTTGTAATTACAATCCCTGAAAATCGTATTTGGTCTTATGACGATAGCGGTAAGAGTGGATTTGCTCACGCTTATGTAATGGAAAATGGCGAGTACAACTTCTATGTTGGCAATTCAGTTCGTGATGCCCAGTGCATAGGCGGATTTAGAATTGAAAACACAATATGCAAAGAGCAGCTTACACAAGCAGGTGCTCCACAGGTTGCATTTGAAAAATACACTGCAGTTGAAGAAAATGGTGTTCGTAAAGCGGTTAAAGAAACAGTTAAACTCCGTGAATATGACTTAAAGCAAATTATTCTTGATAATATTAAAGATGGTGTTGCTCAAACAGGTGACAAGGGTATTAAACTTCAAGATGTTAAAGATGGCAAGGCAACTCTTGACGAATTTGTAGCACAGTTAAACCTTGACGAGCTAGAAGCAATCTCTCGCGGTGACTACAAAATGGATTCACCACTTGGAGCAAAGGGTAACGCAGGTGCTATGGGTGGCGTATTGCAAAGCCTTCGTGATAAAGGTGTTCCACCAATGATTACCACTGACGGCCCATCGGGAATTCGTCTTCTTTCATACTGTTCACTTATTCCAAACGGCACTGCTCTTGCAAGTACATTTAATACTGAACTCGTCCAAAAAGTTTATACAAAAATTAGTGAAGAATTAAAAGAAAAGGGTAGCGATATTCTTTTAGGCCCTGGTATGAATATTCATAGAAGTCACCTTTGTGGAAGAAACTTTGAGTATTATTCGGAAGACCCAGTTGTAACTGGTCTTATTGGTGCTGCAGCGGTTAAAGGTATTCAGCATAATGGTCGTAAGGCTTGTCCTAAGCATTATGCTTGTAATAACCAAGAGGTTAATCGTACTCGTAACGATTCTCGTCTTTCCGAAAGAGCGCTTCGCGAAATTTACCTTAAAGGCTTTGAAATTTGCATTAAAGAGGCTCAACCACAAACTCTTATGACATCTTATAACAAGATTAACGGAGTTTGGGGACATTACAACTACGACCTTTGTAAGCGTATTCTTCGTGATGAGTGGGGATATGAAGGACTTGTTATGACTGACTGGTGGATGCGTCCATCAAAGAGCCCTGAATTCCCAAAACTTCGTGATCAAGCATATCGTGTTCGTGCAGGTGCAAATGTACTTATGCCAGGTGGTGACCGTGTAACAAACGGTAAACCTGACGGTACACTTCTTAAAACTTATGGCAAGAAAGATGGAATTACACTTTACGAAATGCAAGAGAATGCAAAATGGGTATTAAAACTCTGCTTAAGGAAAGATGATTAAGTTATGAAAACTAAAATAATTTCGCTTTTGTTGTGTCTTGTTCTTATGCTCACGCTTTTTGCAGGTTGCAAGAGAAATGAAGAAGATACTACAACAACTACAACAACTACAACCACCACTGAAACTACAACTGAATCCACAACTGAATCCACAACTGAAGAGCCTACTCAAAATACATCTTCACAAAACAAAAAAGTACAGCGTGATAAAAGACTAGTTGGCAAGTGGAATGCGTCAACAAATATTGTAATAGGCGAAAACGGTGAAACAGTAACTTCAAGATGTACAGTAATATTTAAAAAAGATGGTACATTTTCGCAAGTTACAAGTGAAAAACAAGCACGACAAGTAATTGTTGACACATACCTTATTTCGTTTGGTTGTAAAGATGAAAAAGAGCTTGACGAATATATTCGTCAAAACAAAAACCTTACTTTAGAAGCGTATATTGCAATAGCTCTTGCAGAGCTGGATGATAGCGATTTTAATTTAAAGGGTACCTGGAAAACACAAAACAACACCCTTTATCAAACTACCTTTAATGGTACAAGAAATGCAACTGAAGCTTCAAAATACACGGTTTCAAATGATGGCAATACCGTAAAAATTAACATTAAAAATGGTAGCGCAACAACTACAATGGTGCTTACAAAAGCATAAAATAAAACCTCGGCTAATTACCGAGGTTTATTTTTTATTTATCATCTTTTCCGTATTTCTTGTTTCTTTGTTCAACTCGCTTTTCACGGATTTTTTCAAATGCAATTTCCATAACAACAAAAAGTACAATTACAAGAATTGCAAAGAAAATACGAATTGGTGTAACCGTTAACTCATTCCCATACTTAACTGTTTTTTCGGCAAATGCGGTTACTGAAAAAGTAAGGCATAAAATCAACGAAAACAGCACAGTATTCAATTTTTTTATACCTTTTTTCATAATTATTCCTCTATTGCTTTTACTGCAATGCCCAATTCGTCAAGCTGAAGTGTATCAACAGGAGATGGACATTCGGTCATAGGCTCACTAGCGTTTTGAAGCTTAGGGAATGCAATAACATCACGGAGTGAGTCAGCACCAATCATTTGCATAACAAGACGGTCAAGACCAATACCCATACCGCCGTGTGGTGGAGGGCCAAAACGGAATGCATCAGTTAAGAAACCGAATTTCTCATAAGCTTCTTCGTCAGAAAGACCTAAAAGAGTAAACATTCTCTTTTGAAGTGCAGGGTCAGTAATACGAATTGAACCTGATGAAAGTTCAACACCGTTAAGAACAAGGTCATAAGTCTTCGCTCTTACTTGAGCCTTGTCAGTTTCAAGATATTCTAAACATTCATCCATAGGTGAAGTGAATGGGTGGTGCATAGCAACAAAAGTTTGTGCGTCCTCATCCCACTCAAAGAATGGGAATTCAGTAATCCAAAGAAGATTAAATTTATCAGTTGGAATAATGTTAAGTTTCTTTGCAACCTCTTGACGAAGTGCGCCAAGTACTGAAAGAACACTGTTTTTCTTTGTGTCAGCAACAATTAATACAACGTCGTTTGTTTCTGCCCCTGCTTTATTAAGAAGTGCAGTCATTTCTTCTTCAGTAAGGAATTTTGCAAATGAAGATGCAAGACCATCAGGCATAAGACGAGCAAATGCAAGTCCCTTAGCACCGATACCACGAACAAATTCAGTTAACTTGTCAATTTCTTTTCTTGTAAGAGTATTAACCGCATTTTTAGCTGTAATACAGTAAACTGCGCCACCAGCGTTTAACGCTGATGTAAATACACCGAATCCGCAATCCTTAACAACATCACCTAAGTCGCAAAGTTCCATTTCGTAACGAGTATCAGGCTTGTCAGAACCATAACGCTCCATAGCGTCTTTATAGGTAAGTCTTGGAAGTGGTAACTGAATGTCAACACCCATAGCCTCTTTAAATACTCTTTGAATGTAGCCTTCACCCATATTCATAACATCATTGACATCAACAAATGACATTTCAAGGTCAATTTGTGTGAATTCAGGTTGACGGTCTGCACGAAGGTCTTCATCACGGAAACAACGAGCAATTTGCATATAACGGTCAAAACCTGCTACCATTGAAAGTTGCTTGTATAACTGTGGTGACTGTGGAAGCGCATAAAAGCTACCGTTGTGAATTCTTGATGGTACAAGGAAGTCACGAGCACCTTCAGGAGTTGAACGAATAAGCATTGGAGTTTCAATTTCAATAAATCCGTTTTCATCAAAATAGTCACGAGTAATTTTTGTAATCTTGTGACGAAGAAGAATATTCTTTTGAAGGTCAGGACGACGAAGGTCAAGGTAACGGTATTTAAGACGAGTTACCTCTGATGTTTGACAATTTTCTACAATTTCAAAAGGTGGAGTTTCACTAACACCAACAACTCTTAAATCCTTAACCTCAATTTCAATATCACCAGTAGGAATATCTTTGTTCTTTGATGAACGCTCACGAACAACGCCTTTTGCCATAAGCACATATTCACTACGAACAGTAAATGCCTTATCAAAAACCTCACGGTCAGTGTTATCATCAAAAGCCAACTGTACAACACCTGTGCGGTCTCTTAAATCAATGAAAATAAGCGCACCAAGGTCGCGACGACGTTGTACCCAACCTGCAACTGTAACCTCTTTGCCTACAAAATCAGCATTAAGAGTGCCACAGTAATCAGTTCTTTTCAATCCATTCATTGTATCCATTTATTCATTACCTCCAAAGAGAGTTGATAAATCAAGCCCCTCAACACCAAGTGATTCAAACCCTGACATTGCGTCTGAAATCACTTTTGTTTGAAAACTGTCAACGAAATCGGAAAGATTCATTTCAGTTTCGTTGCCACTTTCCATATTTTTAAGCTTAATATTGCCTGTTTCAAGCTCGCTATCACCTAAAACAAGAGTATATAATGCGCCAATTTTATTAGCGTATTTCATTTGTGGCTTAAGCCCACGACCAACTGTGTCAAATTGAACACACATACCTTCATTGCGAAGTGTGGTTGCAATTTCCGCAGCCTTAAGATTTGCTTTTGCACCCATACTTGCAATATAAAGGTCGCACTTTTTAGGCTCAGGAAATGCAGTGCCTTGTGCTTCCATTAAAAGAAGAAGTCTTTCAAGACCTAAACCAAATCCACAAGCAGGTAGAGGCTGTCCGCCCATTTCTTCTATAAGACCGTCATAACGACCGCCACCACAAACAGTACCTTGTGCACCAATTTCTTTTGATACAAACTCAAAAACTGTTCTTGTGTAGTAGTCAAGTCCTCGTACAATTTGTGGGTTAACTGTGTATTCTATATTCATAGCATCAAGGTATTCCTTAACACTTTGGAAATGCTCTTTACAATCATCGCAAAGGAATTCAATAATCGTAGGCGCTTTTTTTGCAATATCGCTACAAACAGGACTCTTGCAGTCAAGAATTCTCATTGGATTTCTATCAAGACGACCTAAACAAGTGCCACAAAGGTCACCCTTGTATTGAGCGAAATATTCTTTAAGTGCCTTATGATAGTGCTTTCTACATTCGGGACAACCAATTGAGTTAATTTCAAGTGCAAGGTTGTTAATTCCAAGATAGTTAAATACTTCGTTAGCAAGTGAAATAACCTCAGCGTCAGCACTAGGAGCTCCCGCACCAAAGCATTCAATACCAAATTGATGGAATTCACGAAGACGACCAGCCTGTGGCTTCTCATAACGGTAACAAGATGTAATATAGTAAATCTTTTGAGGAAGTCCCTCATTAAAAAGACCGTGTTCAAGGAATGCTCTAACTGCACCTGCAGTGCCTTCAGGACGAAGTGTGATTGAACGACCACCCTTGTCTTCAAATGTGTACATTTCTTTTTGAACAACATCAGTAGTTTCACCTACGCCACGTTGAAAAAGTTCAGTATGCTCAAAAACAGGAGTGCGCATTTCGTGAAAACCAAAATTTTCAGCAGTTTCTCTCACAGCGGATTCCACATATTGAATTTTGTAGCTTTCTTTAGGGAGTGTGTCTTGAGTTCCCTTAATAGCGTTAGTAATCAATGCCATAAAATCTTCCTTAATAATATGTTTTTGCCTCCCACAAAAAGGGGAGGCGTTGTATTTTATTTAGTTATCTTTTTGGATTAACAATGTCGCGCCAATCCAAATCGCCACGCTCAAGTGCGTGAATAAGTGCCTCAGCAGTTGCAATGTTTGTAGCAACTGGTACATTGTGAACATCACAAAGACGAAGAAGTGTGTAATCTTTTGGCTCGTTTGGTTTTGGACCTAATGGGTCACTAAAAATAAGAAGCAAGTCAATTTCATTACAAGCAATTCTTGAACTGATTTGCTGGTCGCCACCTTGAGGACCACTTAAAAACTGTGTAATTTTAAGCCCTGTTGCCTCAGAAACCATTTTGCCTGTTGTGCCGGTTGCGCAAAGATTGTGACGGGACAAAATTCCACAATATGCAATGCAAAATTGAGTCATAAGTTCTTTTTTAGAGTCGTGTGCCATAAGAGCTATGTTCATAAATTAACCCCTTCTTTCTATATTTTGCCCTTTTTAATTTTACTATTTTGTAAAAATACCTAAAACATAACTATAATAACAAAAAAATGTAAGTTTTTCAATATTTTTTTACAAATAAAGTGGTATTTCTTTACCTAAAATTCGTCCTGCAATATTTGAAAAAGCAATTTTAGCATCACTGTATTGTGAAATGCTCTTTTCAGTGACTGAAGCATACATTAAGTTTTTATCTTCAGGCACAATTCCAAGAAGGCGAATATAAGTGCGGTCAATAACATCATCTATATTTAACAGTTTGCCCTGCTTTACCGCTTTTTTGTCAAAACGATTAATAATTAATTGCAAATTTTCTTCTTTAACGCCAAGTTTTATAAGCTTGTCCCCTGCAATTTGAGCACTTCTTGCGCTAATTTCATCAGCGGTGGCAACAACTATGCATGAGTTTGAATTTTTTGCATATGTTTCAGGTAATTTACCAATACCAGCAGGTGCATCTATAAATATGTAATCGTAATTTTGTGAGTAAAAATCTAAAAGTGACTTAAACTTTTCGCAAGTTAATTCTTCGTCATAGTCCAATGGAGCGGGTAAAAGTGTCACATTTTCGTTATAAAAAAGTCGTGCTTTGTCAGGGTCACAACGATTTTCAATAACATCAGACCAGTCATAAAGCACCATTTCATCAACGCATAAAAGCAAATCAAGGCTACGAAGGGAAATATCGCCATCAATTAAAAGTACATTTTTGCCCATATCACCTAATGCTATAGCAACATTAGTGCAAAAAGTAGATTTTCCAACTCCGCCTTTGCCGGAGACAACAGTAAAAATCTTTGCCATAATTCACCCTCGTTTCATTCTAAAAATTACCAATTTAATTCTATCATAAAATAGTGATTTTGAAAAGATATTTTTTACAATTGTTTTTTGCAAAACTTGGCATAATAAAACAATTTTCACCGCCCCAATGTGCCAAAAAATGCATATAGGACAAGCATATAATACTTGTATATGACGCTATAAGAAGGTGTAATTGTGAGCAATCAAGAATTTGGCATAAGTGAAGGTAATGAAAGAATTGAATTTTCAGCGTTTGCAAAATCAATAGGGAACAATTTAATACATTTTGGGGTAGGCGTGTTAATGGCATCAGCTTCTCAAGAAGAATATTTTTCCCCTTTGGGAATTGCATTTTGTAGTGGCACAAAAAAAGAATATACCTTGTTTTCTTGTTTTGGTGCAATGCTTGGATACATACTTTCAAACGATTATGTTTTTGCATTTCGTTATGTTATGTCACTCATTATGGTATATATTCTCAAATTATATGTGCACAGTTTTCCAAGGTTAAAAGATAAAGTTTTTTTACCTTCTATAATTTCTATTTTCAGCACACTTTCTACCGGTATAGTTGTAACTATTGTTACGCCATTTGATTTAGGCGAGGTGTTTTTTCGTGTAGCCGAATCAGTAACCGCTTTCGGTGGGGCGTATTTTTTTACCGTTGGATTTAGTTGTATTAAAAAGGCAAAAGAAAAGCAAAGCATTACAAATCGTGAATTAACAATGAGTGTAATTGCATTGTTAATTTTACTTTTATCTATAAATAAATTATCAGTTTTTGGAGTGTCTTTATCAGGTATAGCTTGTAGCTTTATAATTATGTGTGGAGCGCATCTTTTTCGTGAAAGCGGAGGTGCAATAATGGGTACTGGCACAACAATGGGCTTTTTAATGATAGGCAATCGTGATTTAACAACCTTTTGTTATTGTATTTCAGGACTCTTTTCAGGACTCTTTTCCTATTCGGGAAGAGTGCTTTCCGCTTTTTCTTACATTTTTGCTTATGGTGGCACATTTCTATTGTTCGGTGGCACAAAAGATGAGATTTCGCGACTTGTTGAAACAGCGGTTGCGTCAGTTTTGTTTATTGCAATCCCTCAAAAATTTTTCACACAGGCAAAGTTGCGACTGTCAATTTCCGCATTGACTGGTGATGGAATTGCTGTGCAAAATATGATAATTTCACGACTAAAAATGGTTAAAAATGCAGTTGGGAATATGTCAGGAACAGTATATAAAGTGTCCCAAGCCTTAAAGGATAAGGCAACACCAGACACAACGGGTGTGTATCTTCGTGTTCGTGATAATGTTTGTAAAGATTGTGGAAGTTTTGAAAAATGTTGGCGAATAGGAATGTCTGCCACAATAGGAGAGTTTGATGCGGTAATTGAGGAAATCCGTAAAAGCGGAAGTGTAACGCCATCATTTACACCAAATTCTTTACAAAGTAAATGTATACACATTATGTCACTTTGCGATAGTTTTAATAAAAATTATTCATCATATTCAGCACGACTCGGTGCGGAAGGGAGGATTAACGAAATGCGAAAAATTACGGTAGACCAATATGAAACGGTATGCGAAATGCTTAACGATTTGCTTTGTGATTTTCAAAAGGGCACAAAACCCCTTGGAAGTAAATCTAACACAATTAAAAACGGACTTAATGATATTGGGGTTTCCGCATTTGTTAATTGTTATGAAGATGATGATTCAAACACATTTATAAATTTAACTGTTAATGTAGATTGTAAAGTGCCAAAAAGCGAGATAAAAGAATGCCTACAAAGAATTACTGAAAAAGAGTTCGCCGAACCATCAGTAATTAAAAACGACACTGAAAAAATCTTAATGTTTTGGGAAAAACCGCCGTATCTTACCCAATGTGATTTTTCACAATATTCCGTTGATGAAAATAATGTTTGCGGTGATTGCATTGACTCGTTTTATGATGGGAAAGGGAATTTTATTGTAGTTTTAAGTGATGGAATGGGTACAGGTTATCGTGCTGCTGTTGACGGTGCAATGGTTTCTTCACTTTTTTCTCAACTTATTATTTCAGGCTTTTCATTTCCTTGTGCATTGCGCCTTGTAAAT
>JAZLET010000005.1:0-2769 GCA_045615405.1 Candidatus Fimenecus sp.
GTTACTGCTGTTGCTTCAATTGTTTTACCTGTATCACGGTCAATTGTAAACACACAACCCTGCATAAAGCAAGGAAGTCGGATCGTAGCCATGTCGTTCTGTGAGCCAAGGAGTTGAGGAGCTCAGTTGTCTTCCTAAGACCGCTTGGCCTCCGACTTGTTACTGCTGTTGCTTCAATTGTTTTACCTGTATCACGGTCAATTGTAAACACACAACCCTGCATAAAGCAAGGAGTTTGTGCCGTTTCAAACATTGGAGCAAATCCTTTTCTAAATTTTTCAATAATAATCTCTTTTTTTACACCTAACACGGATTCTTCGGGGCCAGTCATACCTAAATCGGTGATATACCCTGTGCCGTTTGACATAATTTGTGCATCGGCCGTTTGAATATGTGTATGTGTACCGAAAATTGCGCTTACTTTTCCATCAAAACAGTAAGCGAAGGCTTTTTTCTCGGCAGTTGCTTCCGCATGGAAATCTATAATAATGATTTTTGTTTCTTTTTTTAGTTCATTAATGATTTTTTCGGCTGTTTCAAATGGGTCTAAATGTCCTTCAAGCCAAACACGGCCTAAAAGATTTATAACACCCACTTTGTAAGCACCTTTATCAATGATTCCATAACCCTTGCCCCAAACTCCATCACCGTAATTTGCGGGACGAATCACAAAATCATTTTGGTCAAGGTATTCAAATATTTCACGACGTTTAAACGAATGGTTGCCGCCTGTAATAAAATCGGCACCACTTGTAAAAATACTGTTACAAGAATTTGGTAGCATTCCATTACCTACTGCGGAATTTTCACCGTTAACAATACAAACGTCAATGTTATTTTCTTTTTTAAAAGTTGCAAGTTTTGTTCTTAAAAACTCACAACCATTTGCACCAACTACATCGCCGACACAAAAAATTTTAATATTGCGTGACATAAGCACACCGTTTCTATATATAGATTTTTTATAGATTACTATGCCCCGAAGCCTTTTTGACAACGGGGCAGTTTTTTATTTCATAGCGCTAATTTCATCATTTTGCAAAGTCAATTACGCGATTTTCACGTACAATATTAACTTTGATTTGACCTGGATATTCAAGCTCGTCCTCAATCTTCTTTGCAATATCACGAGCAACAACAACCATCTTTTCGTCTGAAACCTGGTCAGGATTAACCATAATTCTAATTTCACGACCAGCTTGAATTGCAAATGATTTTTCAACACCTTCAAATGAAGTTGCAATTTCTTCAAGCTTTTCAAGACGTTTAATGTAGTTTTGAACATTTTCGCGTCTTGCACCTGGACGAGCAGCTGAAATAGCGTCTGCTGCTTGAACAAGCACTGCAACGATTGTTTTTGCCTCAATTTCACCATGGTGAGCTGCAATAGCGTGAACAACCTTGTCGTTTTCTTTATACTTCTTAGCTGCTTCAACACCAAGCTCAATATGTGTACCTTCAAATTCACGGTCAAGAGCTTTACCTATATCGTGAAGAAGACCTGCACGTTTTGCTTGTTTTACATCAACGCCAAGCTCTTGAGCCATAAGCCCTGCAATATAAGAAACCTCAAGTGAGTGGTTAAGCACATTTTGACCAAAGCTTGTGCGGTACTTAAGCTTACCAAGAAGCTTAACGAGTTCAGGATGAACTCCGTTAACACCAGCATCAATAACTGCACGTTCACCGGTTTGTTTAATTGTTTGTTCAACCTCACGCTTTGACTTTTCAAACATTTCTTCAATGCGAGTAGGATGAATTCTACCGTCTTGAATAAGTCTTTCAAGAGTAAGTCTTGCTACCTCACGACGAACTGGGTCAAAGCTTGAAACTGTAATTGCTTCAGGAGTGTCGTCAATAATAAGGTCAACGCCTGTAATTGTTTCAAGAGTACGAACGTTACGACCTTCGCGACCGATAATTCTACCCTTCATTTCGTCGTTTGGAAGTGCAACAACTGAAACTGTTGCCTCAGCAGCGTGGTCAGCTGCACAACGCTGAATTGCACATGAAATAATGTCACGAGCAAGATTGTCGCTTTCGTCACGAGTTCTTTGCTCAAAGTCCATAATTTTGAGTGCTTTTTCGTGAGTGAGCTGTTCATCAAGCTCTTGCATAAGAAGTGCTTTTGCTTGTTCTTTTGAGTAGCCACTAACTTTTTCAAGCATTTCAAGTTGGCTACGCTTAAGAACTTCAACCTCTTCCATCTTAGCGTCAGCCACTTTGATTTTTTCGGCTAAAAGCTCTTCTTTCTTTTCAAGGTTTTCAGTTTTCTTGTCAAGATTTTCTTCTTTTTGATTAAGTCTGTTTTCTTGTCTTTGTACCTCTGCGCGTCTTTCACGAAGTTCTTTGTCAACTTCACTTCTTAACTTGTGTATTTCATCTTTCGCCTCAAGAATAGCTTCTTTTTTCTTACTTTCAGCAGTTTGGACTGCCTGATTAACAATTCTTAATGCTTCTTCATTAGCTGAGCCAATTTTTGCTTCGCTAACCTTTTTGCGATAAAGTACGCCAATTGCGAAACCTCCGGCTCCAAATACAACAGCAGAGACAACGGCAAGAATAATGGTAATAGGTTCCATTATGTCGTTCCCTCCTTAAATAATATTTAATTTCAAAAGATATATCAAAAATATGTAATGAAATTAAGAGTATCAAGCATAGGAGTACTATTATCCCATACTATCCATTATATTTTACACAAAAATGAACACAATGTCAAGACGGGATTCGGCACAAATGTAAAAAGCAGCCCCGAAGGACTGCTTT
>JAZLET010000006.1:0-17518 GCA_045615405.1 Candidatus Fimenecus sp.
GTCTTTACCACAATATTCGCATTTTGCCATTTTAAAGGCACCTCCTTATATCACGGGGATAAATAATCAAATTACAACAAGAGACATTATAACAGTTACTTTCGCAATTTGCAAGTGTTTTTTGAAAAAATATTTTATGAATTTTAATAAAAAGTACTTGCAATTTATAAATGAATAATATATAATACTATCAAACGAACATTTGTGCGATAGCGAGGTATATAAAATGGCTGATAAATCTAAAGCATTAGAAACCGCATTATTACAAATTGAAAAGAATTACGGTAAAGGTGCAGTTATGCGCCTTGGTGAAAATAGTTCATTGAATGTTGAGGCTATTTCAACTGGCTCAATTTCTCTTGACCATGCAACAGGTATCGGTGGTCTTCCAAAGGGTAGAATTGTTGAGATTTATGGACCTGAATCTTCAGGTAACACAACTCTTGCTTTACAAGTTGTTGCTGAGGCTCAAAAACTTGGTGGTGAGGCAGCATTTATTGATGCTGAACACGCTCTTGACCCTGAATATGCTGAGGCTCTTGGTGTTGATATTAATTCACTTTTAGTTTCACAACCTGATAATGGTGAACAAGCTCTTGAAATTACTGAGGCACTTGCTCGTTCAGGCGCTCTTGACGTTATTGTTGTTGACTCAGTTGCAGCTCTTGTTCCTCGTGCTGAAATTGAAGGTGATATGGGTGATAGTCACGTTGGACTTCACGCTCGTCTTATGTCACAAGCACTTCGTAAGCTCACAAGCGTTATTAATAAGTCAAATACAATTGTTATCTTTATTAACCAACTTCGTGAAAAGGTTGGCGTAATTTATGGTAATCCAGAGGTTACAACAGGCGGTCGTGCACTTAAGTTTTATACAACAATGCGAATTGATGTTCGTCGTATTGAACAACTTAAGGGTCAAGGTAATGAATTTATCGGCTCTCGTACTCGTGCAAAGATTGTTAAAAATAAGGTTGCTCCTCCATTTAAAGAGGCTGAATTTGACATTATGTATGGTGAAGGCATTTCAAAAATCGGTGAAATCGTTGACCTTGGTGTTAAATTTGACATTATTAAAAAGAGCGGTGCTTGGTTCTATTATGGTGAACAACGTCTTGGTCAAGGTAGAGAGAATGTAAAACTCCTCTTTAAACAAGAAACCGAACTCGCTAATGAAATTGAAGAGCAAATCCGTGCAAAAATGAAAGAGACTCTTGATTCTAAAAAGAGTACAACAATGCCACTTTCTCAACCTGAAAGAGTTAAAATTCCTACAACAAAGGCAGCAGCAAGAGCAACACTTGATATTGTTGTTGATGATGACGAATAATGAAACTTACTGTTAAAGAAGGCAAGTCAAATAAGATTCATATCTATATTGACGAAGAGTATCGTGCTACCGTTGATAGTGATTATTGGTACTCTGAAAGGTATAAAAATTTCAAAGAAATTAATGAAGAAGAACTGACCGAGTTGCTTGACGCGGTCAGTTTTCGTCGTGCTTATATGAAAGCGTTAGATTTGCTTTCGCGTAGACCATACGGCACAAAAGAGCTTGTAAAAAAGCTTTGTGAAAAAGGGCACGAAAAAGTTGCAGCCCAAAAGGCGTGTGAAAGATTAACTGAATTAAAGCTTCTCAATGACGAAGAATATGCAAGAATTTTAGCAAATGACCTTCTTGAACGTAAAAATTACAGTGTTAAACGTATTAAACAAGAATTAGCATTCCGCGGTGTTGACCGTGAAATTATTGAAAATACAGTCCTTTTACTTGACAATGACCCGGTATCTCGTATTATAATACTAATCAAGAAAAAATATATAAACAAAATAAATGATGAAATGGGTAAGAAAAGAACTGTTAATGCACTTATGCGACTTGGCTATTCTTATTCTGATATTAAAACAGCCCTGAATAATTTAATAGATTTTGACGAGGACGAAATTTATGACTAAAAAAATTGGTATGATATCACTTGGTTGCCCAAAAAATCAAGTAGATGCCGAAATTATGCTTTCAAAACTTCAAAATAATGGGTTTCAAATTGTAACCGACCCTTGTGATGCTGATGTTGTAATTATTAACACTTGCGGTTTTATTGAAGATGCAAAGCGCGAATCTATTGAAAATATTCTTGATATGGTATCATATAAAGAAGATTGTGAAAATTTAAAAATCCTTGTTACAGGTTGTCTTGCTGAGCGTTATCAAAGCGAGATTTTTAAAGAAATTCCTGAAACTGATGCCGTAATCGGTATTGGTGCAAATGAAGATATATGCGAAATTTGTGATAGAATTATAAATGGTGAAAGGGTGGAGGAATTTCCTCCTAAAACCAACCTTAAAATTGAAGGTGACCGCATTCTTACAACTCCACCATATTCCGCATATCTTAAAATTGCTGAGGGTTGCTCAAATCATTGTACCTATTGTGCAATTCCTAGCATTCGTGGTCCATTCCGTAGCCGACCAAGTGAAAGTATTCTTGCTGAGGCACAAAAACTTGCAAATGAAGGCGTAAAAGAATTAGTTGTTGTTGCGCAAGACACAACACGCTACGGTGAAGATTTATATGGTAAAAACGCCCTTGTACCGTTGCTTAAATCATTGTCAAAGGTTAATGGTATTGAGTGGATTCGTCTGCTTTATCTTTACCCTGAAAGAATTGACGATGCACTTATAAATGAAATCGCAACTAACGAAAAAATTGTAAAATATATGGATATTCCGCTTCAGCATTGCAGTAAAAATGTGCTTAAACGAATGAATCGTCACGGTGACCGTGAAACACTTACTGCGCTTCTTAATAAAATCCGCGAAGAAATTCAAGGAGTTACTCTTCGTACAACATTTATTGCAGGATTTCCAGGTGAAACTGAAGAAGAATTTAATGAACTTTGTGAGTTTATTGAAGAAATGCGCTTTGAAAGAATGGGCTGTTTTGCATATTCCGAAGAAGAGGGTACTCCTGCAGCAAGGCTTGATGGAATGATGGAATTTGAAATCCGTCAAGACCGTGCAGACATTATAAATGAGCGCCAAAATGTGATTTTAGATGAAATCAATGATTCACTTATCGGTAAAATACTTGTAACTATTGTTGAGGGTTATGACGCTTATTCCGATTCGTATTATGGTAGAACAACTATGGATGCACCTGAAATTGATACTCAAATTATTTTCACCTGTGGTTACGAGTTAGATGATGGTGACATTGTAGAAGTTGAAGTTATCAATGTGATTGATGGTGAATTAACAGGAGAAGTTGTATGAAATTGAATGTTCCAAATATTCTTACAATTGCAAGAATTTTTATTACACCAATTTTTCTTGTGGTAATACTTATGGAAAATCTTCCTCATAGATTTTTAATTGCATGTGTAATTTTTTCAATTGCCTCAATTACCGACGCTGTTGATGGTCACCTTGCAAGAAAACATAATCAAATAACAAATTTTGGTAAATTTTTAGACCCAATTGCTGATAAAATTCTTACCACATCAGCATTACTTGCTTTTATGAGTATGGGACTTTGTAATATTTGGATTGTAATGCTTGTTTTAACTCGCGAATTTGCAATTGCATCAGTTAGAATGATTGCCGCAGCAGGTGGGGTAGTAATTCCTGCAAATATTTGGGGTAAAATCAAAACCGTAAGTCAAATGGTGTTCACAATTCTAATTATGCTTTTAGGTGAGGTATGGGAAATTGTTGCAAATACAAATAATGATTTGTTTGCAAAACTTCCAGATTTAGCATTAGTTTCTAATGGACTTCTTTGGATTACTGCAGTTTTAACTGTGATTTCAGGTGTAATTTACTTAAATGACAGTAAAAAAATAATTGATTTCACAAAATAATTGCATTTTGTAAATTTATGTGATAAAATACATATACTGTTAATATATAATAAAGACTGTGACCGAAAAGAGTAGCAAAATCTTTTTTATTAGAGATTACAAGTCAGCGGCTGAAAGCTTGTATTAAAAAACTTTTGTGAAGTGCATTCGTGAGTCGGTGTGGGGAAATACACATCCGTTAACTGCGTTAAAGTATTTTGAGTTATAAACCGAAGTGGAACCGCGATTATTCGCCTTCGTCTGTGTTATTACAGATGAAGGCGTTATTTTTTTGTAATTTTATTTGGAGGAATGAACATTGTTCAAAAGACTTATTGAAGATATTAGAACGGTTAAAGAACGTGACCCTGCTGCTTCAAGCTTTTTAGAAATTTTGTTTTTATACCCAGGTTTAAAGGCGATAAGGTCACATAGAATAGCAAACTGGTTTTACCGTCACAATATGAAATTTTTTGCTCGTGCTATCTCTCAGCATTCTGCAAGAAAAACAAACATTGAAATTCACCCGGGTGCTACAATCGGTAGAAGGTTTTTTATTGACCACGGCACAGGCGTTGTAATCGGTGAAACAGCTGAAATCGGTGATGATGTTACAATATATCAGGGTGTAACACTTGGTGGTACAGGTAAAGATGTTGGTAAACGCCACCCTACAATCGGCAATAATGTTATGATTGGCTCAGGTGCAAAAATTTTAGGGCCATTCAAGGTTGGTGATAATTCCAACATTGCATCAGGTGCCGTTGTGCTTGATGCAATTCCTGAAAATTCAACTGCAGTTGGTGTTCCTGCTCGTGTTATTAAACGAAATGGAAAGCGCATTGATAATCTTGACCAAGTGCATATTCCTGACCCAGTTTCGCAGGAATTTTGTAAGCTTAATGCAAAAATTGATAAGCTTGAAAAAGAGTTAGCAAAATATAAAGAAAAGGAAGAAAAAGGTGAGTAATATGAAAATTTTTAACACTCTCACAAGAAGAAAAGAAGAACTTAAAACACTTGTTCCAAACGAACTTAAGGTTTACGCTTGTGGACCAACTGTTTATAACTTTATTCATATTGGTAATGCCCGTCCTCTTTGTGTGTTTGATACATTTAGAAGATATATGGAATACCGTGGCTATAAGGTGAATTTTGTTCAAAACTTTACTGATATTGATGATAAAATCATCCGTCGTGCAAATGAAGAGGGTACTGATTATAAAACAGTTTCCGAAAAATATATCGGTGAATTTTGGACTGACGCTAAGGGTATGAATGTGCGTGAAGCAACAGTACATCCAAAAGCAACTGAAAATATTGATGAAATTATCAGTATTGTAAGCACACTTATTGAAAAAGGCTATGCTTATGCAGTAGATAATGGTGACGTTTACTTTAGTCCAAAACAGTTTAAAGAATATGGTAAGCTTTCACATCAACCACTTGAAGATTTAGAGGCAGGTGCTCGTATTAATATTGAAGAGGTTAAGCGTGAGCCAATGGATTTCGCTCTTTGGAAGAGTGCAAAACCAGGTGAGCCATATTGGGAATCACCTTGGGGACATGGTCGTCCAGGTTGGCATATTGAATGTTCAGCAATGGTTAGAAGATATTTAGGAGAAACTATTGATATTCATTGTGGCGGTCAAGACCTTGTTTTCCCACACCACGAAAACGAAATTGCACAAAGTGAGTGCTGCAACGGTGTGCCATTTGCAAATTATTGGATGCACAATGGATTTATCAGCGTTGACAATGTTAAAATGTCAAAATCATTAGGCAACTTCTTCACAGTACGTGATGTTGCCAATGAATATGGTTATGAGCCAATTCGTTACTTCCTTATTTCTTCTCATTATAGAAGCCCAATAAACTATAGCGTTGATATTATTGAACAATGTAAAGCATCTCTCGTTCGTCTTTATAACTGCCGTGAAAGTCTTGACTTTGCAATGAAAAATGCAACTGACACAGTAGTTGCAAATGCTGATGAAATCAAAGCAAAGCTTCTTTCTCGTAAAGACCAGTTTATTGCTGCTATGGATGATGACCTTAACACTGCTGATGCTATTACAGCAATTTTTGAACTTGTTAAAGATATTAATACAACAGTAATTACTGATACACCTTCAATAGAACTTGTTGAACTTGCAATAACTCTCTTTGATGAGCTTACGGGTGTTCTTGGTCTTGTTTATAATAGAAAAACTGAAAGCCTTGATGATGAAATTGAAAAGCTTATTGAGGCTCGTACTCAAGCTCGTAAAGATAAAAATTGGGCAGAGGCTGACCGTATTCGTGATGAGCTTAAAGCTCAAGGAATTGTTCTTGAAGATACACCACAAGGTGTTAAGTGGCATAGAGAGTAAGATTTATTATTAAACTCTATCACAAAACAAAGTAATGGAATATTCGTTACAAACAATCGTATATTTATATTTGCCGATAGTAATCACCATGTTACTGTCGGCATATTTTATTGTGTCACTGTTTATTTTACAATCGTTTAGTATTTGCTTTTGCGTATTCTCGTCATTTCCAGTAAATATGCAACAAATCTTACAAAATGTATTTATTCCTTTGTTTATGTCTATACTTTCATTAATTAAAAGTGCAACACCAATAATACTGTTATCACTATCAAGTGAAAGTGTAATTAGACCATCATTACTATCGTAAAATAGATAATTTTGACTTTTTTTATCAGTACCAAATAAAAAGTCAGCGGTTTTGTATGTAGTTCTATATTGCTTATTCATTCTTGCAACAAATTGCTGTACCCCAAATTTAGCTTCTTGTGAACACCCCGACAAAATCATAAGAATACAAGTTAAAGCTACAATTTTTTTAATCATTTAATCACCCAAAAAAAAGTTTTATAAATAAATATATGTAAAATTTACAATTTATTTACAAACAAATATTGGAAAATGAATAAAAATAGTGTAAAATATTATGTATTAAAATATGAAAGCGTGATTTCTTTGTTTAAAAATTTCAAGAAAAAAAGTACAGGTGCAAAAGTAGCGATAATAGCATTCATAATTTTTATGGTTGCTCTTGTTTCGTATGTGCTTTATTCAACCTTTAAGCCAGAGCCACCTATAGCTTATGAAATGAGTGAGGTTTCTTATGGCACAATAACTGATTATCTTGATGTTAGTGGTAATGTTGAATCAGGTGTTACTGAAAACTTTAATGCTATTGAAGGCGTTATGGTTGAAGAAGTGCTTGTAAGTGTTGGTGACAATGTTAAAAAGGGCGACTTACTTGCAACCTTTAATGTGTCAGCGGTTTCATCATATCTTAATACTGCTAAAAAGGATTATGAAGATGCATTAAAAGATTATACCGATGCTAAAACATCTGCTGACAACAATACAAAACGCAAAGCAGAGTTAGAAAATGAAATAGCAAAGCTTGAAAAAGAAATTAAAGCGAAGGAAGACGAAATAGCAAAGTACGAAAGTGAACTTGAAAATACTGAGCCAGTAACTGAGTATACAACAATTCCACAAGAGCAAATTGATGCTATTGCTATGCAAATGGCTCAAAATGGTGCAACACAGGACGAGATTGATGCTTTTATTGAATCAGCATCAAACGCTCAGGTCCCTACAACTTCAACTGATAACTCTAAACAAGAAGCACTTATGCAAAAAAATCTGGAACTTTCACAGCTAAATTCTAAGCTTTCATCATTACAAGCGGAAAATGCAGTTTTGGCGTCAGGTGATAATGAGTCAATGCTTGAAACTTTAAAAACTGTTGCTGACGCTAAAAAAGCAACCTATGATAATACAAAACAAATTTATGACCAAATGAAAAATGGCTGGTATGCTGAAAATGATGGGATTGTTACTGTTGTAAATATTAAAGCAGGTGAAAAATTTGTGCCTGTTGCTAACAATACTAATACTCTTGATTTATCAGCGCTCATCGGCAACAATGCGAATAGCGAACTCATTGAATCGCTTATGGGTGGTACCGTAACAGTTCCAACAGGGGTAGGTATAACTCTTGAAAGCTATGAAGATATGATTGTTAGCGTAACTGTTGGTAAATCTGACCTTCTTAAAATTAAGGTAGGTATGGAGGCTATAGTTACAAGTCTTGACAGTGAATATGAAGCCGAAGTTATATATGTAGGTGCAACCGCAGTTGATAATTCAAATTCTCTTGACCTTAACTCCCTTACAAGCTCACTTATGAGTGGTACAGGCGGTGCTAATGGCGCTCTTGTAAAAATTAAAATTAATAACCCTGATGAAAAAATAGTTATTGGCTTTGATGTTGATATCAAGATTAAGTTAGAAACAGTTGAAGATGTGCTTAAAGTGCCAGTAGAATCAGTAATCTATAATAATGGCAAATATTTTGTGTTTGTATATGATGAAACTGAAGGCACTGCATCAAAACGAGAAATAGCAAAAGGTACACTAGACGATACAAGCTATGAGATTGTCAGCGGTCTTGCTGAGGGTGAAAAGGTGATTAAGAGCCCTGACCCAAATACAATAAATGGTACAAAAGTTCAACCTAAAAACGCTTGATTGAGGTGTGAGTTTTGAATATAAGAGAAAATATACGAATTGCCGTATTCAGTATAAGAACAAATCTTATGCGCTCACTTCTCACAATGCTAGGTATTATTATCGGTGTTGCATCAGTTATCTCAATTGTTACTGTTGGTAACGGTGGTCGCGATTACATTGTTGGTATGATTCGCGATATGGGTAATAGTGCAATAGCATTAACTGTTAATATGAATGTGGCAGATGATTAAGATTACTTTACTGATGAAGACATTGCGGCAATAAAAAAATTAGATGGTGTGCAATATGCATCTATGCAGTCAATGTCAATGTGTCAAATGTCGGCAAATGACAAAACAGGTATTCTTATGGGTATCGGTTGTAATACCGATATGCAAATGATTATGCAAACGCCTTTACTTTATGGTAGATTTTTTACTCAAGAAGAATATGCCGAAGGTAAAAATGTTGGTGTTATTGATGTGGGTAGTGCCTTGCAAATATTTGGCACAAAGGATGTAGTAGGTGAGTATATTCATTGCACATCAAACGACCTGACAATTTCAATAAAAATTGTTGGTGTTGTTGATATAATGTCAAGTATGAATCTTGATACTGAAGATATGATGAGTAGCATGAACTCAATGATGGGCGGAGTACAAATCACAAGCTGTATGCTTGTTATGCCTGCATCTATTACGTCAACTATTAATGGAACAAGTAGTAATCGTTATGATACAATTAATGTTACTGCTGTTGACGAAAGTCAGCTTGACGCTGTTGGAAATGCAGCAATCAACTATGTTCGTTCTTTGCATGATAACTATGAAAAAGATTGTTATAATGTAACAAATATGGCAACATATATTGATTTGCTTGACACAGTTATTAATGTGTTTACAATCTTTATTGCATCAGTAAGTGCTATTTCACTTATTGTTGGCGGTATTGGTGTTATGAATATTATGCTTGTATCAATTACTGAGCGTACTCGTGAAATTGGTATTAGAAAAGCTCTTGGTGCAAAAACTGGTACAATAATGTTCCAATTCTTAACCGAATCAATAATTCTTTGCCTTATAGGTGGTATTATAGGATTGTTGTTAGGTGTTGCCCTTGCGGCACTGGTGTCACATATTATGGATGTGCCACTTACAGTTGAACCATCAACAATTGCCTTAGCGGTTGGATTCTCATCAGCAATAGGTATAATATTTGGGGTTTACCCCGCACGTAGAGCGGCGAAAATGCCACCAATTGAAGCTTTGCGTAGAGAATAAAATAAATATGAAGTGTTTCCTTCAAAATAGACAGTGTATATGCAGTTGTATATACACTGTTTTTTATTTGCTCATTTGTTCTGTAAAGTGAAAATCTTTACAAAAACTCCAGTTTTCAATGGTAAAAAACCTTGATTTATCAAAGTTTTTGACATTTTCAACAAAGTTTTCAACAATTTCAAAGTTGAAATATAAGTTAAAAAAAGACCATAAGGGGAACGTATAGTTAATTTTTTACTGTATATTTTTAGCGAATATTTCATATATTTTTGCAGGAAATTATTTTTTTCTTTCGTTTTTATTTGCATAACTTATAGTTTTATGAAATTTGACTTTTGTTGAAAATTTTTAATTTTTTTTGCATTTTACTATTGCCATTAATTGCCATTTATGGTAAAATATGGCAAAATAAGAAATCAAATAAGATTTCAAAATAAAATGGAGGTCTCAAAAATGAGCAAAAATTTAAAGGTGATTTTAACGGGTGAGGGTAGCGAGTTTGGCAAAAACTGTGCAAGTGTGTTAAGAACTTATGGTTGTGATGTAACTTTAGTTGCTAAAGATGGTAGGGGGTTAGTTTCAAAGTACGAAACTGCAAATGCTGATGTTGTTGTAATGGATGCGTTTATGTCAAATCTTGATGCATTAGGAGTAATTAATGAATTAAGTAAAAAAGAAACAAAACCACTAATGATGGTAATGTCAAGTAGTGATAATCAACGCTTTGAACAAGAAATTTTATCAGCAGGGGCTGATTATTATTTTCTTAAGCCATTTGATATAAATATGTTAGCACAACGAATTAAGCAGTTAACTGGTTGGTCTAAAGATAAAAACGATATTACAAAGCAAGACGATGTTGATTTGCAAGTAATAATCAGTGATATTATGCATCAAATTGGTGTACCTGCACATATTAAGGGGTATCAATATCTTCGCGACGCTATTGCACTTTCAATAAATGACCGTGAAATGATGAGTTCGGTTACAAAGGTGCTTTATCCAACTGTTGCAAAAATGTATTCAACAACCTCATCTCGTGTTGAAAGGGCAATTCGCCACGCTATTGAAGTCGCTTGGGATAGAGGAGATGTTGATGTATTATCGTCATATTTCGGCTATACAATTCAAAATACTCGTGGTAAGCCAACAAACTCTGAATTTATTGCAATGATTAGTGATAAGCTTCGCCTTCGTATGAAAATTTCATAATTGACATTAAAGTAGTATAATGTTATTATTTTCTTGTCTTAATAATTAATATAAGACTCATGTTTTTGCATGGGTCTTTTTTGTAGGAGATAATTATGGCTGAATTATTAATTATCGCAGTAGGTCTTGCGATGGACGCTTTTGCAGTTGCGGTTTGCAAAGGTCTTAATATGCAAAAAATAAATAAAAAACAAACTACACTTATAGCGCTTTTCTTTGGTGGATTTCAAGCAGGAATGCCATTAATCGGCTGGTTTATCGGTTCTCGTTTTGCTCACTATATTGAAAGCATTGACCATTGGGTAACATTTATTTTACTTGCTATTATTGGTGGTAAAATGATTTGGGAATCATTTGAAAAAGATGAGTGCGACGAGTGCAACGAAAGTAAGCTTGACTTGAAAGAACTAACACTTTTAGCAATAGCAACAAGCATTGATGCTTTAGCAGTTGGTGTAGCATTTGCTCTTACTTATGATAGAAATACAGTTTTTGTTGCGGTTGCATTAATTGGTGTAATTACTGCACTTCTTTCAGCAATTGGTGTGCTTATTGGTCATAAATTCGGTGCTAAATATAAGAATAAAGCTGAGTTTGCAGGTGGGCTTGTGCTTGTTTTAATGGGAATTAAATTTTTACTTGAAGGATTAGGTGTATTATGATAAAGACCTTACTTTGGGATATTGATGGCACACTTCTTGATTTTGGGAAAGCTGAAGCCTATGGAATTCGCAAGTGTTTTGAGATTTTTGGTCTTGGTGAATGTACTGATGAAATGCTTAAATGCTATTCTGCAATAAATCATAAATATTGGAAGTTGCTTGAGTTAGGTGAGCTTACAAAACAACAGGTTTTAACAAATCGTTTCGTTGATTTTTTTAAATACGAAGGTATAGATTTTGACCGTATTGATGATTTTAATCATGAATACCAAATTCGTCTTGGAGATAAGGCTTTCTTTTGTGATAACGCGTTAGAAACAGTAACTGCGCTTAAGGGTAAATATAAACAGTATGCCGTTACAAATGGCACCTATGTAGCACAAGAGAGAAAGCTTAATCAATCTGGACTTATAAATATTTTTGATGATGTATTTATTTCTGATAAAATAGGTTTTGAAAAGCCAACAATTCAATTTTTTAATGCAGTACAAGAAAAAATTGGCAAATTCAAAAGTGATGAGGTTATGATTATCGGTGACTCTCTTTCAAGTGATATGAAGGGTGGCAATAATGCAGGTATTTTTTGTTGCTGGTATAATCCTAATAATGCTAAAAATGAGAGTAACATAAAGATTGATTTTGAAATAAAAAATATTGCTGAAATTAAAAAAATACTTAAATGACAAAATAAAGGGACTGTTGCACAATAAACAGTCCTTTTTTTTGTATAGTTTTACTTACTATAAAAATATAAATTTCATTGTTTAACTTTTAAAAATATGTTAAAATAGTATGAATATATTTGAAAGGGAGAGTGACAAAATGAGTTTACTTGATAAAGTAAAAGATTTCGGTACCGAAATCAAAACTCATTGGAGCACTCCGGCAGAAGGTAAGTATGTTCCTTACAAAGAATACAAGGACGTAGTTATCGGTGTCGGTGCAAACTACACAGGTGCAAAAACACTTGAGTATATCGGCTTTTGGTCAAGCTGTTTCCTCATTATGCACCACTATAAGTTGCCTTATCTTACATTCTCAGTTATTGGGCTCTTAAATATGCCTCTTGGTTATATTACAGCCTTTATCTGGTGGTATGTTTGTGACAACTTAGGCTTCTTGCCTAAAAAACAAGAAAGAAAAATTTACTTGGTTTATGGTCTTATGATGGCGTTTGGTATTTCTACCATTATTTTTGACTATTCAAGACTATTTGACCAATCAAGCTGGTTTATTACAACGCTTAACAGTTTTGAAGGTATGAACGCCACGGCATGTTTTAAAACCTTTGGTACACACTTCTTGTATTCAGGTTGGGTGGGAGCTCGTAACATTTTCTGGCGTAAAAAGCTTATTCCAAAATACGGTCGTTATAAATATGGTCTTTACTGTGACGTTATTCCTAAGATTATAATGGTTGTTCTTATGGGTTGGCTTCCAGTTTATAATATTCCTGATGTTGCAACACGTGTTTGGGTTGCAAACCTTCTCTTTGCAGTTTATGGCGTATTTGGTTTTGGTAATGTTCTTGAAGAATGTTCAAAGAGAATCAGTCCTAACCTTCAAGAAAGAATTCTTGTTCGTAGCTATCCAGTAAAGCTTTCACACATTTTCAATTCAATTCTTGCAATTATTCTTCCTGCAGTCGTTGGTATGCTTCGTCACGAATGGGCAGATATTAATTTCTATAAGTGGGTTATTCCTGTAACATTCACTATTTCAGCAGTATGTACAATGGGCCTTGCAGGTAGAATTAAAGAAAGAATTCCACAACCACCAATTGAAGAGAAAGTCCAGATTAAATTCTGGGATGGTATGTTTGGCGTTCTTAAAAATAAATACTTGCTTATTAATACTATAGTTGGTCTTATTGACTCACTTGGTAATGGTATGCTTCCATTCGCAACAATTCTTTACTTCTATACATTCCGTCTCAGCGGTCTTCCATATTCATTGTTGGTAGCACTTGTTTCTTTCGCAGGTACACCACCAGATTTGTTATCACCATATTTCTTAAAGAGATTCTCATATAAACAAATTATGATTTTCTATCAGTTAAGCCGTGCAATTGGTAATGCAATTATTGCTATTGCAATGTGGACTCTTGGTGATAATCTTGCACTTTGTGGAACAATTTGTATTGTTGTTCTCTTCTTTATGGAAATGACAAAAACAGTTCCAACAACAGCAGGTCACGATATGGGTGTTCGTATCAGTGACTATCAAATGTACTTATCAGGTGAGCGTCTTGAAAGCTTCACAGGTATCTTTGGTTGGTTTACAGGCCCTATCACATCATTCGTTGGTCTTATTATTCCAATCTTCTTGTTAAAATACGGCTTTAACAGTAACTGGGAAATTCTCTTCTTTGATGGCTCAAGAAGAAATATAGTTGTTGTGCCAATTATTGTTGACGCAATTGGTTTCTTCCTTATGACAATTCCATATTTATTCTGGGATTACGACAATAGAAAACAAAATCTTGTTATGGAAGTTTTAAAACGTCGTGCTGAGGTTACTGAAAAGAAAGCACAAGAAGAAGGCAAGTCAACTGCCGGAAGCTATAAAGGTTAATGGGGGTGAGTTATATGAGTAAAAAAGAAAAGAAAGAAAAGGGTATTGTTTTACAAGACAATATTCAACTTGACATTCCTGAAGATGAAATTTGGACTTATCAAGTGCCTGGTCTTGCAGCGCCTCATATTAACAAACCTTACAAATATTATAATTTCAAGAAATTTATATTTGTTATTGTAATTGTTATTTCAGTTTCTCTCTCAATTCTTTTCAGTGTTCTTGCATTGCAAAATGAAACATTTGAATATGAAGAAATAAATGGCGGAATTCAGTTCACAAAATTTAGTAACACAGGATATCTTTATGAGCTTGATATTGATTATGTTTCTGATATTGAGTATATTCCAGGTAATAACGACCCTACAACTAACTTTAAAGTTGTTAAGGATGAAAGTAAACCAATAACATCTGTAAGACAGTTTACACTTAACTGTGACGATAAGATTAAAACAATCTATATTGGTGCTAATGTTTTGGATATTGACGGCAAAGCATTCTATTCTTGTTGGGCTTTACAAAATATTGAGGTAGATGAAAACAACCCTAACTATTGTGATGTTGACGGTGTTCTTTATAACAAAGATAAAACCGAAATTCTTTGTTATCCTTGTAACCATGACGAGTATTTAAGACAAAAGTATGGTTATGAAACAGAGCCTTTCAGTGCTGATGTTACCCCTGAATATGAAAGGGATATTCAAACTTATGTAGTGCCATCAACTGTTAAAAAGATTGGCGAAATGTGTTTTAATTATGCAAATCTTAGATATATTTACTTCCCTGAAGGTCTTGAAACAATTGAAACTCTTGCAGTTTTCAAACTTCATGAGCGTAAGGATGAGTGGAGCAATACACCATCACTTGCAAATGTTTATACATATAAATCAGCTGATGTAACTGAAACACACTTTACTACACAAGAAGCTCTTGGTGAAGTTTATCTTTCACTCCCAGAAGGACTTAAATTCATCGGCTCAGACGCTTTCAGTTATAATCAAAATTTACAGTATGTGTATATTCCAGCAAGCGTTACTTATCTTGGTCACCATGCATTTTGGGATACTTGCTATAAAGAAGACGACCAAATTAAAGGCGTTGATGTAGTTAATCTTGCTCATAGTGAAGAAGAACTTAGAAATATTACTGTTGGTGATGACTGGCTTCCTGAATATGACCATCTTCTTTTCAAGAAACCGGTTGATAAAAACTTTTCAGCAAAAAGAAAACCAATGGCATAAAAATATTCCCACTATGTTCGCATAGTGGGGATTTTTACGAAATAGAAAGGATGATTTTTAATGAAAATCACACCAAAAAGTACGCTTAAAGAAGTACTTGCAACTCCTGTCGGTAATGACCTTATTGAAATGGTCGCTTATCACGCAGGTATTCCTGCAGGTGTTATTCATAACCCTATTGTTGGAAAAATGAAACTTTCAATGCTTCCAAAGATTTTAGGTGACAAAATGCCAATGGAAACCATTGAACATCTTTGCAATCTTTTAAGCTATACACCTGAAATGGTGGTTACTAAAGATGAGGTAGACCCAAAATGGTGGAAAGAATCAGTTATTTACCAAATTTATCCTCGTTCATTTATGGATTCTAACGGAGATGGTATCGGTGACTTACAGGGTATTATCTCAAAGCTTGACTATCTTAAAGATTTAGGCGTTGATGTATTGTGGCTTAGTCCTATTTACGATTCACCTAATGATGATATGGGCTACGATATTCGTGATTACCGCAAGATTATGACCGAATTTGGTACAATGGAAGACTTTGACCAAATGCTCAGTGAAATCCACAAACGCGGTATGAAGCTTGTTATGGACCTTGTTGTTAACCATACATCTGATGAGCACGAATGGTTCCAAAAAGCATTGGCTGGTGACGAAAAATATAAAGATTATTATATCTTCCGCAAAGGTAAGGGTGAGGGTATTCCACCAAATAACTGGACCTCAGTTTTCTCAGGTAGTGCTTGGAATTATTACCCTGAACTTGATGAGTGGGCAATGCATATTTTCTCTAAGAAACAAATGGATTTAAACTGGGAAAACCCTGATATGCGTAAAGAAGTTGCCGAAATGGTGTGCTGGTGGCTCCAAAAAGGTGTTGACGGTTTCCGTATGGACGTTATTAACCTTATCTCTAAAGTTGAAGGACTTCCTGATGGTAATCCACTTGTTGGCGAATTTATCGGCTACGGTGGTGAGCATTACTTCTGGGGACCACATCTTCATGAATATCTTCACGAGCTTAATGAAAATTCATTTAAGAAATTCCCTGAATCATTTTGTGTAGGTGAAACAGGTGGTATTGGCGTTGAAATGGCAAAATACCTTGTTGACGATTCTCGTGAAGAAATCCGTGAAACATTCTTGTTTGACCAACTTGAAGCACGTGGTAAGCAAAGATGGGACGACTATAAGTATGACCTTAAATACTTAAAAGAGATGTTTACAAAGTATCAGCTTTCACTTTATGGCTCATCTTGGCCAACACTTGTTATTGAAAATCACGACAACCCAAGAATGGTTTCAAAGGTTAACCCAGACCCACAATTTAGAAATCCACTTTCAAAACTTATAGGTGCAACACTTCTTACAGGTCGTGGCACACCATACATCTTCCAGGGTGAAGAACTTGGTATGATGAACTGTGACTTCAACGATATGAGTGAACTTCGTGACGTTGAGTCAATCAATAAGTATGCTGAAATGCTTGAAAAAGGCAAAACACCTGAAGAAGCTTGGGCAACAATTATGGCAGGTAGCCGTGACCACTCAAGAACTCCAATGTGTTGGGATGACAGCGAAAATGCAGGATTCACAACAGGCACACCTTGGATTCGTCTTAACGGTGATTACGCTGAATGTAATGCAACAACACAAATGGCTGATGAAAACAGCCCATATAACTACTATAAAGCACTTATGGCACTCCGTAAAGAATATAAATCAACTCTTGTTTATGGTGACTTTAAGCCACTTAAGACCAATGATAAAACGTTTTGTCTTTATAGAGAAAGTGCCGATGCTAAGATTTATATAGAAATGAATCTTACTGAAAACACTATTGATAGACCAAACCCAACAGGTGGTAAGTGCTTGCTTTCAAATTATGACGAGCCAAAAGAAAGACTCCGCCCATACGAAGTAAACATTTATAAAGTAAACTAAACAAAAACGGTGAGAGCAATCTCACCGTTTAATTTTTATCTTAATAATATAAAAAAATAGAGAGCTCACAAAAGGTGAACTCTCTTTTTTGGTGCTGGTGACCGGACTTGAACCGGTACGGTATTGCTACCGAGGGATTTTAAGTCCCTTGCGTCTGCCGATTTCGCCACACCAGCATACTGTTCTTAACAGCTTTTCTATTATATCTTATGAAAGTTAAATTG
>JAZLET010000007.1:0-5025 GCA_045615405.1 Candidatus Fimenecus sp.
ACAAGATAATAATGGTCATCCGCCCAAATGAGTGCATATGGGTTAATTGTCATAGACTTTTCTTCATATTGAGCGCAATTTTCTTCAACAACTTTGCGACGTCTATAAACAACCTCTACCTGATGTTTTTGCAAAATTGCAGTGTTCAAAATATCAATGTTATAAAAAAGATTTTCATTAAAACACTTATTTCTATTATCAATATAAACTTGTTTTTCAAGTCGTTTGTATTGATAATCACTTGCAAATTTTGAAAACTTTTTAAGAAGAGCTTTGGTCTTTTTTGCTGAAATAAAGTTTGCCGATTGTACAGCATCAATAAGAAGTCTTAATTCAGCTGTTTCAAAATGATATGGCACCATAAAGTAACCGCGTGGAGACGATGATTTAATAATTTCATAGCCATAATCATTAAGACATTCAATGCAATCATACACAGTTTTTCTTTCACACTCAATACCATAGTCATCATTAAGATAGCGAATTATATCGTTAGCAGACAACAAATGGTCTTCGTCAGATTTACTTGCAAGAATATCAGCAATGTAAAGTATTCTTAATTTTTGCTTATTACTTTTCATAATCATTTCATTATTGTGAGTTTATTGTTGATATCAATAAGAACATCTTCATCAATCTTAATATGCTCACGGTCATATGTTAAAATACCATTAACTTCATTTTCAACGTCACTTACTTGAGTATATACAGTTGCACTAAGACCTTTATCAATAAGTGGAATAATCTGTTTTTCGTGAAGATTCTTATATGCCTTTGTAAGTGATGCTTTAGTTTTATACATCATATAGCCAAAGCTCTTAGATTCATCCCAAGTATGGTCACTAACAATTCTACTATAACCACCATATTCAGAAACAACAAAGATTCTACCATCATTTTTACGACCAGTAACAGGAACAACATATCTATGCATACTGTTAAAATCACCAGCACCTTGGTCGTGCCAACCACTAGCATGGTCAACAAGTCTTGTAGGGTCAAAATTCTTTACACTTGTAGCAATTTGCACTGAGTCAAACTGTCCCCATCCCTCATTAAATGGCACCCAAACTGAAATACAAGTGTGGTTAAACAACTGATTAAGCATTTCGTTAAGCTCGCGCTTAAATTCATCACGCCATTTCTTTTCTCCACGCTTAAATGCCTTGTATTTGTCGTCTTTAACATTAATACCAAAGAATGGTGTAACACCTGCGAGAAATTGACCTATATATTCACCGCCACTAACCATATCTTGCCATACAAGCATACCAAGACGGTCACAGTGATAATACCAACGGTCAAGCTCAACCTTAATGTGTTTACGAAGCATATTGAACCCTAATCTCTTCATTGTTTCAATGTCATAAATCATAGCTTCATCAGTTGGAGGAGTCATACCACCATCTGACCAATAACCTTGGTCAAGAAGACCTTTTTGAAAGTATGGCTCATTGTTAAGGAAAAATCTTGGAATACCATAATTATCTTTCTCCATTGAGAACTTTCGCATACCAATATAACTCTTAACTGTATCAACAGTTTTACTATCTTTAATAAGTTCAATTTTAAGGTCATAAAGGAACGGCTTTTCAGGTGACCAAAGTTTTATATCTTGGAACTTAATTTCATCATCCATAGAAATTGTGTTTTCAGACACAACTGTTTCACCATCAAAAACAGTAACCTTAACATCACAATGCTCTTCAGTTGCAAAAGTTTTTATTTTAAGTGATTTCTCATCAATATCAGGAATCATACGAAGCTTTGTAATATGACAAGCATCAGCTGCCTCAAGCCATACACTTTGCCAAATACCTGAGGTTGCAACATACCAAAAGCCGTGAGTATCAATAACCTGTTTACCACGTTGCTGCCAACCCTTTTCAGTTGGGTCATAAACGCAAACTACAAGTTCATTTTCGCCATCATTAAGTAAGCTTGTAATGTCAAGTGTAAATGTTGCGTAACCGCCTGTATGAGTACCTGCAAGTGATTTATTTACATAAACTTTACACTGCCAGTCAACTGCAGCAAAATTAAGAAGAATATTCTTTCCTTTCATATTTTCAGGAATAGTAAATGTCTTTTTGTACCAAAGACGTTGACTTGGGAGCAATGGCTTTTGAACGCCTGAAAGCATACATTCAACAGCAAAAGGAACTACGATTTCACCATCGTAATCTTCAGCCCATTCACAATTTGCACCTTTTATTGCATAATCATAAACACCGTTAAGTGACATCCAATCACTACGCTCCATCTGTGGTCGTGGATATTCAGGCAACGGATTATTTCTATCAACCTTATCAGTCCAACGAGTTTTCATAAATCCCATAATTTATACCTCCAACTAAATATAAGCCTATTATGGCATAATAATTATATATATTTTATAACATTATAACGAATTTGTCTATTGAATTTTGAAAAAATATTTGTTATAATTACAAAGTATTCGCGGGTATGGTGGAATTGGCAGACACGCAAGATTTAGGATCTTGTGCCGAGAGGTGTACAGGTTCGACCCCTGCTACCCGCACCAAATCAAAATCCCGGCAATTTGTCGGGATTTTTTTGAAAGGAATTATCTCAATGAAAGAAACTACTTCTTTAGTTTTTACCGGTGATATTGGTTTTGACCGATATATGTACGGTAAATGGGATGATGAAAATTTAATATCAAAAGAAATTCTCCAATTTCTTCATAGTGCTGACCATGTTATAACTAATGTTGAAGGTCCTATTGCTATTGCTGAACAAAACACAACTCAAAGTGGTGTTCAACAGTTATTGCATACAATTGACCCAAAAGCTGTAAAAGTGCTTAAAAATATGAAATCTGATATATGGAATATTTGCAACAATCATATTATGGATGCTGGTGCTTATGGTATTGAAAGCACATTAAAAATCGCAAAAGAAAACAATGTGCAGACTATCGGTGCAGGAATGAATATTAACGAGGCAAGAAAACCTGTTATTCTTAACGAAGCCGGCGGAATTGGTATGTTTGGTGTTGGTTATCAGCGCGCTTGTCGCAAGGCTGACCTTGACAAACCTGGTTGTTATAGTTGGAGTGACCTTGACAAAATTCAAAAATCCATTAATGACATTAAAAAGACTTGTCGTTGGTGTATTGTTGTTGCTCATGCGGGTGAAGAATTCACTCCACTCCCTTCACCTTACACTCGTGAAAGATACCACAAGTATTTGGAAATGGGGGCTGATATTGTTGTTGCGCACCATCCACACGTGCCTATGAATTATGAAACTGTTGGAGATAAGATTATTTTCTATTCACTTGGTAATTTCATTTTTGATACTGATTATCAGCGTTCACAGTTCAATACTGATATTGGTTTAATAGTTAAATTAAATTTTACTGAAAATGAGTTCACTTATGAGCCAATGGGACTTAAAATTGTTCGCGATGAAGAAAAGATTGTTAAAGATGAGCTTCCACGCATATTTGTTGACGTTCAGGAGGACGAATACAATCTTTTAGCGCCTTTATCAGCAAAGATGCTTATTGCTGCAACAAAGCGACAAATGACCTATTTAAAGCCTGAAGAATTCAAAGATGCAAGTGAAGAAAAGTGGAAAGAACATTTTGCTGAACCATTAAGAACAGGCCGCGTACCGGGCGAAACTCTTGATTTTTATATAATTTGTCCATTAGCCGAAAAAGCAGAAGAAGGTAAATGGAAAGAAAGCAAATTAGAAGATGTTAAAAATTATATTTTAGAGCAAATATAACATTAAAAAGGATTGGTTTTGCCAATCCTTTTTCTTTTACCAAGTATTAACATATTCAATATGCACCGGAAATGCTGAATTATATCTATAACTGTCAAGTCTTCGCATATATGAATCATTTGTATGGGCACAAATCAGTATTTCGCCATCAGTATCAAATCCTGTGACAACAAGTGTATGATAAAGTCTTTGACCATTATTTAAAAAGATAACATCCCCTAACTGTATTTCGCTTAAATCAGCATCTCTACCAACGGGTCCTACACTCTCATTAGTTGTTAAAAATCTATATAAATACTCAACACCTGACCACGCAGCTGAACGGTCATCAGGTGAAATATAATACCAACCGTAATCACGTGTATAATTCATTACCCCTGCACCTGCATAAATACATTGTGATGCAAAATTAGTACAATCTCCACCAATTCCATGAAAATCAAAATATTGTGGATTTCTTGACAACGCCCATCTTTTTGCATATTCAACAGCGTTGTTTCTATTATATTCAAAACTTCGCATAAAAAATCACTCTATACAGTTTATGCATAGAGTGATTTATATGTACTAATTCCAATAATCAGTTTTGTGTGGTAAATCAATGTGTTCTGCTCTAAAAACAGGTTCAATTCCATTTTTTCGTTGAACTTCATAATCCTTTAACGCTCTAAAAACATATTTACCAAGGACCATAATTACAGGCATATTTATAATTGTCATTGCACCCATTGTGACATCAGCAATATCCCATAGCAAGTCAGCGCTAAGCCCTGCACCAATAAAAATGACTACTGATGCAATTATATAATAAATGCTCATAAATGCCTTGCCTGGCTTTTTGCCGAATATATGGTAAATACATTTATCAACATAGAAAAGGTTGCCGATAAGAGTTGTGAATGCAAATAAAATCATTAAAACTGTTATAAAAATTGGTCCGAATTTACCGAGAGTTTGTGTAAGTGCTGCCTGAACATAAGGTGCGCCTGAAAGTTTAGAAGACGGCTCAACACCTGAACTCATACACATAAATGCAGTTGCTGAACAAATAAGAATTGTATCAATAAACACTGAAAGTACCTGAACAAGACCTTGTTTTACAGGATGATTAACCTCAGCCGATGCTGATGCATTTGGTGCAGAGCCCACACCTGCCTCATTACTGAAAAGACCACGTTTAATTCCGTAAATTACACAAGAGCCACTGAACCCACCAAATATAGCTTGAAAATCAAATGCTTCTTCAAAAATAGTTTTGAAAATATC
>JAZLET010000008.1:0-4134 GCA_045615405.1 Candidatus Fimenecus sp.
GGTATAAAAGAACTTCTTGCAGGTCTTGTTGAAAACGAAATGATTGGTGACATTCTTGGCAACCTTGGTGATGCTGCTGCCAAAGCACTTCTCTATTCACTTTGTGCTCAACTTGAAAAAGCATATCTTCAAGACCCTGATAAAACCTTAGCTACTCTTGAACCAATGCTTGACAAACTTCTTGCAATTGAAGTTTCTGACTATCCTTGCACAGTATTCAAAGATACTCTTGGATTTGGCAGCACAGGAAATAAAGGTACACTTGGTGACCTTGCATCAACTGTTCTTGCATATCACTACACAAACAACGAAGACCCTAAAAACGACAAATTCCTTCAAAGCGCTCTTAACCGTTTCTATAACAACCAAAACGCTGAAGTAATTGTTGACACACTTCTTGATGTTGTTCTTAACGACCTTCTTCAAAACACACTTCTTAAAGATATTAAGATTGACCCTGTTTCTTTGGGTATTAATAGTGAAAATGGTGAGCTTGTTGCTCAGCTTACAGGTATTATTGATAGTATGCTTGGTACAAACGGATTCCCTGAAATCGGTGTAAGCGACATTATCTCAATCATCCTTATTACAGGTATTGTTGGCGGTGACACACTTTCAGATGTTGTTTACTCAGCACTTGATGAATACCTTACACAAAGCCAGTATGATGTTATTGACGGTGAGTTCTATAGAATTCTTAAAGACCTTACTCATGACGAAAACCCTGGCTATATGAAAGACTTTGATGGTACAGTTTCTTACACTGGTAAAGTTGCTGTTCCACTTTCACAAGACAATCTTCGTCTTCCTTCTCACATTGCTGTAACATTTGGTGAAGATGCTGCTACAACAAGAAACATCAGCTACTTCACAAAATATAGTCTTACTGATACTGATATTCAAATTGTTCCTTATTCATCAAATCCTGATTTCAGCAAGGGCACAACAGTTAAAGCAAACATTGACACTGACTGTGAAATTGATGCTGAAAGAGAATATTATGCTATTGACTTAAGCTTTATCGGTATTATTACTCACAAGATGAAGGTTAATCGTCATACTATTGAAATCACAGGTCTTGAAGCAGGCAAAAAATACTGCTACCGTGTTGGTAATGCTGACCGTGGTTGGTGGAGCGAAATTGGTGTTATTGATACTGCTGACAACACAAATGCATTCAGTTTCTTCCACATGACTGACCCTCAATCAGTTACTGAAAAGCAATACGCTGAAAACTGGGCATTAACTCTTGACACAGCATTCACAAATCACAGCGATGCAGGATTCATTCTTTCAACAGGCGATATGGTTGACAATGGTAACGACTTTGTTGAGTGGAAGAGAATGTTTAACTCAGCAACTGATAATCTTATGGACACCGCTCTTATGAGTGCATCAGGTAATCACGAAGAACGTGGCGATAATGCTCAAGTTAACAACTTTGTTTATTCAAATCTTCCTGACCAAGATACAACAACTGGTGTTTACTACTCATTTGATTACAACAACGCTCACGTTGCAGTGCTTAACTCAAATGACTTGAATGATAGTAATGGTCTTTCAGATGCTCAAATTCAATGGCTTACTGATGATATGAATGCAAGCGACAAAGATTGGAAGTTTGTTGCACTTCATAAAGCACCATATTCAAACGGCTCACACTTTGATGATGACGACGTTGCTGCAATTCGTGCACAGCTTCAAACTCTTATGCCTGAACTCGGCATTGACATTGTATTCCAAGGTCATGACCACGTTTATATGCGTACTGATGTTATGAACAACAATGAGGTTGTTGAAACTGAAACAACAACAGTTGAATATAACGGTCTTGAATACACTGCAAAGATTAATCCTGACGGTACAATATATTCAATCAATGGTACTGCAGGTTGCAAGCATTATGAGCCAAAGGCAGCTGAAGAAACTGCAGAAGCATTCCCAGAGGGTGAAGCAGTTATTTCACTTGATGTTCCATCATACTCATACATTCAAATTGATGGTGGTAACCTTTACTTTGATTCATATACAGTAAACGCTGACGGTAGTGAAGATAGAATTGACAGCTTTGCTATTACAAAGGACCTTTCAAATGAAGGCGGCTTAGGTGATAGTTCAACTGAAGAAGATGACACTGACAAGGATAATGCACTTGGTAATATCCCTGACACATTCCGTAGCAATCCTACATTATATTATATAATTGTCGCAGCAATTTCACTTGCTCTTATTGCAGTAGTAGTTGCAACAATCTTTGTTACAAAGAGAAGACGTGAAAACGCATAATTTGTAATCTTGAATTAACGGCGAGAGAATTCGTTCTCTCGTCGTTTTTGTTTATAAATTTAAGTTTCAACAAATTTGATTTATTTTTTTGCAAGACAATGTGGCGGAGGCGAAGTTGTATCGTGTATACCACGAGCCGAAAGCCACGCAGCATTGCGAAAAAAGAAACAAATTTCTGCTTGACTTAAATTTATACTTTTGTTATAATACATAAGATATTGAAACACAGTGAAAAAGAAAGTAAATTAAGTGAGTACACTTAACAGAGAATTGTGCCTTGGCTGAAAGCACATAAGTTGAAAGTTTAATTGAAGTTCCCTTTGGAGTGGCATTATTGAAACAACAGTAGGTAATGACGGTTTGTTCTCGTTATTGAACACGGAAAGTGTTAGCTTTTTGCTAAAATTTGGGTGGTACCGCGGATTTTATTCGTCCCATGCTCTTTTTGAGTGTGGGATTTTTTTATTCTATTCCCTATTTCCGATTATAAAACAAAGTGAGGAAGACAAAATGAGAGAAAAACTTGAGGCTATTCGCGTTAAAGCGGAGGCGGAGCTCAGTACAATTACTGAGCAAGCGGAGCTTGAAAACTTTAGAGTTCAAGTTCTTGGTAAAAAGGGCGAGCTTACATCTATGCTTAAAATGATGGGCTCACTTTCAGCTGAAGAAAGACCAATTATAGGTCAAATTGTGAACGAGGTTCGCGCATTTGTTGAGCAAAAAATTGCTGAAAAGAGCGCTGAGCTTAAAGAGTTAGAATTAAAGAAGGAAATTGAAGGCACACCTATTTTTGATATTTCAGTTCCTGCAAACTTAACTCGTGGTTCATATCATCCAATTACGCTTGTACAGCGTCAATGTGAAAGTGTTTTCCGTTCAATGGGCTTTAACATTGAAGACTATTCCGAAATTGTTACTGACTATGAATGCTTTGAAGCACTTAACATTCCAAAAGACCACCCTGCACGTGATATGCAAGACACATATTATTTAGAAAATGGTCAGTTGCTTAAATCACACACATCTGCAGCACAAAATGCTATTTATAAAAAGTACAAGGATGCTCTTATTAATGATGGTATGCCAATTAAAGCAATTTTCCCTGGTCGTTGCTTTAGAAATGAGGCTACTGATGCTTGTCACGAAAACACCTTCTTCCAAATGGAAGGCGTTATGGTTGACAAGGACATTTCAATTTCAAACCTTATTTACTTTATGAAAACAATGCTTTCAGAAGTATTCCGTCAAGATATTAAGGTAAGACTTCGTCCGGGCTTCTTCCCATTCGTTGAGCCAGGCTTTGAGCTTGATATTAGCTGTCTTATTTGTGACGGTGAGGGTTGTCCTTCATGTAAGCACAGTGGTTGGCTTGAGCTTTGCCCATGCGGTATGATTCACCCTGAAGTGCTTAAAGCGGGTGAAATTGACCCTGAAGAATATACAGGCTTTGCATTTGGTCTTGGTCTTACACGTCTTGCAATGATGAAATATGGCGTTAAAGATATTCGTGATTTGAACAGTGGTTCACTTAAAGTGCTTACACAGTTCACCGATGACGAAAATTAAAGAAGGAGGAGTTATATTATGTTTTTATCAATGAACTGGATTAGTGATTTCGTTGACCTTTCAGGTCTTGACAAAATGGAGTTAATCCGTAAATTTTCACTTTCAACTGCTGAAGTAGAAAATGAAATTTTCTTAAAAGGTAGCGATTTTAGTGGCATTGTTGTTGCTGAAATTAAGTCTATAGAGGACCATCCAAAATCAGAAAAGCTCCACCTTCTTAAAGTTGATATTGGTGAAGCTGAGTTAGTAGATGTTGTTTGTGGTGCACCAAATGTACGCGTT
>JAZLET010000009.1:0-20015 GCA_045615405.1 Candidatus Fimenecus sp.
TCTTGCTTTTTTAGAAAGATATGTGATATCACCTGAGTCAATACGAATACTTACAGGGCGTTTACCCATAGGCTTAAGCACATCATCAAACGCACGGATTGCATTAGGAATACCACTTTTGATTGTGTCATAAGTATCAACCACAAGCGAACAATTATCAGGATACTGTTTTGCATATTCGCAAAAAGCGTCATATTCAGAGTCAAACATTTGCACCCAGCTATGAATCATAGCATTCATTGTGGGGATTCCAAACTCTTTACCTTGCACAACACCTGAAGTGCCAACACAACCACCAATATAGGCAGCACGAGAGCCATAAAACGCGGAATCATAACCGATTGAACGACGAGTACCAAACTCTGCAACAGCCGTACCCTTTGCGGCGCGGACAAGCCTATTAGCTTTTGTGGCAATAAGGCTTTGGTGATTCATACAAACAAGCAACAATGTTTCAATAAGCTGTGCTTGAACAATAGGTCCGCGAACTTTAATTACTGGCTCATTAGGAAATACCGGTGTTCCTTCAGGAACTGACCAAATATCACACTCAAATTTAAAATTTCTTAAATAATCAACAAACCCATCACAAAGTCCTATTGATGAAAGGTATTCTAAATCAGGCTCGGAAAAACTAATATTTTTAATAAGTTCAACTATTCGTGAAAGTCCTGAGAAGATTGCGAACCCGCCATTATCAGGAACCTTTCTAAAGAACAAGTCAAAATATGCAATTTCGTTCGCCTTGCCACTCATATAAAGGCCGTTTGCCATTGTAAGTTCATATAGCTCGGTCATTAAAAAACAGTTTTTATCAAGAGAAAGATGTGCCATAAAATCACTCCTAAAGATATTTTAACAAATTAAAACTAAAAAGTCTATAAGAAATTGTTGAATGAAAATATATTTTGGTATATAATTATTGTAACAAGATTTAGGAGATATTATATATGTTTAGTGAACTTATTTTAAAGCGTGAAAGCTGTAGAAATTATAATGGCGAGCCAGTTAGCACTGAATTACTTATGAAATGTGTTGACGCGGCAAGACTCTCACCTTCCGCTTGTAACTCACAGCCTTGGAAATACTACATTATAAATGGTGGTGAGAATGCGGGAAAAATAAGAGATTGTATTCAACCAAACGGGGCAAATAAATTTGTGCAAAATTGTCCTGCATTTGCTATTGTTACCGAGCAAGAAGCAACTCTTAAATCCTTTGTACAAGAAAGAGTTAGAAACAGTCAAAAATGGGCGGAAAATGATATTGGTCTTTCAGTTGCTCATTATTGCTTGCAAGCAGCCGATTTAGGTCTTGGCACTTGCATTATTGGTATGGTTGAAGAAGAAAAGGTTCGCGAATATTTCGGCATAAACGATAAAATCCGCCTTGTTATTGCTACAGGATATTCCGCAGATGAAAAACCAAGAGATAAAGTAAGAAAAACATTAACTGATGTTTGTGTTGTAATTGAATAGAGAGGTAATTTATGAATAATCTTTTAAACAAAAAGGGATTTATAAGTGATATGGACGGAGTTATATATCACGGTAACAAGGTACTCCCCGGTGTTGTTGATTTTGTAAACTGGATGATAGACAACGACAAAAAATTTGTATTTTTGACAAACAGCCCAGAAAAGACACCTCATGAATTAAGTATGAAGCTTGAAAGAATGGGACTTAAGGTTTCGGCAGACCATTTTTATACAAGTGCTATGGCTACTGCAGCATTTTTAAGTAGTCAAAAGCCAGGTTGCACCGCTTATGTTATTGGTGAAGCAGCACTTACAAAGGCACTTTATGACCAAGGCATTTATATGAATGATGTAAACCCTGACTATGTAGTTGTTGGTGAAACAAGAACATACAATTTTGAAAAGATTGAAAAAGCTATTGAATTGGTACTTAAAGGCGCGAAGCTTATCGGCACAAATCCTGACATTACTGGTCCTACCGAAAAAGGCATTATGCCTGCAACAGGGTCGCTTATTGCTCCTATTGAGATTGCGACAGGCAAAAAGGCGTATTTCGTTGGCAAACCTAATCCACTTATGCTTCGTCACGGACTTCGTAAGTTAGACTGCCACAGTGAAGAAATTGCCTTTATCGGTGATAGAATGGACACTGACATTATTGCAGGTATTGAATCAAACGTTGACACAGTGCTTGTACTAAGCGGTGTTACATCTATGGAAGATATTGACAAATTCCCATATCGCCCTAAATATATTTTAGAAAATGTTGGTGAAATCTTAAAGTAATTAAAAAATTGCAAAAATTAACGACCTTGCAGGTTGCAGGGTCGTTTTTGTTTTACATATTATCAAACATATCGGCAAGTCGTGTTGCTGATTCATAAAGCACTTTTACACATTCAGGTACATCTGGATTTTTTAAATTTTCAATATAATAACTTGCTTCAAGAGTAAAATAGCCGTCATAGTTAATTTCTTTTAACGCTTTTACAATTGGCGCGAAATCTATATTCATTGTAAATGGTGGTTGATGAGAATCGTGCAATTTGTCGTTATCGTGAATATGTAACGCTTTAAGGCGGTTACCTAAAGCTTTTATCATTTCTACTGCAGTTGTATTACTACCTTTCATTTCGGCGTGACCTATATCAAGACAAGCAACAAGGAAATCATCATTTACTGCGTCAAGGTGGGCATTAAAGCTCTCAGGTGTAGCGCAAGCAGCAAATGATGAATGTTGTGCATCTGGCAACCAATTCCACATATTTTCGGTTGCAATTTTAACACCACATTCCTTTGCAAATGGCAAAAGCTCATAATACATTTCGGCATTTTCTTGCGGTGTGCCGTTATTCATAGGGTGGATTACACAAATCTTGCCCCCTGCCTCGGCAGTACACTCCAAAGCACGTTTAAGATAGTCTATGCTTTTTGGTGAGCTTGGAAACGGTGCGTGTGACTGATTACAAACGATTCCGTTATCGCATCCGATTTGTTTAAGTTTTCGCGCAAATGCAAGATAATTACTTTGTGCTAATGGATGGTTAGTTGGCACCAAAACACCATTTTGCTTTTCACACATTTGAAACATTGAGAAATCCCAAGCGTCAAATCCTGTTTTTGCAACAAGGTCTACAGCCTTTTCTTCACCGATACATAATGCAATTGAATCTATTTCAGTTGAAATTTTCATATAAACACATCCATTCCCTTACAAGCTTTATTCGGCAAATATTTCAGCAATCTTTTGTATAGGAAATAATTTTCTTTTAATAATAGGGCGTGGTTTAGGCATTTCAACAATCTTACCTATTCCCTCAGCACCAAAGTCATACTTAGAATAATCGTCAAGATAGCCAAGCAACGGACGACAACGGTCATTGAAAACAAGCACCTGTCCCATTTTAAAATGTTGCAAGGTACCAATATCAACTAACGGACATTTTTCCCCTGTATATGGGCTTGTATAGTTTCCTGCAAGTTCTTCTAAACGACGTAAAAACGGAAGATTACGACAACTCATATAAAGCCATACTCTACAGTTTGAAAGCAAAATTTCCATACCGGACTCTTGATATTTTTCTATAAGCTGTTCCATACTTTGGCACACAAGAACAAAGCGTATTTTACGGCTACGGGCAGCTGTCAACATAGAGTGCATTGTAGGGATTTTTACAAAGTTTGCAAATTCGTCTAAAAGGAATGTAACCTTGTTTGGTAACTCACCATTTTTTTGACTATCGGCAAGACTTATAAGACAAGAATAAATTTGTTTTACAAGACAGGTTGCTATAGCATACATTGAATCGGTATCATCCGGCAAAACAATAAACAACGCTGTTGGTTTTACACCAAGGCTTTCAATATCAACTTCAGTTTTAGAAAGCATATCATTTAACAATTCTTGATTACAAAAGTCAGAAATCAATGACCTGAAAAATGATAAAATACATTCACGTGTATCTTTTCCATTTCTAATAATTGACAACAAATTTTGCTTGATATTTGATTCCTCAGGTAACCCATCAATGAAGCGTCTTACCTTTGAATCTGCTACGCCAATGCTTGACGGTGCAAACACCTGACTAATTCTTTTACCTGTTACAAACACATTTTCAAAGGTAAGGTCACCCTCTTTACCATACTCTAAAATAATCATAGCTACGCCCCTAAAAAGGTCTTCAGCTGATGATGACCAATAAGCATCCCTTGCGTCTGTAAATTTTGATGACAAAATTGATACAAGGTCATTTAGCAACAAAAACGCTTTATCTCTATCTTCAACTGTTCCTGTTCTATACAATTTTTCAATTGCACCAAGAGGATTCCATCTTTCACCACAGCGTGGATTTCTAAAATTAATTATATTTACAGTATAACCTTTTTTTCTTAGCGAATCAGCAGTATAGCGATACAACTCACCTTTAGGGTCGGATATAACCATAGATTCACCGCTTTTTGCCATAAGACGAATACTTGGTAAAATAACACGACGAGTTTTACCACATCCAGTTTCGCCAATAACAAAGCAATGCTTTTCTTCACTACTTGTTGCATATGTATCGTAATCAATTTGTGCTAATGGAATACCTACATTTTTAAGTGAATCCACATTGGTATCTACTATTGTTGAAGCATTTAAAAAGCTATCAGTGGTTTCAAATTTTGAACCACCTCTTGTGCAATAATAAGGTAATGTTAATCTACTCATATTTTCTCCTTAATTTAAAAGCCTATTGGATGATAATTTGCTGATGATTTTCTTTCTAAGCTTTTAAAAACATCCTCAATTTCTTTTAATTCTCCACGAAAACCTGACAATTTCAAGTAACGAATAAGATAATCTGCCGTATCATAGCCAACAGTGTTTTTAGCATAATAATCAACAAAATATTCCTTTATTTCTAAAGATATTTCACCAAACATTCTTTCAAGGTTTTCAATAGTATAATTTAGCAACTGTTTTTGTGTTGGTATAGGTAAAACCGTTTTAACAATATCCATATGATACAAAAGCTTTGTATAAACTCTATTTATTACATTTTCGTCATCCGAATAAAGCATAAGAAGATAAACCGGAAGAGGATTAGCCTTTATATATGCAAGTAAATTTTGAAAACGGTCGTGCTCAAGGTCATTGATATAGTTTGATATATCAATCGCAAACACACCTTCAAAGGTGTGATTCTTAGCCACGATAAATGGTGATTCAAAAAATCTTTCTATAACATTAGGCTCGTTACAATCCGGTTCAGGATACTCTAACATTAATTTATTTTCTTTTTCAAACGAGGCGAAAATTTTCTTTTCTTTAATAACTCTTTCAGCCTTATAGTCAAAATACTCAACAAAGCCACAGTCACCGCATTCAGGTAGAACTACAAGCTCGTCCATACACACGTGTGCATCATTAAGATTTTTCCAAAATTTATTACATATTTTTTTCAACAGTATTCCTCCCTTTTACTCCTACTAATTAAACCACATTTTGTATGTATAACAATATTATTCAAATTATAGCACAAATTTAATAAATTGCAAATACGAAATGGTATTTTGATAATCCTCATCAATATTTACAATTTATTAATTTTTTTGTAATTTCACTGACAAATTTTGGAACAATAATGTACAATGTAATTAACCAAATGGAAAGGTGTTAAAATAATGAAAAAAATATTAGCGTGTATATTAGTGATTACTCTTTTATTTACTGGCTGTAGTCTTACTGCACCAAAAATTGAGGGTACACAAATAAAATTGTCTGATAACAAAATCACTGTTGACGGTAAAACAGCAACAAACGATAATACACAAGCTGTTTACACAGCAAATGACATTGTGTTTTATCTTGCTGGACAGGACTTCACTTACGGCGAAGGCACAAAAGAAGATGAGCACCAGCAAAGCGAGGCGAATGCTCATACAGTTGTACACATTACAAAGCCAGGCAGATATGTGTTAAGTGGTGAGCTTTCGGCAGGGCAAATTGCAGTTGACCTTGGTGAAGATGCTGAAGAAAATCCTGAAGCAGTAGTTACACTTATTCTTAACGATGTTGATATTACCTGCACGGTTGCTCCTGCGGTTATTTTCTACAATGTATATGAATGTGGTATTGCTGATGAAGAAACTGCCGCAAAAGATGTTGACACCAAAAACGCAGGTGCTAATGTAATTATTGCGGATGATACTGAAAACAACATTAGCGGCTCTTATGTTGCGAAAATTTATAAATCTTATGAATTAAATGAAGATGGCACTGAAGTTACTGATAGCAAAAAGCTTCACAAATATGATGCAGCCTTTTACTCAAAGAAGACAATGAACATAAATGGCGGAGAAAAAGGCAACGGAATTCTTAATATTAAAGCGGAAAATGAAGGTCTTGATAGCGAGTTGCACCTTACAATTAATGGCGGTAATATCAATATTACATCAGGTAATGATGGTATAAACACAAACGAAGACAATGTATCAGTAACAACTGTAAATGGCGGCACATTGAACATTCTTTGCGACGGAAAAACTGGCGAGGGCGATGGTATTGACTCTAACGGTTGGATTGTAATCAATGGCGGCACTGTAATTTCACAAGCGTGTGCTACAAGCGGTGACGCTGGTATTGACTCGGATTTGGGAATTTATATCAATGGTGGTAAGGTAGTTGCATCTGGCAACATGCTTGATAGAATTGCTGGTGGTGACCAAACTTATGCGGTATTCAGTTTTGCAAGTCGTCAAGTTGGTGACAGCACCTATACTCTTAAAAATGCTGAAAACAAAGTTATTGGTGAATATGCACCAACAAATGATTTCACATATCTTTTAGTTGCAGGTGATGAGCTTACCCCTGGTGACTATACATTTTGGCAAGGTGATACTCAATTGTCGGCAATGAAAAATGATAATATGCAAGGTGGAATGCCACAAGGCGAAAAAAATGAAGTTCCTGAAGGAACTACTCCACCTGAAATGCAACAAGGTGATTTTCAACAGTTCCCAGGCAATATTACTGATACTGAAAACTTTACCCGTCCTGAAATGCCAAATGGTGAAAGACCACAACCACATGAAAATATGGGAAATCCACCTGAAATGCCAAATGGTGAACAACCACAAATGCCAAATGGTATGGGCGGAATGGGTATGATGAATGTAGAAGCGTCAGTAACCTTTACAATAGTTAAAGGTGGCAATAATTTTGCAAATATAAGTCCTGCCACAACCATAAATTAAATATAAAAGCGTTGCAAATGAGAATAAATCTCAAATGCAACGCTTAATTTTATATGGGTTAAATTTTATGATTTTTTACGTAAAATGCTATCAAGAGGGTAATAGTCAAACTTCTCCTCATCTCTTGGAACCTTTGTTGACGCACTGCGAGCAACAGTAATAAGCATTTTTGCAATACTGTCAAGCGAATTATTTTGAAGGAAAGTAAGACATTTATTAATGTCATATCCACTTTCATAAGCCTTAAAAACAAATGGAATAGCTGCATCTATAGCTTTTTGCTTTGCAACTTTCACTATTTCACCTGTTTGGGTTCTAATGTGTGAAGTGTCAAGAATCAAACCTGCCATCATAATACAGTAATCAGGGTCATCAGGTTCATATTGGATACATGTTTCTATTTGTTCATAAGCTTTTACATGCTGGTCTTTCATTCGGCAAACCTTATATAGCGAATAATGGTTAAGTGCGCAAGGGTCATTTTCAACAAGTTCACGAGCTGTAGTTTCTGCCATATCAAACTCTTCTAGTCCATTATAAGCAGTAACAATATTTCTTTTAATCAAACTACTGTGCTTTGGATAATGTTCCAACAATAAGAGCGCAATTTCTTTCATATCAGAGTATTTTTTTAAAGTTATATAAACATCAAAAAATGATGCAAGAAGGTTGTGGGAAACAAGTTTGCGTTCAATAACAAACTTGCCGTCAACCCTTTTAACTCCAATATTTTTGTTAACAGCCAAAACAGCTTTATCGCGATTTTCATAGTTCATCGCATATTCTCTAGCAAGTCTGCCAAGGAATTCCTCGTTTTCAGGATATATTCTAACTACTTCTTCCAAAAAGGCAATTGTTACAAAGTAATTATTAAGAGCTTGACACATCCAATATATGCTTGAAAATTGGCTTTCAGTAAAGAATCCTTTACTGAGAACTTCACTAAGGAAAGACACAAACTCTTCTTCATTATTCAATTTTTCTTTAAGATGGACTAATGCCTTCTCACCAGAAAGTTGTGACCTACCAATAGCATTACGGAAGGATGCCGCTATATCTGAACGAGATGCTGTATCACTTGACGATAAGCCAGCATTGTTAAGAATTTCTTTTAATTTTGCATTCTCTTGAGATAACTCAGCAATCATTGCCTTTTCCTTATCATTGTTATCTGTAAGATAATCAACAAGCTTCTTAGAAAAGCTTGAGTAAATATCATGAACAGGGCTGTCGGAATGTGTTGGATTATTTTCAATATATGCAATTGAATCTAAAATTTGTTGTTGAGTCTCATCAATGCAATCATACCATTCATATGAATATTTTATAACTTTATTTCCCTGAATATCAAACATTAATGGGGTTGTGTCATCAATAAGCAAAATTGAACCATTTTTGCTTAAAGCATGTCTGATACCAAGTTCATAACCAACGTTCCAGTTATTTTGAGAAAGGTCTGCAATAACAAGTTCTGCTTCAGCTAAACTTTTAATAATATTTGCGCCGATATTTCCTTGTCTAGCTTCATGGTCTTCTCTTATAACGGTATAGCCTTTGCTTTCAGCTGCTGGTTTGATTATTGCATTATAAATTGATTTATAGCGTTTTTTTAGCGTTTCATCATTGCCACCATAAGGCATAATTACATAACATAATTTCGACATAAAGAACCCTCCATCGTCATTTTTTACGATTATATCAAAATATAAAAAACAAGTCAAGCAAAGCCTACATACACAGTGTGAAAACTGTTGCTTTTTGTTGTGTGGGTGGTATAATTAGTTTAATAGTTTGGAATTTTTGCCAATTTACAGGTGGTATTTTTATGAACAAAAAATATAATGTTTTATTTATTGTTACTGATGACCAGCGATTTGACACTATTCATGCTCTCGGCAACAATGAAATTATTACACCAAATCTTGATAAACTTGCAAAACGCGGTACATCCTTTGTCCGTGCTCATATTGCAGGTGGCACTTGCGGTGCTGTTTGTATGCCGAGTCGTGCCATGATTTTATCAGGAAGAAACCCCTTTCATCTTGAAGAATTAGGCGGGAATATTCCACCACAACATAAAACACTTGCTGAAACTTTTAAAAGTAACGGCTATGAAACTATCGGTTTAGGCAAGTGGCATAATGGTTGTCCTGCATATGCGCGAAGCTTTACTCAAGGTGCGAAAATATTCTTTGGCGGAATGTGGGACCATTGGAATGTACCTACTTGTCGCTATGACCCTACGGGGAAATATGATAATGTAATCAATTTCGTAGTAGATTTTTACAACGATAATCATCCACAAGAGCAGCATTGTGATGAGTTTGACCCGGGAAAACATTCAAGCACATTACTTACAGATTCAGCAATTGAGTTGCTTAATAAAAATGCGAATAAAGATAAACCATTTTTTATGTATCTTGCATATTTAGCACCTCACGACCCTCGTACAATGCCTGATGAATTTCGTCAAATGTATGACCCTGAAAAGATTACATTGCCACCGAATTTTCAAAAGATTATTGATACAAATTATCCGCTTATGGTTCATCGCGATGAGCATCTTGCTGCATATCCTCGTGACGAAAAAGAAATCAAACAACATATTGCAGAATATTTTGCAATGATAACTCATCTTGACTTTGAAATTGGCAGACTTTTTAACGCGTTATATCAATCAGGCGAAGAAGATAATACGATTATTGTGTTTACAGGCGATAATGGTCTTGCTGTAGGTCAACACGGTTGGCTTGGTAAAGAGGATATTTACGAACACGGTGTTCGTATTCCGCTTATTATGGCAGGTCCAAAAATTGCACAAAACGTCCAGAACGACGCATATGTTTATCTTTATGATATCTTCCCAACCTTATGTGAAAAGGTAGGAATTGATGTTCCAAATTCCGTTGATGGCAAAAGCTTTGCACATTTGCTTGATGGTGAACACGGCGGAAAATTCCGTGATGAGTTGTATTTGATTTTTGATAAGTTTGTCCGTGGAGTTAAGGATGAAAACTACAAGCTTATTGAATATCGTAACGGAGACAAAGAAGAAGACAAATGGACATTCCTTTACGATATCAAAAACGACCCATGGGAAACTATAAATCTTGCAAATGACGAAAAATATAAAGCTACAGTTAATGAAATGCGAGAAAAAATTATAAAACATCGTGATGAGTGGGAAGAGCAAACTCACCCATGGGGTGTAGATTTTTGGAATAGATTTTAAAGAAAAATAAGAGGTGCTATATGAAAAAAGTTATTGTTGTTTCAAAGACTCATCTTGATTTAGGCTTTACGGATTATGCCGAAAATATCAAGCAAAAATATATTCATTCTTTTATTCCTGATGCTATCACCCTTGCGGAAAAAGTTAATACTCAAGACAAAAAGTATTTTATATGGACTACAGGCTCTTGGATTTTGAAAGAAGCTCTTAAAAATCCTGAACAAAAGGAAAAACTGACAAAAGCAATTAAAGATGGTAACATTGTACCTCACGCAATGCCATTTACAACTCATACAGAATTACTTGATGAAGATTCTCTTGATTTTGGATTATCTCTCGTAGATGACCTTGATAAAATCCGCGGAAGAAAAACTATTGCAGCAAAAATGACTGATGTACCTGGTCACACTAAGGGACTTGTGAGTCTTTTGGCAAAGCACGGTATTAAATTATTACATATTGGGGTTAACGGTGCTTCCGCCCTTGTGGATGTACCACCTTGCTTTTTATGGAAAAACGGTGAAGATGAAATCGTTGTAATCTATTCAGGTGACTATGGCGGAGCATTTAAAAGTGATTTGGTGGATGAAATTCTTTATTTTGACCACACATTAGATAATCACGGTGCACCATCTCCGCAAAAAGTGCTTGATAAATTTAATAAAATTCAAAGTGAATATCCTGATTATGAAATCACCGCAGGCACTATTGATGATTTTGCCGAAGTGATTTGGGAAGTTCGTGAAAAACTACCTGTATTCACTGGTGAAATGGGTGACACATGGATTCACGGTAGCGCTACTGACCCATATAAATCAGCATCACTTCGCACACTAATCAGTTTAAAAAACAAGTGGCTTAATGATGGTAGTCTTACAAGAACTTCTAAAGAATACAAAGACTTTACTGACGCTCTTCTTTGCATTAGTGAGCACACCTGTGGAATGGACACAAAGACATATTTTTCTGATTATGGTCATTATCTTAAAAAGGATTTTCAAAAAGCGAGAAAAGCAAATAAAGTTAAGTTTAATCACCTTTTTTGCGATTTACCACAAAGCATTTTCCCGCTTGTGAGCCTTTTTGACGGTAGAAGAAAGCGTGGCTATTATTCAGTTATTGAAAAGAGTTGGGCGGAGCAAAGAGCATATATTGACCTTGCTATTTCAGCATTAAGTGATGAGCATAAACAAATTGCGAAAGAGGAACTTTCTAAACTGATTCCAACTAATCCTATTGAAATCACATCAAATGATATTACTACCCTTCAAGCTGGTGAATGGACACTTGCAATTAATCAAAATGGTGGTATTGGCTCACTCAAATATGGTAACGAAGAAATTATACGAGAAAACAATGAGCCGATTATTACATATCGTTCATTTTGCAACGAAGATTACAAATACTGGCTTAATCACTATTCAAGAAATCTTAACGAAACTGCAGTTTGGGCACTGGGAGACTTTGCAAGACCTGGTATGAATCGTGTTGAGGGGAAATACCCATCAGGCAGATTTTCATATTTAGTTGATAAAATGTGTGCAAAAGACAAACAAATTATTGTAAATCTTACTTGTGACAAAAAATTGTGTGACGAGTTAGGTGCACCGCGACTTATTCAACTTGTTTATACTCTTACCGAAGATGGCTTAAAACTAAATGCTTCTTGGTATAACAAAGATGCTAACCGACTTACTGAAGCAATTTATATACATATTTTCCCTGCACAAGATATTCAAATCAAAAAGTTAGGTTGTATTGTTAATCCTAACGAGGTTGCATCTATGGGAAGTAGAAATCTTCACGCTGTACAAGGTATAAAGATGGGAAGTTATGAGATTATTAATCATCACTCCCCTCTTGTATCAGTTGGCAAAGGAAAAATTTTGGAATTTGATAATAAGTTCGCAAATGTTAAAACTGACGGATTAAGTTTTGTTTTATATAACAATGTATGGGGCACAAATTTCCCACTTTGGTATGAAGACAACGCTAACTTCACATTCCAAATCAAGAAAATTTAAGGAGTAATACTTCTATGACTAACAACAAATATTATCAAAAGTGCATAACCTTTGGTAGAGCCTATGAGGGACTTCGCGCTGATTTTCAAAAGCAATTAATTGAAATGCAAAAAGAAATCGGTTTTGAGTATGTGAGATTTCACGGAATATTTCACGACGATATGGCGGTTTACAAAGAAGTAAACGGCAAATCTCAACTTTGGTTTGGTTATATAGACAAGCTTTTTGATTTTCTTTTAGACAACGGACTTAAACCTTTGCTTGAACTTGGTTTTGTACCAACTGAATTGGCTACTGTGCCTAACACTGTTTTTTGGTGGAAAGCAAACGGATGCCCACCAAACGATTATGACAAATGGCATTTTCTTGTTAAAGGTACAGTCGCACATTTAATAGAAAGATATGGATTAAACGAAGTTAAAACTTGGTGTTTTGAAGTTTGGAACGAGCCAAATTTAGGCTCTTTTTGGCGTGGTACTCAAGAGCAATATTTTAGACTTTACGAAGTGTCAGTTGATGCAGTAAAATCTGTTTGTAAAGATTTGCGTGTTGGTGGTCCATCAACAAGTGGTGCTGATTTTAGAGAAAACCTTGGTTATCTTAAAGCGTTCATAAATTTTTGTGAAGAAAAGAATTTGCCTGTTGACTTTTTCTCGGCTCACCCATACCCTACCTACTGGCCATTAGACACTGATGGTAATGAACAAATGGGATATATGAAAAAAGAAATTTGCACTGAATTTATTGATAATATGAAAAATATTGTCCGCTCTTCAAAATATAAAGACGCCGAAATTCATTTAACGGAATGGAATTCATCACCGAGCCCAAGGGATTTAATTCACGACACACCATTTGAAGCACCTTTTATTCTTTACAATATTACACAAAATTTTAATAAAATAGATTCACTTGGTTACTGGGCATTTACTGATATTTTTGAAGAAAATGGTCCTGGTGAAGATGAATTTCACGGTGGGTTTGGACTTATTACTAACAACGGAATTAAAAAGCCATCATATTGGGCATATTATTTTCTTTCAAAATTAGGTGACGAAATTATTGAAATTTCAAACAAGCACATAATTACAAAACAAGGTGATAATTATCAGATGATTATTTGGAATTACTGCTACTATACTGATGAATTCGCAAAGGGTGATAGAAGTAAACTCACTCTTACAAACCGTGATAATGTGTTTGAAAGCAAAGAAGAAAAATTCAATATTTCACTTAATATAGATGGTGAATACACCCTCGTAGAATATACGCTCAATGAAAGTACATCTGCACTTCACAACTGGGTGAAAATGGATGCACCGAAGTATTTATCAAGAGAGCAAATCAAAGCACTTAAAGCTCAAAGTCAGCCTAAAAAAGAGAAAAATAAAATTTCTACCTTTAACATTGACCTTACACTAAAACCTCACGAGGTTAAAATGTATACAATTGAAAAATAATAAAAGCGTTGTAAGAGGGACAATAAAATCCCAAATGCAACGCTTAATTCTTTTATATGGCTATATCACCAATTTTTTTAACCAATTCCCATTTTAAAGCAAATAGGTAAATCATTTTTTAATTCGCCCTTAAGCTTAATTGTAAGTGTTTTTTCGTCTCTTGTGAAGTTGATTTTTTCATCACTACCAAGCAACTCAATGCTTTCAATAAGGTAATCGTGTTGAATATGCTTTTTAAGTGTTTTAATCTTAACAGTTTTTGATGGACGCATTTGGAATACATAAAGGTAGCCATCTTTATATGTAAAACGGAAATCCTTATTTGTGAATTTCTTTTCATCACCATCCTGAAAGAAACCGTCTTTTGCATTTACTTTACCTTCACCAAACTGTTTCCAAAATGTTGTGCCGTAAATACCTTCGCCGTTAACTTTTAACCACTCACCCATTGTGAGAAGCACTTCAGTTTCTTCATCAGTAATAGTGCCGTCAGCTTTTGGACCAATATTGATAAGAAGATTACCATTTTTAGAAACGATATCAACTAAATCACAAATAACTTGTCTTGCACTCTTATATTCATTGTCAGAACGATATCCCCAAGAGCATTTTCCTATTGCAGTATCAGTTTGCCAATAAATTGGTGAAATTCCAGTTAACGCACCACGCTCAACATCAAAGGTTGCTACATTTGGTGGGAAAGCTTCGTGCTTATAATTAATAGTAACTTCCTTACCCCATTCTTCAGCACGATTATAATAATATGCTGCAAGCTTTTTAAGGTATGGTTTAAAGCTGTGGTTATGAATCCACCAGTCAAAATATAATACTGATGGTTGATATTTATCAACGATTTCACAAGTGCGAACAAGCCAATCTTGTAACCACTCTTCACTTGCGCCCTTTGAATATGTGTCTGCAGTGGTTTTATGAATAATCTTTGGGTCAAATTCTTCACAATAAACCGCAGGGCCGTAAAAATCACGATAATTATCGTCATTAACATCACTATCGCAAAGACGACCAGGATTCATAAAGAAATAATGCTCGGCACGGTGAGTTGATGCGCAAAGTGTAAGTCCCTGTTTTTCACACTCTGCTTTTAATTCACCAACAACATCTCGGCAAGGTCCCATTTCTTTTGCATTCCAACGATTAAATTCAGTTTCATACATAGCAAAACCGTCGTGATGTTCAGCTACAGGCATAACATATTTCATACCTGCTTTTTTAAAAAGAGAAACCCATTCTTTTGCATCAAATTTTTCCGCTTTAAACATTGGAATGAAATCTTTATAACCGAATTTATCCTGAGGTCCCCAAGTTTTTCTATGGTGCTCAAACTCGCGTACATCTTTATCATACATACCTCTTGAATACCATTCGTTACCGTATGCAGGCACTGAATAAACACCCCAATGAATAAACACACCTAATTTGTCGTGCATATACCATTTGGGCACTTTGTGTTGAGAAAGCGAAGACCAATCAGCCTTGTATTTTCCTTTTTCATTAACTTCATCAATTAATTTTAAATATTCTTGTGTTGTCATTTTTCATCACCCATTTTATTATACAAGAAAGATTATAAAATCGCACTACTTTTATTTACAAAATATATTAAAAATGATATTGCCCTATAGTGATTATATATATATATATATATAGCAAATAATAAATATTATCAAAAAATGTCTAAGCCTTAGCAAGAGTTATGAGGGGCTTCGTGCTGATTTTTACAGCAAATCCCCTGTAATTCATAAAGATGATAGTCTTACAATAGTAACTAAAAATTATTGAATCAAAATATGTTTTTTATTATATTGAATATAGTTAATGACAGTACAAACACCTGAACCGCATTGAATGCTTTTTCAACAGCTTTTTCACTGAATTTTTTATTAAGACTTGCGCCTATAAACCCACCTAAAACAGCACCTATTGCCATAAGTGGAACAACTGATAAATCAAACACATCAAATCCTGTCGTTAATGCAATTGTAGTAAGTTTTGATATCTGCGCAAAAAGAATTGTCATAATAGAACAGACCGTAGCAGTTTTAGTGTCATATGAAAACAAATATATTATAAGCGCCACATTGATTGGTCCACCACCGATGCCGAGAAAAGATGAACAAAATCCAAGGAATAAACCAACAATAAGAGAAACAATAATACCATTCAATTCCTTACCTTTAATACGATACTTATTTTTCATATAGATAATTACACAAAGAATAAGTATAGCAAGCATAATGTTTTGCACTATTGTTGTAATATAATTTGCATTCAATGCTGAAAAAATTAAATCAAGCGCTTTCTTGCCTATAAATCCACCTGCAACTGAACCGATTGTTAAAGGAATAGTTGTCTTAAAAGGAATTACAGTTTTTGATTTTAACTGTTTAATAATGCTTACTATTGCCATAGTAAAAACTGTAATAGATGAGATTACACCTATAGTTTGAACATCGTAATCACCAAAAACATCCATAAGTGGCTTTATAATAACACCGCCACCCATACCTGTGAGAGACCCGACTGTTGTAGCAAAAAGGGCTAAAATAAAATAAATTATATATTGCATATAATTCTCCTATTAATTGATAACCTTGATTTTGATTATCAGTATTTACGCGCAATTAAAGGTTTGCGAAAAGTTGGTTTCTTTTCACCAACTTTAACCATCTCTTGTGAAAGCAAATTTCTCATTTCACTTATAATATGACTATATTTTTTATTGTTTACAAGATTATTTTTTTCGTGTGGGTCATTCTTTAAATCATAAAGAAAATCATCATAATAAACTGAAGAACTGTGCCCCATCATACCTGAACCTATTGCACGTGCAGAATATTTCCAATCCTTTGTTCTAACTGCCCTGCCAATTTGCGACTCGCTTATTTGAACAAAGACACAATCTCGTTCTTTAACATCACTTCTATTTATTGGAAGAACATTTCCAGAATAACTTTCAGGAATTTCTATATTAGCCAAACTTAATAGTGTTGGTGGAATATCAATAAGACTCACAAGACTGTCTTTAATTTCGTCTTTATTTACTGCACCTCCGCCAAAAACAAGTGGCGTATGAATGCTTGAATCGTGACAACTGCGTTTGTATTCTCCATTTCTTGTTTTAAAATGACATCCATGGTCACTTGTGTAAACTATAACAGTATTATCATAAATGCCTTTTTCTTTAAGTAAACTTACGAGCTTGCCAACATTTTTATCAAGTGAATGAATAGCAGCAAGATAATCAGCGTATTCTTCTTTATAATTACCTTTAAGAAAAGTTAAATCTTCCGGCAACGGATAATCACGATAACTTTCAACTATATCCTTTGGTCCTTCAAAATGGCCACTATCATTTTGATGATGTGGTTCCAGTTGAGATATAAACATAAAGAACGGCTTGTTATTATCGTGATTGTTAATATACTCAATTGCAAAATCATTTATTTTGTCAACTCTATAACCCTCAAAATCAATTTTATTACCATTTTCATCAAAAATATATCCGTCATATCCATGTGAGGTAAACTCAAGAATATCCGCCGCACGCCAGTACTTATATCCGCCTTGTCTTTCGCGTGGAACTGCTGTTTTTTCACAGTGAACACCTTTACCCGGAAAACGGTCAGAAGCTAAGTGCCATTTACCTATGTATGCAGTATCATAGCCATTTTCATTGAAATAATCGGCTATGGTTTTTGTGCTTTCTGGTAAGGCAATTCCATTCCAATAACAATGATTTTCAGTTGCAAATTGTCCTGTTTGTAAACACGCACGTGCAGGACCGCAAACTGGCTGACAAGTGAAAGAATTTTCAAACAAAACTCCTTCTTCACCAATTTCCCATACATTAGGCATAAGTTCTTCAGTTAATGTATCCCATCGTTGTTGGTCAGAAAAATACAAAATAATGTTTGGCTTCATACACAACTCCATTAAACTTATTTTGTTCAGTATATCATAATTTTTATGTGCTTACAAGACAACTATTGAAAAGAAGAGCTTAACTTGATATTATAATGTTAGTAAAGTAATTACAAAAAAAGGAGAAACAATTGCATGAAAAAAAAAGCTGTAATATCAACATCAGTTATAGTAGGAATAATTTTAATAATAACACTTTTAATGGGGGCTTTTGAAGTTTTCACAAAGATGCAAGATGTTAAACCTGATAGATTTAGAGTAACCACTTACATAAGATGTGAACACCTTATGTCAGATGATAGCTTGCATCCAGAAGATTTTGAAATTATTACAGATGTTATTCTTTTTGAATGTGCCGAATTTAATAACAAAGGCGAAGTGATTTATGACGAAACTAAAATGGAAACCGCTCTCGCCAACGTGCGAAAAGCAATTGGCGATAATGACGTAAATATCACATTAAATCTTCTTGGACCTAGAGGAACTACCGACTTAGATGTTTGGGAAAAACAAATGGAAGCACAAAGTGATGAACATAATAAGGCATTTAGAAGTGGAGTGCTTGAAGACAACATAATTGCAGTTCTTGATAAATATGATTTTGATGGAGTGCATTTTGATTACGAATATCCACTTTCTAAAAAAGCATGGCGCAATTATAATAGATTCCTTGTCTCTCTTGATAAAAAGCTTGGTGATTATACTTTAGGTGTTGCTGCAAGTGACTGGAATATTAATTTCACAAAATCCGCCTTAAATGCTATTGATACACTTGAACTTATGACTTATGACTTTGCTGATGAAGAAGGTAAACACGCAACTTATGAAGGAACTGTTAATCGCATTAACAATTTAGCTAATTACAAAGTGCCTGCTGGAAAAGTTAATATAGGTCTTCCTTTCTATTCAAGACCTACTGATATGTCAGCTTATTGGTATGGCTATAACAGTTATTATGAATCCATTGATGAAAATGGTTGGTACCACTGTGAAGAAACAGACAAAGACTTTTGGTTCAATACACCTGAAGTTATTGAAGCTAAAACAGATTATGCCATAAACAACGGTTATGGTGGAGTAATGATGTGGCACTATAATTGTGATTTACCATCATCTCACGAAGACTCACTTCTTAAAGCTATTGACACAGCAACTCAAAGCAATAGCAATAAATAATTAAATAGATTTTGCAAAAAATCAACTTAATAACAGACAAAAAGCGTTGCAAAAGGGATAACATAATCCCAAATGCAACGCTTATTTATTTATACACTTTGTTTACTTAAAAGAATTTTTAAAGTAAGGTTATAAACTCTTTGTATGCTTTAGGGTTAGCAAAAACAACATCATTAGGTGTAGAAAAATTAATATCTTTTCCTTGATAGTTCAATGCAACACCACCAGCTTCTTTTAAGATTAAAGTTCCTGCTGCAATATCCCAAGGCTGCAAACCTTTCTCAAAGAACACCTCACATCTGCCGCAAGCTATCATACATATATCGTAAGCGGCTGAGCCACTTCTACGAATATCACGAGAAAAATCAAAAACTTTTCTCAAAAGCGCAAAAGTTTCATCTGTATTTTCAGGATGATATGGAGATGTTCCAAAAAGAGCAAGTCCGTCTGAAAGAGGACGGTCACTCACCTTTATCCTATTTCCATTAAGGTTCGCTCCCTTGCCTTTTTCAGCACTAAAGAGCTCGTCAGTATAAGGGTTATATACAACACCAGCAATAACATCATTATTATTGCAAAGTGCAATAGAAATGCAACTACAACGATAGTCCTGCATAAAGTTTGTAGTACCATCAATTGGGTCAATTATAAAACGCAAACCATCAGTTGAAAAGTCATTTTCGCCTTCCTCGCCAATAAATTGGGCATCAGGAAAGTCCTTGCCAAGTTCTTTAAATAAAAATTCCTGTACAGCAACATCGTACTTTGTTACAAAATTTTTCTTACCTTCTTTTGCTGTTATAGTGTTTTCCTGATTATGAGCAGAAAGAATTATTTTTCCTGCTTCTTTTATTATTTCAGTAATTTTGTTAAGCATTATTTATCATCCTTTTAAGTATTTACTTACATAAGATATATTGTTAAATGATAACATATTATAGCCTAAAAATCAATTTTTATTGAGA
>JAZLET010000010.1:0-12964 GCA_045615405.1 Candidatus Fimenecus sp.
CTCACTTGCAACCTCAAAGAAGGTTGTTAAGAAGCTTAAGGGTAGAAACGCTGTTCTTCTTGAGAACAACGGTGCTCTTTGCGTAGCGGGTAGCGAATACGATGCAGGTGCTATTGAGTTCATTACAAACAAGGGTGCTAAGATTCAAATTAGTGCACAGATGTTTGAAAAGATTGAGCCAATTAACCCACTTGAAACAAGAATTATGCGTCTTGTTTATAAGCTTAAGTATTCAAAACAAGCAGGCAAATAAATTAAACTAAATAAAAAATTAAGGAACTCTCAAACTGGGAGTTCCTTTTTTGTTGTAAAAGGTTTTGGTAAATTTTAGTTTACCGATAATTAAAACAATTAAACAACCTTAAATTCGCAAAAAAATAGGGCGGAATTATTTCCACCCTACATTTTTCAATTATAATTAATTCTCTCCAAAAGAGCCTGTATAAAGTTGATAGTACTTGCCCTTTTGCTCTATAAGGTCGTCGTGGTCACCACGCTCAATAATTCTACCTTGTTCAAGCACCATAATTGCATTTGCATTTCGCACAGTTGAAAGACGGTGGGCAATAACAAATACCGTCCTACCCTCCATAAGAGCGTCCATACCCTTTTCAATTTGCTTTTCAGTTCTTGTGTCAATTGAGCTTGTTGCTTCGTCAAGAATAAGCACTGGTGGGTCTGCAACCGCTGCACGAGCGATTGAAATTAATTGTCTTTGACCTTGTGAAAGGTTCGCACCATCACCTGTAAGCATTGTATTATAGCCATCAGGAAGATTTTCAATAAATGAGTGTGCATTTGCAATTTTTGCCGCTGCGACAACCTGCTCGTGTGTAGCCTGAAGATTACCGTAACGAATATTATCTTCAATAGTACCGGTAAACAAGTGAGTGTCTTGTAAAACAATACCTAACGAACGTCTTAAATCGTCTTTTTTAATCTTTTGAATGTTTATACCATCATAACGGATTTTTCCATCTTGAATTTCGTAAAAACGATTAATAAGATTTGTAATTGTAGTTTTACCTGCACCAGTTGAACCAACAAATGCGATTTTTTGACCTGGCTTTGCATAAAGTGAAACATCATGAAGCACTGTTTTTTCATCAGTATATCCAAATGTAACATCTTCAAAAACAATATCACCTGCAAGGCGTGTATAAGTGATTGTGCCGTCACCGTGAGTATGCTTCCAAGCCCAAATGCCTGTATGATTTTCGGTTTCGTGAATGTTACCATTATCGTCAATAGTTGCATTAACAAGCATTACATAGCCTTCGTCAACCTCAGGCTTTTGGTCAATAACCTCAAAAATTCTTTCAGCACCTGCAAGAGCCATAAATGCATTATTGAATTGTTGAGTAATATTTGAAATTGGTTGCATAAAGTTTCTAATATATTGCAAGAAAGCAACAATTTCACCAGGAGATAAAATACTCTTAATAGCAAGTACACCGCCAAGAGCTGCTGAAAGTGCATAAGCTATATGAGAAAGGTTGTTCATAATAGGACCTAACATATTTGCAAAGGAGTTTGCACTTGTTGATACCTTACGAAGCTTTTCGTTTATCTCATTAAAATGGCTAACAACCTCTTCTTCGTGATTAAATACCTTAACCACCTTTTGACCTTCAATAATTTCTTCAATATAGCCGTTTACCTTACCCAAATCCTCTTGCTGCTTTTTGAAAAACATTGCACTTCGTTTACCAATTACTTTAGTAACAACTACCATTACAACTACCATAGCAAGTACAACTAAAGTCATTTGCCAACTTAAGAATATCATAATAACCAGTGAGCCAACAATCATAATACCTGATGAAATAAACTGTGTAAGACCTTGGCTAATAAACATTCTTAAAGTTTCAACGTCGTTTGTGAAACGGCTCATAATTTCACCGTTAGGGCGTGAATCAAAATAACTGATTGGCAAATCTGAAAGCGAGTCAAATAAGTCCTTACGGATTTTATTAAGGGTGCGTTGAGTAAGCCACACTGAACATTTTGACTGTCCGTATGATGCAATAGCGCCACCAATAAATACCGCCGACATAATGCCCATTGTTCTAAAAAGACCTGCAACTAACTCCCCTTCAAATTTTTGTCCTATAAGCGGAGTAAGATAATCGTCAATTATAGGTTCAATAAAAAGTGCGCCTGAAACGGATGCAAGTGAACTGACAGCCGCAAACAAAAGCATACCTATAAAAAGACCTTTTTGCATTAAAATATATTTTAATAATCTACGGATTGTGCCCTTTGTATTTTTAGGCTTTTGTGGTGCTGGTCTACCGCGACCACGATTTCCTGGTCCTCCCATTGGTCCTGCCATCAGTTGTCACCCCCTTGCAAGTCAAAATCATCGCTACCTTTTTGCTGTGATTCGTAAATATCTATATATATTTCATTACGCTTAAGCAACTCTTCGTGAGTGCCTATATCATTTATTCCACCGTTATCTAAAATAATAATCTTGTCACAATCTTCAACTGATGAAATTCTTTGCGCAATAATAATTTTTGTGGTTGCTGGAATACATTCACGAAGTCCCTTACGGATTTTTGAATCAGTAAATGTGTCTACCGCACTTGTTGAGTCGTCAAGAATAAGGATTTTTGGCTTTTTAAGAATTGCACGAGCAATACAAAGTCTTTGCTTTTGTCCACCTGAAACATTAGCGCCACCTTGACTTAAATCTGTGTTATAGCCATCAGGGAAGGATGAAATGAATTCGTGAGCATCAGCGATTTTACACGCATTTATTAACTCTTCATCAGTTGCATTTTTGTCGCCCCAACGAAGATTTTCAGCAATACTACCTGAGAAAAGCACATTCTTTTGAAGCACCATACTAACCTCTTCACGAAGAGCATGGATTTTGTAATCCTTAACATTAACGCCACCTACAAGCACTTTACCATCAGTAACATCATAAAGTCTTGGAATTAACTGCACAAGGCTTGTTTTTGCACTACCTGTTGCGCCAATAATACCAACCATTTCGCCACTTTCAATTTTAAATGTAGCATCTTTAATTACCGGATGTGCTGCACCATCATACATAAATGATACATTCTTAAACTCAATAGAGCCATCCTTTACTGTTGTATTTGTAGCGTCATCATCTCTTATATCAGGGATTTCGTTAATAACCTCGTTAATACGCTTTGCACTTGCTTGTGACATAAAGAATTGCATAACAAGGAATACAACCATTAAAAAGCTCATAAGAATTTGCATTGCATAGGTATAAATCGCAGTGAAATTGCCTATATCAAGAGCTTCTATAGAAATTGCTTTTGCTGCAATATAAACGATTGCAAGAATTGTGCCATACATAATCATCATAAATGTAGGCTGACCTAAAATCATAAGCTTTTCAGCATAAATTGCCGCATTAAAAAGATTATCATTTGCCTTTTTGAATTTGTCTTTTTCGTAATCAGAGCGTACAAATGCTTTTACAACTCTTATATTAGTAAGATTTTCTTGAATTGATGCATTAAAGCCGTCAAACATTTCTAAAAGCTTCTTAAAGCGTTTCATTGCTATAGGTGCAAAAATTACAAGTATGAGCGTAATAAGTGGAAGTGACACAAGAAATGCTGATGAAACCTCTTTGCTCATTCTAATTGTAATAACAAGTGCCGCAACAAGCTGTACAGGTGCACGGAAAAGCATTCTTATCATCATAACAAATGTATTTTGCACACTGTTTACATCAGTTGTAAGACGAGTTATGAGTGATGCGGTTGAAAAACGGTCAATATTTGAAAATGAAAAGGTTTGAATTTTACCAATCATATTTTCACGAAGTCTTGCACCAAAGCCCATACCTGCAACCGCTGCCGCACGAGCAGCTATTGTGCCACTACAAAGTGAGCCAAGGGCATATAAAAACATACGAAGTCCGTATTTTAACACCTGATTCATACTACCCTCGTTAAAGCCTTCTGCTTGAATAAGATTCACAATGTCTGCCATTACAAGAGGAATCATAAGCTCAAGCACAACCTCACCAACCATAAATATTGGTGATATTATAGCTGGTACAATATATTTTTTTGCGTATCTTAATAACTTAAACATAATCTTCCTCCTTTATAAATTTAGTTAAGTTTTCATTCATTCTTTCAAGAAATGATACCATTAAATCCATCTCTTCTTCAGTAAAGCCCTTGTATGCCACATCATCAATTCGCATAAAAGTGTTTTCGGCAAAGGCGTTAAGCTCTTTCCCCTTTTTAGTGAGCCTTACCACATTGCTTCGTGCGTCCTTCTTGCTTTCAATACGAATAACAAGTCCTGATTCTTCCATTCTTTTAAGTGAGGTTGCCACTGATGGTGGAGAAATATGCAAAAACTCAGCAATTTCTTTTTGTGTTGCATTTTCGTGCTCACTTAAATATTTAAGAATTGGCGGTTGACCAAAATATATACCCTTTTCACGAAACCTTGAGTCCATAATGTTTCTATGACTACAATGATAACTATGAAAAGCGTCGTTTATTTTCTTTACTTTTTTGTACATTTTTTCACTACCTTTTTAAATTAGTTAGTCGTTTAATAATTAACCGATTAACTATTTTTTATTATATACCTTTTTTTCAATAAATCAATACGAAAAAACACCTTACTTGTGAATTTTTTGTTAACAATTCGGCGTTTTTTGCAAATCGTTCCGCTTTTTGCGGGACGATTTTGCTTTTTGGCGCTATTTATGGAGAGTATTTTTTTAACGCTCTTCGGAAAGGAGTAAAAAATGAACGAGAAAAAACTTACAAAAAAGGAATTAGATTTTTGCCGTATGTATGTACGACTAAGAAATCCAAAAGAAGCAGCACTTCACGCGGGGTATGATGTTTTTCCCGAATACCGTGCAATAGGTCTTTTGTCAAAAAAAGAAATCCGTAACAAAATCACTGAGCTTGAAAAAGAAGCGATTGCCGACCAAAATCTTATATCGGCAGGACTTCAACGCCTTGCATTTGGCTCTTGTGCTGATGCAGTTAAACTTATTCTTTCAGTAAATCAAGACAACTCCCCCAATATTGATTCACTGGATTTATTCAATGTAGCTGAAATTAAGTTTACTTGCGGAAAAGGTATGGAGATTAAGTTTTTTGACAGACTTAAAGCACTTGAAAAACTTGCGGAAGTATCACAAAGCGAAAATGAAACAGGCGCTTTATCTTTCTATGAAGCCCTTGAAAGAAGTGCTAAAAAGCATAGGTCAGGTGTGCAGGATGGCTGATATTAAATTCCGTGAATTTTCAAAAAAGCAACTAACAGTGCTTAACTGGTGGTGCGAAAGTAGTCAATACAAAGATTATGATGCCATCATTTGTGACGGTGCTGTGCGAAGCGGAAAAACAGTTTGTATGTCAATTTCGTTCATTCTTTGGGCTTTTTACCGATTTTCAAACTGCTCGTTTGCACTTTGCGGTAAAACAATCACATCATTACGAAGAAATGTAGTCACTCCCCTACTACCACTGCTTTGTGATATGGGATTCACCGTAAAGGACCATAAAAGCAGTAATTTCATTGAAATAATCAACGGAAACAAGGTTAACAGATTTTATCTTTTTGGTGGTCGTGATGAATCATCCGCATCACTTATTCAAGGTATGACACTTTGCGGAGTTTTGCTTGACGAGGTTGCGCTTATGCCACGCTCATTCGTTGAACAGGCGTTGGCAAGATGCTCAGTCACAGGGTCAAAATTGTGGTTTAACTGCAACCCTGAAAATCCACGCCACTGGTTTCATACTGAATGGATTAAAAAAGCAAAGGAAAAGAATTGTCTTTACCTTCACTTTCTTATGGATGATAATCCTGCACTATCAGTAAAAATCCGTAACCGATACAAAGCCCTTTATTCAGGCGCATTTTATGAAAGATTTGTGCTTGGAAAATGGGTGGCAGTTGATGGTCTTGTTTACCCTTTCTTCAATGAAAAAGAGCATGTTACAAATACCCTTCCAAAAAATTGCAGTCAGTATTACATTTCGTGTGACTACGGTACAGTTAACCCTGCTTCTTTCGGCTTGTGGGGACTTTACAACGGCGTTTGGTATCGCATTAGGGAATTCTATCACGATTCAAAGGCAAAAGGCTTTCAAATGACCGACAAAGAGTACTACGACGAATTAGTAGCTCTCGCAGGTGACAAAAGGATTGAAGCGGTGATAGTTGACCCATCTGCCGCCTCTTTTATGGAGTGTATACGCCGTGAAGGTAAGTTTCGTGTAATCCCTGCAAAGAATCAGGTTACTGACGGAATCCGCAAAGTCAGTGAAAAACTGAAATGCAAAGAAATTATTATTGGTGGCTCGTGTACAGATACAATTCGCGAATTTGGAATGTACCGATGGGACACAAATGGGGTTAACGACGCCCCACGAAAAGAGTATGACCACGCTATGGACGATATTCGTTACTTTGTGGCCACTGCTCTTGAACAAAGCGACGGATTTGGCTTTGCCTTATCCGTTGAAAGAAACTAAATGAAAGGAGAACGAAATTTGTCTATATTCCAGAAAATGGCAAACAAAAAGGTTTGCACTTCTTCTCCACAAACATCTAATTCGCACACATTTGATTTGTTGTCAACCTACTCACCTGCTATGGTTTGCAACCCTGACCTTTACAAAATGTTAAGGGAAGCCATACCGGTTATTGACACAGCAATTCACAAAATTGTTCGTCTTACAGGCGGATTTACAGTTGTTGCAAACAACGGAAGAAATCAAGCACAGCTTGACGCCTTTTTGCACAGTGTAAATGTTGGTGGTACAGGTAAAGGAATTCAACAGTTTATAGACATTTACTTTGAACAACTACTCACTTACGGCACCGCTGCAGGTGAAATAGTTATGGACGCTAACGGAATCCATTCACTTTACAATGTGCCAATCCGCAACATCTCACTTAAACGAAATCCGCAAAACTTTAATGAAATTCTTATTTGCCGTCCTGACAGTAGCACAGGTACTCCCGTTAAATATCAAGACCTTGTTATGTACTCAGCACTTAATCCTGAGGCAGGTAGCATTACAGGTAATTCACTTCTTAAGGGACTCCCCTTTGTTGCGTCTATTCTTGTTAAGATTTATGAATCCATAGGTCAAAATTGGGAAAGAGCAGGAAATCTTCGCTATGCGGTTACATATAACCCTGGCTCTGATGTGCTTGACCGTGCCTATGCGAAGGAACGCGCAACACAAATTGCAAGTGAATGGGCAAATGCTATGGACAAAAACAGCGTTAAGGATTTTGTTGCGGTGGGTGACGTGCAAATTAAAGTAATTGGTGCAGATAATCAAGTGCTTGACAGTAATATTCCTGTTAGACAAATGCTTGAGCAAATCGTGGCAAAGCTTGGTATTCCACCATTTATGCTTGGTCTTTCTTGGAGTACAACTGAAAGAATGTCATCACAACAAGCGGACGCTCTTACAACTGAGCTTGCTGCATACAGAAGAATTCTTACACCCGTTATTGAGAAAATATGCAATATTTTCTTGCGTCTTTGTGGCAATAGTGACGGAGTGCAGGTGGTGTGGGATGAAATCACATTACAAGACACAGTTGAACTTGCCCGTGCCCAACTTTATTCGGCACAAGCAAAATCGCTTTTAGGAGGTGATAGCGAATGATTAAGTGCTATCAATCAAAAAATGAAATCGGTGTACCAAGTGATGAAGATATGATGCTTATAAACGAGCATACACTTAAAACGCTCACAAAGGATGATGTGTTTTGCTTTAGTGTAATTCTTTGTGACAACGATATTGACCGTGATTTTGAGCGCTTTAACGAGGAATCCCTTAAAACACTCCAAAAGCTTTTTGTTGGTAAAACGGGAATTCATAATCACAGTATGAAAAGTGAGGACCAAAACTCACGCACCTATAAAACTGAACTTTTGGTAGATAATGCTCGTAAAACCAGTGACGGTTTACCTTACACATATTTAAAAGCGTGGTGCTATACCGTGCGTAGTGAAAAGAATGACTCGCTTATTCGCGACATTGAAAGCGGTATCAAAAAAGAGGTAAGCATTAGCTGTGCAAGTGACAGTCGTATTTGCTCAGTTTGCGGTGAAGCTCATTGTAATCATATTGCAGGTCGCAAATACAACGGTAGCCGTTGCTATAAGACAATTACAAACATTACTGATGCTTATGAATGGTCATTTGTGGCGGTACCTGCCCAACGAAATGCAGGTGTTACAAAATCTTATAAAAAGGAGAGAAATATGGAAAATATTTTAAAATCCATTAAAGAAGAAAAATCACTTACTTTAAGTGAAAATGAACTTAAAAAGGTTTCAAGCTACATTGAAACTTTAGAAAAGAAAGGTGCAGATGGTGAGAAATACAGAAACTCGCTTTGCACAAAAATTAAATCATATTTTTCTTTAGCAATTCCTGAAATTCACGAGGATTGTGTTAACGAAATGCTTTCTTGCCTTTCAACTGAAAATCTTGAAGAGCTTAAGAATGCAATGAGCAAAAAAGCAAACAAGGTTGTACCAATTACAGGTCAGCTTTACACTGAAGAAAAAAATGATACTAACGCTAATAGCCAGTTTAAATTTTAAGGAGGATATAATTTATGGCAACATTTGAAACAATTAAACTTGACAAAGGTCTTTATGGAACAGGTAAGGGATTTCTTACTGAGCTTGAAAAAATTGACCCAAGCGAAAACTACAAGGGTACAGCCTTAGAAAATCTTGATGCTTTTGAGCGTCAGTTAAAGCGTTTTGACATTAAAGTTAAAGGTGCAGGTAGTGATGCAGTTGAAAAATTCTTTGCAACAACTGACTCAGCAGTACTTTTCCCTGAATATGTATCTCGTGCAGTACGCCAAGGTATTGAAGAAGCAAACAATTTAGACGCAATTATTGCAACAAAAACAAATATTAATGGTCTTGATTATAGAACAATTGCATCTATTCCAACCGCTGACGAAAAAGAGCTTAAGGATGTGGCTGAAGGTGCAGCTATCCCTGAAACTGTTGTACACACTCAAGATAACCTTGTTACACTTAAAAAGCGTGGTAGAATGCTTGTTGCATCTTATGAAGCAATTCGTTTCCAACGCTTAGACTTATTCACAGTTACACTTCGTCAAATCGGTGCTTATATTGCACGTACACAATTTAAAGATGCAGTTAATGTGCTTATTAATGGTGACGGTAACGAAAACCCTGCAAGTGAAATCGCAACTGCAGCATCAGGTGTGCTCACTTACGAGGATTTAATCACACTTTGGAATTCATTCTCACCATACGAAATGAATACCCTTATTGCATCACCTGACATTACTGCAAAACTTCTTACAATGCCTGAATTCCGTGACGCTCCTGCAGGACTTAACTTCCACGGTAACGGCACAATGATTACACCACTCGGTGCAAAGCTTATTAAATCAAATGACATTAACGGTACACTTATTGGTCTTGACAAAAACTGCGCTCTTGAAATGGTTACCGCAGGTGATGTTATGACTGAATTTGACAAGCTTATTGACCGTCAACTTGAACGTGCAGCAATTACTCAGATTTCAGGCTTTGCTAAAATCTTTGCTGATGCTTCTAAGGTTATGAATGTGTAAGGTGATTTAAATGATTAACGTTTGGTCAGTTTCTCAGTTGCTTGAGGACACAGGCGTATTGTCACCCGAAGACGCTAAAAAAGTAATGCCTTTTTGTATTTCGGCTTGTGCTAAGCTTTCAAAACGACTTAAAGATATAAAGTATGAAGACGAACCTGCTGTTATTAACGCTTGTGCAGGAATGGCACTTTATAGCTACACTCTTTTGCAAAATAGCTCTAATGATGCTTTTGAATCCTTTAAAGCAGGTGATGTTACTGTAAGCAAAAGTGCGGCGGCAAATATTGAAAATGCTGTGAAATTTCGTGACGAAGCCTTATTACAAGCAGCCGAATACTTAACTGATGTAGATTTTATGTTTAAGGCGGTCACAATATGAATATAAATAAAATTCTTAATTCTTACGGAAATACAGTTTATATTTCAGGTAACGATGGTTGGAATAGTCCTTTATTTAAAGCATTTATTCAGCCCTTGCGATACAAAAATAAAATGTATCAACAAGGCAGTTACACTCCAATTGGTGTAAATAAAAACAATATTTATCTTTATATTGGACCTGACTCCCACGACCTTACACAGCTCAATAACACATATAGAATCTGCGATAAAAACAATAAAAAATACATTATTGACCGTGCCGAAAAAATTGTAGTTAATAACTCTACAGTCTATATTTGGGCGGTTATAAGACAAACTACGGAGGCATAATATGACAATTAACGGTAGTCTTGCCGAAACTGTTAAAAAGGCACTTTCAGGTGATACAAGTTTTAATGATGTAACCTTCGTTATTGCCTATGAAAACACAATAAAGCCTACACCTGTTAGCAAGCCCATTGTAGCAATTTCAGTTAAGAATTGTAAAATTGGCGGAAAACTTGATGATGTGCTTGATACAGGTGAGCATGTTGGAACAAATAAACGAGAGGTTTTTACTACTATAAGTACTGATATTTACCTTCCGTATTCATCAGGCGGTAATGCAGGACACAAGCTTTTTGACCGTATTGCAACATTTCTTTTATACACAAAAAATTACAGTATTACGGAATCCGCTTGTGCACAAGCCGAATATGATGGCAACTGCGAAGCAATAATTCTTCGCGCACAATTCACCTTTAGTAATATCGTTTCGGCATAAAAAAGCCCACCAAGGATTTTACCTTGGTGGGTAATTTTTTGTTTTGTAAATTAATCAGCGTTTTCCTCTTCAATCTCGTCAATAATTTCTTGAGGAATTGCCTCACCATGCTTAACAAAGAGAATACAAGCAATACTCAAGATAAACATAATCGGGCTATATACGAAAAGTGAAAGGTATGTGCCTGAAAGCATTCTAACAACACCGTAAACGATTGGAGAAGCAATTTGTGCTGAGAAGGTTGCAGTGTAGTAGTAGCCTGTAAATGTACCAACCTTATCAATACCACCAATTTCAAGAACGAGTGGCAATGTGTTAACTGTAATGAACATATTAGCAGCACCACCAAGAATAAGTGCAACCCAAATAAGTGCCATGCTACGAGTAAGCACATAAAGAAGGAATACCGCCATAAATACTACAAGACCAATAAGGATTGTCTTTTTACGACCAAGCTTTTTACCCATTTTACCTGCAGGAATTGCTGCAGCTGCTGAGCAAACCGCAAACAATGTTGTCATAATTGTTGCTTCACCTGTGCTCTTACCAAGTACTTCAGCTGCAAAGAGTGCGAAGAAGGTTGTAATAGCGTTTGTACCGCAGAAAAGGAAGAAAAGACCAGCAAGCATAAAGATAAGACTCTTTCTTTCGCCCTTTGAAAGCTTTTCAGCTTTTCTTGCTGCTTTTTCAGCCTTCTTAGCTGCTTTTTCATCTTCATATTGATTATTAGCAGCAATAACCTCAAGCTTACTTGATGGCTCTTTTACGCAAGTGCGAACAACTATCATACCGATAATCATAACTGCTGCACCTAAAAGGAATACATAAGGAAAGCTTGTAAACTGTTCATTTTCAGCAGTAACCTTAACGCCTGTAACTGCAAGATAAATAGCACTTACAAGAGCACCGGCAACCATACCGATAACTGAACCAACGCCACCCATAAGGTTGATAATAGCGTTACCCTCTGAACGAAGTTCAGGTGGAGTAAGTGCAGGCATAAGAGCAACTGCAGGAGCACGCCAAAGTGACATTGAGAATACGAAAAGAATAATAAATAACATTGTTACAGGAAGAGTTGACTTTAATGCAACCCAAGGAATAATTGCGAAAAGCACCGCTGATACAGGTGCACCGTAAACAATGAATGGACGACGTTTACCAAGCTTTGAACGGCAACGGTCTGAAAGTTTACCAAATGTTGGTTGGAAGATAACACCAAAGATATTATCAAATGTCATAATAACACCGATAAAAAGTGGAACAAGTGTAATTCCGCCACCTGCCGCATTAACATCTTGACCTTGAGATTTTGCAAATTCAGCAAGCACAGGGAAAGCCTCGTTAAGCTTTGCACTAAGGTCTGAAATCCATGCTGATTCTGTAAGCAATCTGTTAAGAATCTTTGTAATATATGGGTCATAAATTGCCCACGCGATTGATGTTGTGAGAAAAGCGAAGCCTGTTAAAATGGTATGCCATGTATGAAGCTTACCGTTTTTCTCGCAAAAAAGTTCTTGTTTGCTCATGATTTTACCTCCTGATAAATTCAGAAAATTTATACAAATTAATTATACATTATTTTTTCCAAAATAGATAGGTATAAAACACCGAAAAAATAGAATTATTTTTGTATAGAGTGTAGATAAAAAAGAAATACCTACCAAAATGTATTGTTTCTTTATCAAAAACGGAGGGTTTTAACGCCCTCCGTAAATTGTTTACCATTTATTTTCTACATATTCACACCAGCTTGGCAAGTCTTTAATTGTGATTACCTTACCATCGTCAAGTGTTACTGTACCATTCCAAAAACCATTTACTTGGTGACAATGCATTCCTGCAATATTTGCAATATTAATATCAGTTACATTATCAAATGTAGGGGTAAGAGTAAGATTGAATCTATTATCATCCGAAATAAACTTCCACTCTTCCATATATCTACCTTTAGGGAATTGTTGGACATCAACTGCGCCAATTTTATGCGCCTTGCCATCCCAGAAAAGACAAGTTTCAGTAGCGTTGCTTTCATCACCGATAGCCCAAGTAACCTCAAAGCCAAAAAGATGCTTTTCGCCATTTTCGTCGTAAATGTATTGTGAACCGTTAGGCGAATACCACACAATGTTAAATGGTCTATTTAGCAGACCGGAATCCAAAATACAGAGGGAGTCTCCATTTGAGTAT
>JAZLET010000011.1:0-4762 GCA_045615405.1 Candidatus Fimenecus sp.
CGTCAATGCTTTGTACTCCGCCAAGCGCCGTTTGAACAATACTTTGCGCAGGTACATTTGAGCAAAGTCGCATTGTTGAAAGAAGATTAAGTCCTTCAATATAACCTTTTATTTTCTTTTTGTCGCCGCTGATAACCATCCAACCCACACGGAATCCCGCAACTCTATGAGATTTTGAAAGTCCATTAAAGCTTACACAAGGCACATCAGGTGCTAAAGAAGCAAGGGCTGTATGTCTAAGACCATCCATAACCAATCTATCGTAAATTTCATCGGCAAAAAGAATAAGGTCGTTCTTTCTTGCAACTTCAACAATTTCCTTTAAAACCTCATCACTATATAACGCGCCTGTAGGATTATTTGGGTTAATGATTACAATACCTTTAGTTTTTGGTGTAATTTTCTTTTTAATATCGTCAATGTCAGGATTCCACTCGTTTTGCTCGTCACACATATAGTGCACCGCATTACCCCCAGCAAGAGTTACAGATGCAGTCCAAAGTGGGTAGTCAGGTGATGGCACAAGAATTTCATCACCGTTATCAAGCAAACCTTGCATTGACATTGTAATCAATTCGCTGACACCATTACCAAGATAAATATCGCCAATATCAACGCCCTTAACGCCTTTAACCTGATAATATTGCATAATAGATTTGCGCGCAGAGAACATACCCTTTGAATCGGAATAGCCCTCACATTCACGAAGGTTATACATCATATCACGAATGACTTCATCAGGCGCAGTAAAGCCGAATGGTGCAGGGTTGCCGATATTAAGTTTTAAAATTCGTTGACCTTCAGTTTCCATACGAACTGCTTCATCCATAACAGGACCACGAATATCATAACAAACATTATCAAGTTTTGTACTTTTATTAAATGTTCTCATGAATATCACTCCAACATTTTTTATTTTATCATTACAAAAAAATATTCCCACCGTTGCCAGTGGGAATTTCAGTAGTTAAAAATTACTGCCCAACAGGATAGACGCTTACCTTTTTTCTGTCTTTGCCCATTCTTTCGAACTTAACTTTACCGTCAATAAGTGCGAAGAGAGAGTCATCAGAACCACGACCTACGTTGTTGCCTGGGTGAATGTGAGTACCACGTTGTTTAACAAGGATGTTACCTGCAAGAACAAATTGACCATCTGCTCTCTTAACACCAAGACGCTTTGACTCTGAGTCACGGCCGTTCTTTGTTGAACCCATACCTTTTTTATGAGCAAATAACTGAATGTTTAATTTAAGCATCAAAAACACCTCTTTCAAGTTTCAAGTTGTTGGGATACTGACTTTGCAACTCACTTAAATGTAAGTATAAGCCGTCAGTAATCACTTTTGATTTACGAGCATCGTTCAAATTCATCTCTAATTTAAGATACCCGTCACGGACTACTGTTTTAGGATTTAATTTCATAACTTCAATTATTGTGTTAGCCGCCATATAAACCGCTGAAGAAATTGCGCTACATACAATGTCAGTGCCCTCTTCACCTGCGCCACTATGACCACTTAACTCAAAAGAAATTACTGTATCATCCGAAAACAGAAATTTTGCTGTTGTCATTATGCGTTAATGCCGGTAATCTCAACCTTTGTATATGGTTGACGATGACCCTTCTTACGCTTTTCGTTCTTCTTTGGTTTGTAAGTAAATACTGTGATTTTCTTACCTTTGCCATTTTTGAGAACCTTTGCAGTTACTGTTGCACCATCAACATAAGGTGCGCCTGCTTTAAGTCCGTCTTCTGAACCAACTGCGAGAACCTTGTCAAAAGTAATCTCTGCATCTGCTTCTACGTCAAGCTTTTCAATGAATACAACGTCGCCGTTTTGTACCTTGTATTGCTTGCCGCCTGTTACGATGATTGCGTACATTTTTCTAACCTACCTTAAATATAGACTCGCTATTGAGGGTGGATTACCTCACTTTTAGTACGTTTAGACATACTACCCCCTAATATGCGGCTTGAATATGATAACAAAAGACTTGTCAATTGTCAAGCATTTTTATTGTAATTTATAAAATATAAAGTGGAAAACGATTTTTAACCTTCCGTTTTCCACTTTTAGCTTACTATTATTAATAATTATCAAGCAATTCCTTATAAAATTCTGTATAATCGTTACGCTTTTTATCAGTAAAATTCATTGCTTCTCTTGGGTGACGGTTTAATTGACCTGTAAACATATATTGCAAGTCAAATCCCCAAACCACGCCTGATGCTTTAAGAGGAAGCATATAATTTTCAATAAATCTTAAAAGACTATATATACTATATTTGGGATTTTTAAGGAACCCAAGCATTAATTCCATAGCACAATTACCTGCACCACGTCCCATAGCAAGGGCAGTTGCATCTACATAAGATACACCATAAGAAAGTGTTTCAATTGTATTTGCAAATGCAAGATTTTGATTATTATGACCGTGAAAACCAATCTTTTTGTTGTATTTTTCACCATATTCAAGATATTTTTTTGCAAGTTCAGCAGCATTTTCAGGGAAGAGTGAGCCATAACTATCTACAAGATAAATAACATCAACTTTACTCTCACCAAGCATCTCTAAAGCATCATCAATTTGATTAAAGCTTGCTTGAGAAATAGCCATAATATTACAGGTTGTTTCATAACCCAACTCATTAAAATAGTTAATCATTTCAACTGCTGCAGGAATTTGATGAATATAGCAAGCAACACGAATCATATCAATTACGCTGTCTTTTTTAGGTAAAAAGTCAGTTTTGTAATCGCAACGACCAACGTCAGCCATAACTGCAATTTTCATATCGGACACATTATCCCCTACAATTGCACGTAAATCTTCTTCATTACAAAATTTCCATTTACCGTGTTCATCTTCATTAAAAAGATTTCTACTTGCTTTATAGCCAAATTCCATATAGTCAACGCCACACTTTATATTTGTTTTATAAAGCTCACGTACAAACTCATCAGTAAATTCAAAATTGTTACAAAGTCCGCCATCACGGATTGTTGCGTCAAGAAGTTTAATGTCGTGACGCACACTCATTAAGTTACCTTTTCTCATTGTATTCGCCTCTTGTGTAAATTTCGCTTTAGCGCTTAAAAGTGTAAAAGCGGATTGGGAAATATTATAGCACCTGCAACATTATTTGTCAACGAAGAAATTGCTGATTGACTATATTTATTTAATTTGCTATACTTATTTTAATTTTGAAGGAAGGTGTGCTATATGGGACTTAAAAACTTTCTTGATGTAACACTTAGTCGTCCAATAGATGGTGACAAGGTTGAATATTTTGGAGAAGTTAAGAAAAAATGCAACGGATATGTACTTTCAAACGCAACTTCTCAACCTGCTGCAGCGTATGCTTATGAAGCGGATGTTACAAAGCTTTGGGACGCATACAAAGAATTAAAGGCAGAGTGTGACTATCCTCTTTCATTCAATACAATTATGATGAAAGCAATGGTTGAAGGTCTTAAAGCCGCTCCTCGCCTTAATGCACACATTGATTTTAAGCCATTTTCAGTATCAGGTCGCCTTATTATTAAAAAGCATATCAATATTGCTATGCCTGTTGTACTTGATAGTGGTGAAACATTCCCCGTAAACATTCTTTGCGCGGAAGAAAAAACTCTTAAAGAATTACAAGAGCAAACTACTGATGTTGTGACCCGAATGAAAACTACAAATATTCAGCGTACATATACTGATATGGTGCTTAACCGTGGTATTGCATTTGCACTTACAGGTAAAATAGTAAAAGCTGCTGCTATGGGTATTAAAGGTGCTTTTGGTAAGAGTAAAATGGGTAAAATCAGCGATTTGTTTAATCAACCACCAAAAGAAGAAAATGCACTCTCACCTGAGCATATTAACGAAGGTACTGTATGTTTCTCAAACTGGGGCACACTTGCAAAGGGGCTTAACGGTATGGGTACACAGGCGCCACTTCTTTACCCACAAGTGTTTATGATGGGTACAGGTGCTGTGCAAGATAAAGAATTCGTGTTTAAAAACAGTAACGGTGAAATTGATTTAGGTGTTAAGAAAGTAATGCCTATTACTCTCACATTTGACCATAGAATTGGCGCACTTAATGATGTGGTTCCATTCATCAAAAAGCTTGATGAGATTTTTGAGAATCCAAGCGTAATTAAAGAGTGGTAAAAGTGAAAAGCTATAGAAAAAAGGATTTGCGAAAATGCAAATCCTTTTCTTTTTTGGCGCGCCTGACTGGAGTTGAACCAGCGACCTTCAGAGTCGGAGTCTGACGCTCTATCCAACTGAGCTACAAGCGCAAATTATTGAGTGCAAAATGGTTATTATCATTTTACACCCTGCGCTCTTTGTTTTTTGTTAAAATTGAGTTATTTTTTCGCAAGACAATGTGGCGGAGGTGAAGCTGTATCAATATACCGCGAGCCGAAAGCCACGCAGTATTACGGAAAAATAACCAATTTTTATACATTAAATCGGAATAATACAATGTCTCCGTCTTTCATAACGTATTCTTTGCCTTCACTTCTTACGAGCCCTTTTTCCTTAGCTGCTTGCATTGTGCCATTTGCCATAAGGTCGTCAAAATGAATAACTTCAGCACGGATAAAACCACGTTCAAAATCAGTATGAATTTTACCTGCTGCCTGTGGTGCTTTTGTACCTTTTTTAATTGTCCAAGCACGAACCTCAGGTTGACCTGCAGTAAGGTATGAAATAAGTCCTAAAAGATTATATGAGCGTTGAATAAGCAAATCAAGTC
>JAZLET010000012.1:0-3164 GCA_045615405.1 Candidatus Fimenecus sp.
CTTGGAGCAATCCAAGGGGACTTTTGTATTCACAGTCCATTTCGATGGACAGTTATAGTACATAATGGTTGATTTTTGTCATATTTTGTTATACAATCTTATAAAAATATAAAAAGGAGATAATATATGCTGACAAAGTTAACGTGGCCACTATTTACTCTTGCGCGTAGAAAAGCACAAATTAATACAAATCCTGATTATCAAAGACCTTCTGTTTGGACAAAATCGCAAAAGCAACTTCTAATTGATACCATACTTAGGGAATATGATATACCCAAAATATATTTACATAAAAAAGATAATGAAAAATTTGATGTTATTGATGGACAACAACGTATAAGAACAATTTGGTCTTACTATAATGATGAATTTGCACTTGCAAAGGATGCTGATAATGTAAATGATTATGTAGTAGCAAATAAAAAATATAGTGAGCTTCCAATAGAGGTTTCATCAATTATAGATAGTTATACACTGGATTTTGTTATATTAGATAATCAAAATGAAGATGAAATTCGTGAAATGTTCCTCAGATTACAAAATGGAACCTCGTTAAAAGCACAAGAAAAAAGAAATGCAATGCCAGGTAACATGAGGAATTTTGTTAAGAATGTTGCTAACCATGATTTCTTTAATAAAGTTAATTTCTCGAATAGTAGATTCACATATGATTTAATTGCGGCTCAAATGTGTCTTCTTGCCATCAATAAAAATATCTGCAATATAAAAGATAAAGATTTGAATAATATGTATCTTCAAAATACTAACTTTGATGAACAATCACAAGAAGCAAAAAATGTTTTTAAAGTGTTAGATTATCTTAATGCAATGTTTCCTGCAAAAGCACCAGAATTAAAACGATATAGTGTTATTTCGTTATTTATACTCATAATGGAAATGATGCCTAATTATGACATTCGTACACGAGAAAAGGAAATTGCTTCTTGGTTTATTGACTTTGAAGCTTTACGTGTATTAGATGAGCAGAAAGAGCCTGAAAATCAAGACCCTAAGTTAGTTATTTATCACGAAAGAGTTTCAAACTCTTCCGATACACATGATTCACTTGTCTATCGACATAATTTTCTTAAAGAAAGTTTGCTATCAAAAATAACGGACCTTCCTCAAAAAGATAATAAAAGAAATTTTGATGAAGCACAAAGACAAGTTATTTTTAGAAAATATGATGGTAAGTGTCAAATTTGTGGTAAAGCTTGCGAATGGAATGATTGGGAAGCCGACCACATTATGCCTTGGAGTAAAGGTGGAAAAACAGTGGTTGAAAACGGGCAAGTGTTATGTCCTTCTTGTAATTCTAGGAAAAGTGATAACTGATTTCCCTCTTTTGCTAATTGCAGGACAGGCAGCAATCGCTGAAATGAAATAATTAGTTTCTAATTATTCGGAATAATATAAACAGTCCCCTTGGAACAATCCAAGGGGATTTGGTTTTGTAGCGAAATTCACTAATTTATGCATCTGTGAAAATTTGTTAAAAAATATTGATTGGAAAAATATGAGATGTTATAATTATACTATATCCGACAAATATTTTGGGGTGTGATTATATGTGGTTTATTTTAGCACTATTGTCAGCAGTTTTTGCAGCGCTTACATCAATTCTTGCCAAGGTGGGTATTGACGGAGTCAATTCTAACCTTGCAACGGCTATAAGAACGGTCGTTGTGGTTGTTATGTCCTGGGGAATGGTGTTTCTTACTAATGCGCAGGGCGGAATAAGTGATATCAGCCGAAAAAGCTGGTTGTTTTTGATTTTATCAGGACTTGCAACAGGTGCATCGTGGCTTTGCTATTATAAAGCATTACAAATGGGTGATGCGTCAAAGGTAGTGCCTATTGATAAATTAAGCGTGGTTATAACACTCATACTGGCTTTTGTATTCTTGCACGAGCAATTCACAATCAAATCTTTAATCGGATGCATTTTGATAGGTGTCGGTACAGTGATTATGGTTCTGTGATTGAATTTTTCTTATAATAACCATTAAATAAACTTCAATCCTCTTGGAGCAATCCAAGGGGATTTTTTATGTGTTGAACACAGGCGATAAAAGTGCTATAATCAATTCAATAAACTTAGATTTGGAGGATGGAGTCGATGAAATCCGCAAAGTCAAAAAAAGTACTTGCGATAATAACTTGTATTTTTATTTTATTTTTAGCAATTACATTTTTAATAAATAAAATTCAGTTATCAAAAGAACAGCAGATGTTAATCGAAGCAGGGTATTATAATCCTGTTTCAGTTGGAGACTATTCACTGAATGTATATGATTTTGGAAATAAAAAAGGCAAGCATACATTTGTAGGAATATCAGGTAGAGGTGTAGTCGATTATAGCGTGAGAATGGAACGACTTATGGGTGATTTTGACGAAGAGAATAGAATCGTAATTGTCGACCGTGCTGGCTATGGACTCAGCGATGATACAAAGGACCCACAGACATTAGAGTGTGTTGTGAACAACTATCGAACAGCGTTAAAAAATGCTGGAGTTGAAGGGCCATATATTCTGCTTCCTCATTCATTAGGGGGCGCATATGCTACATATTGGGTAAGCAAATATCCTGAAGAAATCGAGGGCGTAGTTTTTTTTGACGGAACGCAACTCAGCAATAATACTGACATTAGTGGAGATAGTGCAATTTTGAATAAGTGTGCTATCGTTGCAAACCGAATGGGACTTGTAAGACTTGGAAAGTCATTTCTATTAAACGGAGAAATCCCTGGTATGAATTATTCGGATGAACAGCGAAAGTATTCTGAAGCATTGAATTTGCACAATAGAATTAATTATGCTTCTTCCTATGAAGAGGAGCATTCAAATGAAATATGCAATACAGCTTTTAATGAAATAAAAACAAATGATGTACCAAAGGTTTATATTTGTGCAGGCTTGGGCTTTCAGACCAAAGAAGAAATGGATGAAATGTTAGCCTGGGATAAGAAGGAATGTGAATTCGTAGGAAAGAAACAACCCAAGGTTTCGTCAGCAATGTATGATATGGCTTTGATGAAAAAGATGCGTGATACCCGATTGCAACCATATCTTGATAAAATGGGAAATTGCGAGCTGGTGTTGCTACCAGGAATCCACTGCATTTATGACCAGCGTCCAGAAGATGTGGCAGATATTATCAGAG
>JAZLET010000013.1:0-6659 GCA_045615405.1 Candidatus Fimenecus sp.
TGCCGACTTAATAAAATCACCATTCAACCTTGGTCACCAATGCAATACGGTTTCTTTAAGGGTTGCTTTATTGATAACGAAAAATTCCCTGAGCTTAATGAAACATTGGGCAAAATCGCGGAAAAATATGAGGTTTCAAAAACAACAATGGCTTTTGCTTGGATTCTTCGTCACCCTGCAAAAATGCAACCGGTTACAGGCACAACGAATCTTATTCGCCTTGCCGATTGTTTAAAGGCAGCCAATATTCAAATCACCCGTGAAGAATGGTATGAAATCTATCGTGCTGCAGGTAATGTTTTACCATAAAAACTAGGATGTGTATTATGAAAAAAAGAGTGTTTTATACTGAAATTTCATATATTTTGGGACTTGTAATTATGGCGTTTGCCGCCGCTTTTACCGAAAAAGCAAATTTTGGTATGTCAATGGTGGTTGCACCAGCATACATATTGCATCTTAAAGTGTCACAATTTATACCTTGGTTCACATTTGGCGTTGCCGAATATGTATTTCAAGGCTTGCTAATAATAGTAACTGTAATTATAATGAGAAAATTTAAAAAGTCTTATTTGTTCTCATTTGTAACGGCAGTAATTTATGGCACACTTTTAGATTTCGCTATGTCAATAATTGCAGCATTACCTGACCAATATTTTGCAATTCGTGTTGTGTGGTATGTGCTAGGTACAGTACTTTGTTCTTTTGCGGTGTCACTTTTCTTTCATACATACATTTCACCAGAGGCATATGAATTAATCGTGAAAGAACTATCACAAAAATTTAAATGTAATATAAATAAAGTCAAAACCGCATATGATTGCTTTAGCGTTGTGTTAGGTATTGTATTGTCTTTCTCATTCTTTGGCTTTGGCGTGTTTGAAGGTGTAAAGCTTGGTACTGTAATTTGTGCGTTAATAAATGGATTCTTAATCGGCAGATTTTCAAGTTTTCTTGAAAAGCATTTTGACTTTAAAAATAAGTTTAAAATCCAAAAATACTTTGAATAAAAAGTGGTGGAGTCATTTCTCCATCACTATTTTTATTGACAAAGTGTTCATAAAAGCGTAATATATGATTAAAGGGAAACGAAAGGGGAACATTTATGGCTAAAAAAGTTTTAACTCCTGAACAAGCCGAAATTAAGGCTATGAAAAAAGCATATTCATCAAGTAAATGGGCATCATTTTGGGCAATAGTTGTTTCAATTGCACTTATTTTTTGTATAGTTTCAGTAGGTAAATCATTTGGTGAAAATAAAAAAGCAGGTGAGGGTGAAGCATATATTACTGACGATTTAACTTCTCAACAAAATAATCAAGACGAGGAATTTGGAGAAGGTGAACAGTTGCTTGGTCCATTAGAACAACAAGAGTCAGTAAATGAAGATGAAATTTCTAATAATCCTGCGGATTGGACAAAAGAGCAAATCGTTTATATATATAAACAGGCAGCAGCAAAATCTCATGATACTGCAAAATCATCACAAACAATGACATTGGACGAAATGATTGTAAATGATGGTGACGGTGCACTTGGCTTTTTCATTAATATGCTTACACCTGTAATTGAATCAGTAGTTGCAAAGCAAACACTTGAATTTGACGGAATCACAGGCGGTTTTAATGACCTTGTACCATCTGATGTTGATACTGCCAAAGTTTATAAAGATGGCAAATATACGGTTATTGAAATGCGTATGGTTGAACAAACTGACGGACTTTATGGTGACCCACAAGCAGGTACAGTAGGCCATGCAATCAGTGTTGTTGGTAATGTTGCAACTGCGGTTGCTGAGTTCCCACAGTTTGATATTAAATATGAAGAGGCAGATATTAAGATTCACTATGCTGACCCAGTTGTTAAAGTTCGTATTAATGAAAATGGCGTAATTGAAAAAGGCACATGGTGCTATGTCGCTCAAGTTGATATTAAACATCTTCAAATTAATTCCACTATGGTTGATAAAGCGTATGCCGAAATTACTTATGAAATCACAGTAGGTGGCGGATTCTAAACAAAACAATTTAATGTACCAAATAAGTCGCACTCCTTACAGTATTATTTGCTTGTAAGGAGTGCTTTTATGTACTAAAATTAGTGCATAAAATATTGATAATATGTGTGACATGTATTATAATGAAATTATTAAATAAAAGTGAGGGGGATACTATGGACACATTAGAGCCTAAAAAATTAGCATTAATAAGAATACTACAAATTTTAAAAACTCATAGTGATTTTGACCACCCATTAACTCAAGAAGAAATTTCACGCTATCTTGAAAATGACTACGGAATTCATATTGAACGTAAAGCAATCAGCCGAAATTTGTCACTTCTTAAAGAGGCTGGTTATGCAATAGAGTCAGGTAGGGCAGGTAGCTATTTTGATGGTCGTGACCTTGAAGATTCTGAACTTCGTATGTTGATTGACGGTGTTCTTTCAAGCCGATATATTACAGCGAAACACTCAAAACAGCTTATAGAAAAGCTTTGTAATATGTCAAACAAATATTTCCGTTCTCACGTAAAAAATGTTTATTCAATAAATGATTGGAATAAGACCGATAATCAATCAGTTTTCTATAATATTGAAATTATTGATGAGGCAATTGAGCAAGGTAAACAAATTAAGTTTGACTATAATAAATATGGTATTGATAAAAAACTACATCGCACAACAACTCATTTTGTTAGTCCATATCAATTGGTTTTACATAATCAACGCTATTACCTTATGGCTTTTAATGAGCATTGGAAAAATATGGGGTTTTATCGTCTTGACCGTATTACCGATATAGCACTTGCAGACGAGCCACAAACGCCAATAAAGTCTATTGATGGTTATAAAGGCGGCATTGATTACAAAAAGCTTTCCAGTACACTTCCATATATGTATACCGATACTCCTGAAACAATTGAAATGATTGCGGACAAGTGCATAATTGACCATATTATAGATTGGTTTGGCAAAGGTGTTAAAATTACTGAGCTCAATGAAAAACAAATCAAGGTTGAATTTGTTGCAAGTCCATTAGCTATGGAGCATTGGGCAATGCAATATGTAAAGCATGTTGAAATTACAAAACCTATATCACTTCGTAATTCATTAAAAGAAATGCTTAACTCCGCACAAGAAAAATATAAGTAAGGGTGATAAAAGTGAATATACAAAAAGAATTAGATTTAGCAATTAGAGATTTTGAAGTTAATGAATTTGGTTTTGAATTTGGTTTTTCAAGCAAAAAATATGAAAACTATTTAAGTAATGCTGCTTGGAGCAAATTTTATGATGATATGGCACGATATAACATAAAAGCATTTTCGCGTTACAGTGCTGGTTCAGGCGGTGAAATGGTTTGCGGTGAGAATGGTTCTCCACCCAAAATGGCATCATTTGGCTCGTCAAGTAGAATGATATATAACCTTGTTATGAAAGATGAAGTAAAAGAAAGATTTTTATTTGAAGAAAAATTGTCTACAACTATTGGTGGAACAGCAAATCTTGATGGCTTTATGCAAAAGGGTAATACATATATTTTTGTTGAAGCAAAATGTCGTGAGCCGTATGCATCAAAGAAGAATAGCATAAAAGATGCGTATAAACCATTGTATGAATATATTTCTGTATCTCCAGACGTGAATTTATTTTGTGCTTGTGGCAAATCAAATAACAAAAAAGAGATGCCTGTTGATTTCAAATACGACGTTAAAAAGAATGAAGTAGGTAAAATCATTAAGTATTTTGATATGAAACAAATGATTTGTCACTTGCTTGCGGTGGGTACTGCGGTTTTAACAAATCATTATGAAGAAATGAAAAATACAAATGATGAAGATATTAAAATAAACTTTATTTATTTAATATATGACCCACGAAATCTTGATTTTGAGTATGATGATGCTAAGATAAAAATTGTGGAAATATATGAAAGTATTTTTTCGTTTTGCAAGGGAAATGAAAATCAATTTTTCAAAGACTTGTTTAAAGTAATTCTTAGGTTTTTACAAACTGAGAAGAAATTGGGCGCCACTAAAGATGTTTTAAAAATTATTAATAATTTTAATTTTTATATTTGTAGTCAAGATGATTTTAAAGAGAAGTGTAAAATCATATTAGAAAAACAATAAAACAATCCCCGACCATTACACAATAGTCGGGGGTATTTTATTAATCAAAATATCCTTTATAAATGATTTTTTTACTACTTGTAGGGAATAAGTGTGCATATAAATCTACAAAGTAATCATCAGTCATACTCGCAATATAGTCTACTACAATTTGGTTCGGCTCGGTTTCTTCATAAGGCGTTTCACGAGTGTAATGTGCCTTGTTCACATAGTCAATATGATGAGTAAAAATAGGTGAGGACTCGTTACCGCTCTTTAAATCGTTAAGCAATTTTTCATACATTTCAGCCATCATCGGCTTGATGGTATTGTAAGCTTCACCAACTGATTCTTGCTTGTAAATAAGTGAGTAGTTGTCAGATTTTGCCTTTTTAAGTGCCTTAAAATGCATTTCATCCATTTTGATATATGGTTTGCCGTAACTGTTTTCAACAATATTTACAATAAGATTATTAATGATTTGAGCATTGTAAATGCCAATTGTACTATCATCAAAATCTTGATTTTTAATAATCTTTGCTCGTTCAGCATCCTGACGGTCTTTGCCAAGATAAGCAATAATATCAGAAATACGCATTACACAACCTTCAAGTGTCGCAGGAACTAATTTTCTTACATTACCCTTGTCTATGTAACATGCATCAATTTGTTTGTCAAAATCTTCAAAATTCTTAAGAGGCTTAGGGTGATATTCACACAATTCCATTTCTCCATCGTGGGCAGCAATTCCATTAAGGGTTTGCAAACTTATGTTGTATGGAAAAATTTTATCAAGTACTCGTACAGAGTGTATGTTGTGACTAAAATGTCTATTTGTATGAGCATATAGAAGTTCATCTAAAAACTCTTCACCGGCATGGCCAAATGGAGTGTGACCAATATCGTGACCAAGTGCTATTGCCTCAATTAAATCAAGGTTAAGGTTTAACGCCTTGCCAATAGTACGCGCAATTCTTGAAACTAATTGCACATGTAATCCACGTCGTGTAATATCATCATTTTTAAAAAATGAAAACACTTGAGTTTTATCGGCGTAACGATTGTAATATGGGCAGTGCATAATCTTGTCAATATCACGAACAAAAGCAGGGCGAATAACACTTGCACCATCACGATTGCCGTATCTACGAATAACATTAGATTCGTTAAAGGCTAAAGGTGGGGGAGTACCAATTTCTCTATCTTTTATAATTTTAGCGTTAAGCTCAGGTGATAATTTTTCATATCTTAGCACAAAAATCACTCCTTTTTATAATTATATCATAAAAGAAAATTATAGTAAATATTTGGTGTCAGTAACACAAAATATATTTGAAAAACACATTGACAAATGCAAAAAAATATGTATAATATAGTAGTGCTTTGAAGATAAATTAAATATAGGGGTATAGCTCAGTTGGTAGAGCAGCGGTCTCCAAAACCGCGTGCCGTGGGTTCGAATCCTACTGCCCCTGCCAAAAAAACACCTGCCACAAAAGTGGCGGGTGTTTTTTTGTTTGTGTAAAAGATTTAAAACTCAAGGCACGCGGAGCGTGTCGTGGGGTGCGGGTCTCCGGTGGAGACCTCTAAACACCATTGTGTTTAGAAGCACCGACCGAGCCGGCAGGCGAGAACGAATCCTACTGCCCCTGCCAAAAAACACCTGCCACAAAAGTGGCGGGTGTTTTTTTGTTTGTGTAAAAGATTTGAAATTTTGCTATTAAATTTTTGAGATGGTTATTATTACAATCATTAAACTTTGCTTGTGAATTCAATTGAAAAAGGGGATTGAATGGAAAATGCAGTAATGGTATAATCTATTTATATTGAAAAAATAGATGTATGAGACTTAAAGGAGCAACAATGATAAATACATTTACAAACGAAGTCAAAGAAAAATGGGGAAAAACCCAGGCTTACGAAGAATACTCTAAAAAGACAAAGGGCTATTCAAAAGAAAACTTCAATGCAATGGGCGAGGGGTTAGAAAATATTCTTGAAGAATTTGCAATTTGTATGAATAGTGGGTTAAGTTGTGATTCAACTGAAGCACAAATTCTTGTAGAAAAATTTCAAAGTTATATTACAAAGAATTTTTATACTTGCACAAATGAAATTTTATTAGGTCTCGGTCAAATTTATGTGGCCGACGAACGCTTCAAGAATAACATTGATAAACATTCCGTAGGTACAGCAGTATTTGTAAGCAAAGCAATTAAATATTATTGCAAATAAGTTGGTGAAAATATGATTTTATATTTTAGTGGCACAGGTAACAGTAAATATGTCGCACAGCAAATCGCAAAAATTACGGGGGACGAGTTAGTTAGCATCAATGAAAAAATCAAAAATAACGATACTTCTAAAATCACCCTACAGGATAGATTGGTTTTTGTGCTTCCTACTTACGCGTGGCGAATTCCAAAAGTTATTCGTGATTGGATTTTAAAAGCTGATTTTTGGTATGATGAAAACACTTGGTTTGTAATGACTTGTGGCAGTGAAATCGGCAATTCAGCAAAATATAATGAAAAGCTTTGCAACGAA
>JAZLET010000014.1:0-2001 GCA_045615405.1 Candidatus Fimenecus sp.
ACGTGTACGAGCGTTTGTCTTTGAACGTTGTCCTCTTACAGGAAGGTTCTTGCGGTGACGAACACCTCTGTAGCAACCAATTTCAACAAGTCTTTTAATATCAAATGCTGTTTCTCTTCTGAGGTCACCTTCAACTGTTACGTTGTGTTCAATATACTCACGAAGTTTTGAAACATCTTCTTCGGTTAAATCCTTAACACGTGTGTCTGGATTAATACCTGTTGCAGCAACAATGTCACTAGCTGTTTTTCTGCCTATACCATAGATGTATGTGAGACCGATTTCAATTCTCTTTTCTCTTGGTAAGTCAACACCTGAAATACGAGCCATTTACAGTTGCACCTCCATTTTCAAAATGTGGCTTTATAGCCGATTGTTTAGTTATCGTTCCTTAGTACTTTAGAAACGATTGAGCGAAAACGCTAAAGATAAATTCAAGTTGCTCTGCAGTTGCAACTCATTATGATTTATCTTAGCCTTGACGCTGCTTGTGTTTAGGGTTTTCACAGATAACCATGATTTTGCCCTTGCGTTTAATTACTTTGCACTTTTCGCAAATTTTCTTGACAGAAGGTCTAACTTTCATTTAATTTACCTCCTCATAAAATGCTGTCAAATTTTTTTCTTACTTTGAACGCCATGTAATTCTTCCGTTGTTAAGGTCATAAGGTGAAAGCTCAACTATAACCTTGTCGCCTTGAAGAATTCTAATGTAGTTCATACGAAGTTTACCCGAAATACGAGCGTGTACCTTGTGACCGTTCTCAAGCTCTACAATAAAGTTTGTATTAGGAAGAACTTCCACTACAGTACCTTCAACTTCAATCATATCTTGTTTTGCCATAAGTTAACCTCTTTCATTAATGCTTTTCTCAATGCTCTGTCCGTTAAGAACATACTGTCAGGAAGTTGTTTATTTGTTTTTATAAGATGCTTTGGATTTTTTCTTTTGGGATTGTTCAAAAGTCTTTCCTTACCATCACAAATATAAACATATTTCCCGTCAGTTTCTATAACACACATAAGTCGTTCTTTTTCGCGACCTGCAGTACAAACGACTAACTCACCTTTACGAAACTCCATAAGTAATACCTCTTAAAGTTTAGTTAAAATGATTGGTTCGCCCTTTGTAATTGCTATTGTGTGTTCAAAGTGAGCGGACAGTTTGCCGTCAAGCGTTTTGACGGTCCAACCGTCAGGCAAACATTTAATTGCTTTTGAGCCTGCGTTAATCATTGGCTCAATGGCAATTGTCATTCCGGGAAGAAGTCGTTGACCTCTACCGGCTGTTCCGTAATTTGGAACGGATGGGTCTTCATGAAGATGTGTTCCTACCCCATGCCCAGTGTATTCACGGACAACTGAGAAACCACGCTCTTCACAATAGGACTGAATTGCAAATGCAATATCACCGATTCTGTTGCCTGCGACAGCTTGTTCTATGCCTAAGTAAAGGCTTTCACGAGTTGTGTCGCACAGCCGCTTTGCCTCAGCAGAAATTTCTCCGCAAGCAAATGTGGCAGCATTATCGCCGTTATAACCATTCACTTTAGCCCCAAGGTCAATACTTACGATATCACCCTCTTTAAGCACTCTCTTTTTTGATGGAATGCCGTGAATGACCTCATCATTTATGGAAATACATGCAGTGGCAGGAAAACCATTATAGTTTAAAAAGTTTGGCTCAGCACCTTGCTTTTTAATATATCGGTATGCGATTTGGTCAATCTCATAGGTAGTAATACCTGGCTTAACTGCCTCGCCTGCCACTTGTAATGCTTCTGCGGAAATTTGACAAGCTTTTCGCATCATCTCAATTTCTTTTGCAGTTCTAAGCACTATCATGTTAATCCTCCAAAACTTTAAAGACAAGAGCTGTTGTATCTTTAACCTCTTCTTGTCCTTCTACTATTACTAACTTACCTGTTTTTGAATAGTAGTCTTTAAGTGGTTCAGTTTGCTCGTGGTAAACGTTAAGTCTATCAAGCACTGTTTCAGGGC
>JAZLET010000015.1:0-9843 GCA_045615405.1 Candidatus Fimenecus sp.
CAGTTGTTGCTTTAACAACAATGATGATTAAACTTTTTGGCGAGAATTTATGGTATATAGCACCAGCAATTTGGGCAATTATTCCTCTTATTAATACATTTAATTTTATAGGTGTACCAATTGTTCCAAATCTTACAAAAGAAGAAAAAACACCATTTCTAAAAATGCTTTTATCAAAACAATTCATATTATGTATTGTAATTATGATATGCTCAGGCGCATCTGAAATCGCAATGTCACAATGGTCATCATATTTTGCTGAAGCTGGACTTAAAGTATCAAAAATGACTGGTGATTTGTTGGGACCTTGTCTTTTTGCAATTTTTATGGGTACTGGCAGAATGATTTTTGGATTTCTTGGTGAAAAAATAAATCTAAAAACCGCACTTTGTTTTTCAGCGGCTTTTTGTGGAACTTGTTACATATTAACATCTATAATTGATAGCCCTGTTATTTCTTTAATTATGTGCGCATTAACAGGTTTAAGTGTTAGTATTATGTGGCCGGCAACATTAAGTTTAGCTGGAAGATTATTCCCAAAAGCTGGTGGAGCTATGTATAGCGTCCTTGCTCTTTCTGGTGATTCAGGTTGTACACTTGGCCCATGGTTTATAAGTTTCATTTCATTAAATCTTTCACTTAAAAGTAGTGAAGGAGAATCGCTTAAAGGCGGACTTGGATTTGGTGCATTATTTCCAATAATTATGATAGGTGCAATTTTACTTTTAAATTATAAAAAGTTCAGTATTGACAAACAAAACAACAGTGATATAATTTAATTAATGATATAGTTGTCTTCGGGGCGGAGTGAAATTCTCCACCGGTGGTAAAGTCCACGAGCATTTGCTGATTAGGTGTAATTCCTAAACCGACGGTATAGTCCGGATAAAAGAAGATGCAACAGTTTTTGTTACATTCGCCCTGCTAAAAGCGGGGCATTTTTTATGTTTGACGACTAATCATATTGGGGAAAGGGAGATTTATATGTCAAACAAGCGAAACGAAAAAGTATTTAATTTAACAATAGTTGGACTTATGACCGCTATAGCAACCGTCATATATATGGTTTTTCCTGAGGTACCAATTATTCCTGGTGTTGATTATATGAAAGTTGATTTTTCAGACTTTCCAGCAATACTTACAGGCGTAATTTTCGGACCATTACAGGGAATACTTGTAGAGGTGTTTAAAAATGTTATTCACCTCACAAGAACAACTACTTCTGGCATTGGTGAAATAATGAATGTAGCCATTGGATGCAGTATGATTTTATCAATGTCACTTTCAATTAAACTATTTAAAAAGATTTTAAAGTCAAATAAAATTACAATTAAAATTTATTTTATCTCTTCAATAATCACAGTTGCAGTTGCTGTTGTTATGGGTTGGATTGCAAATATGGTATTTACACCAATCTATTTTAATATAATTGGCATTCCACTATTTAGTGAATCATATTGGGCTGGTGTATGGGGGTCAACCACACTTAACTCAGTAAAATCAACTTTCAATATTTTACCATTTTATCCAATATATTTTGCTTTAGAAAAAGGTGTAAAAAAATACACAATATAGTTGACATTACACGAATATGTGGTAAAATATATTTTAACTGAATATTTCCCTTATGCAGAGTGGTGGAGGGTCTGGCCCTACGAAACCCGGCAACCTGCTTTTATGCGTGGTGCTAATTCCTGCGGATTTTCCGAGATATAAGGTTGTTATTTTACGGCACCCTTATGGGTGCCTATTCTTTTGGAGGATACTTTTATGGCAAAATTCTTATTTACTTCAGAATCAGTAACTGAAGGACATCCAGACAAAATTTGTGACAAAATTTCCGATTCTATTCTTGACGCAATGCTCGCACAAGACCCGATGTCACGTGTTGCTTGTGAAACAACTGTTACAACAGGACAAGTTCTTGTTATGGGCGAAATCACATCAAAAGCACAAGTTAATATTCCTGAAATAGTTAGAAATACTATTCTTGAAATCGGTTATGACGATAGTGCTAAAGGCTTTGATGGTAACACATGCGCAGTTCTTGTAGCACTTGATAAACAATCTTCCGACATTGCTCTTGGCGTTGACAATTCAATGGAAATTAAAGAAGGAAATGATGATTTTTATAACCTTAATGGCGCTGGTGACCAGGGCATGATGTTTGGCTTTGCTTGTGATGAAACACCTGAGCTTATGCCAATGCCAATTTCAATGGCAAACAAACTTGCAGTTCAACTTACTAAGGTTAGAAAAGATGGAACTCTCCCCTATCTTCGTGCTGATGGTAAAACACAAGTGACTGTTGAGTATGATGATAACAAAAATCCTGTTAGAATTGATGCTATTGTTGTATCATCACAACATAGTGCAGATGTTACACTTGAGCAAATCCGTGATGATGTTAAAAAATATGTTATTGAACCAATTGTTCCAGCAAAACTTATTGATGAAAACACAAAGATTTTTGTAAACCCTACAGGTAGATTTGTTATTGGTGGTCCTATGGGAGATTCAGGTCTTACTGGTCGTAAGATTATTGTTGATACATATGGTGGTTATTCACGTCACGGCGGCGGTGCATTCTCAGGTAAAGACCCAACAAAGGTTGACCGTTCAGCTGCTTACGCTGCTCGTTATGTTGCTAAAAATATTGTTGCTGCAGGTCTTGCAAAAAAATGCGAAATTCAATTAGCATATGCAATTGGCGTTGCAAAACCAGTTTCAGTAATGGTTGACACTTTTGGCACTGGTGTACTCAAAGACTCAGAGCTTGGCGATATTATCAACGAAGTATTTGACCTTCGTCCTGCTGCAATCATTGATACACTTAAACTTCGTAATCCTATTTACAAACAACTTGCCGCTTACGGTCATATTGGTAGAACTGATTGCGATGTTATGTGGGAAAAAACTGACAAAGTTCAAATTTTAAAAGAAAAAGCAAAAATTAACTAAATAAAAAAATCGCATAAAGCATAAAAAAATACTCATAATAACAATGCACATAAAATGATGCTATTATTAAGGAGTGAATATAATGCTTGACAGAATTTCTTTAATTCTCGTTGTTATTGGTGCAATTAACTGGGGCGCAATCGGTTTATTTCAATTTGACCTTGTTGCTTGGCTCTTTGGTGGTCAATCAGCAATTATCAGTAGAATTGTTTATACTTTAGTTGCTCTTGCTGGTATTTGGTGCTTGTCACTTTTATTCCGCCACAACGAAATTTTAGTTAGTGATGATGTATAAGAAAAACCTCTCAACAAAAAGTTGAGAGGTTTTTTATTCACTAATTTTTAATTTTTCAATAAAATCTTTTTGTGGTGTTACATAAATAGTTTTGTAATTATCATAAATAACCTTACCTGGTTTTGCACCTGCTGCTTTTTTTACATTTTTTATAAGAGTATAATCAACCGCTACAGATGACGAATCTTTTGCTTTACTATGATATGCCGCAATGCAACCAGCCTCATAAATAGCAGTTTCAGTAATTTCTTTTTTGTCTGCAATAATTATTGTGTGGGAACCAGCATACTTTTGAATGTGTAACCACATATCATAATTCTTTGCAGTTTTTAGCGTAAGAATATCATTTTGAACATTATTTCGTCCTACAAGAATTGTAAATCCGTCACTTGATTTAAATTCTATAGGAGGTAATGGTTTTTCTTTCTTTACGCTCTTGCTTTTTCTTGATTTTATATAACCGCCTTTTTCTAATTCATCACGAATTTCTGTAATTTCACGGTCAGTATCTGCACGAGAAAGAGTATCAAGCACCGAATCAAGATATATTAACTCTTGCTCACCTTCTTCAATAAGCTTATAAAGAAGCTTTTCTGCGTTTGAAGCTTTTTTATATTCTTTGAAATACCTTTGTGCATTTTGTTGTGCAGTTAAAGCAGGATTAGCAGGGATTTCAACAGTATTGTTATTATCATAATAATTTTCAACTATATACACTGAAGATTTTTCAGTTAATCTATATTGATTAGCCGTGATTAATTCAGCATAAATACGAAGTTGCTCACGATTTTCACTTTTTTGAAGTTCAAGTCGTCTATTATTAATTTTTCTTGATGTACGCTCAATGGCATTATTAAGAATCTTATATAAATCAGCAGCTTTTCTTTTAATACGATTAATTCTATCTTTTTCAAAATAAAAATCGTCAAGCAACTCTGAAATAGATTCATATTCTTTTTTTACTAATGATGTGCCATATTGCCTAATGTTTGCAAAAGAAAAATCAAAAGGAATATTATCAGCCGATGTGAGCATATAAAATTTTTGATTTTTAATAATTTCATTTTTAAGGATTTCAATCTCAGCTTGTAAACGCTCTTTTTCAATATTTGAAAGTAATCCAACTTGCTTATCACCAAATACTACTCTATATGCGACTTCACGGCTAACAATTGGTGAGATACCTTCAACTACGTCAAGAATTGCTTTAGAAAGTAGTTTGTTTTCATTTTTATAGATTTCACTACATATAACTTCTAAACCATCATTTAGTATATCGCACTTATGTGGAATTGGTGGCAATTCATATTTAAGTCCTGGCAAAATCTCACGGACCGAAGATTTTTCTTCATCAATTCTTTTTATTGCATCTATAATTTTATAATCATTATCACAAAGAATTATATTACTTCTTTGTCCCATAATTTCACATACTAGGTAGTATTTTGTTTTATCACCAATATCGGTTGTGCCATAGAATTCAAAAATTAAAATTCTATCATTTCTCACTTGTTTAATTGCAGTTAAAACTGCACCACAAAGGCGTTTGCGAAGTAACATACATAACATTGGTGGTACTTTAGGATTTTCAAGGTTATATCTTGTTAAATGCAACCTTGGACTTTGTCCATCACAAGAAAGATATAGACGATAACCACCATTTCGGGTACGCAAAATAAACACCAACTCATTTTTTGATGGTTGATGTACTTTATCAATTTTAGAGCCTATTAAATAGCCTTCAAGCTCATTTTTAATTAATCCTAATGTAATTCCGTCTAACGCCATAAATCCTCTTAAAACGTAACAATTGGTGATTTTTGAATTGCTAATTCACATTCAATATTTAAATTTTCTTTAACTTTATTCATAAGCGGTTGAATTGCAATTTTTTCGGTTTCAAAATGGCCAGCTGCAACTAAAACAATGTTCAATTCATTTGCATCTAAAAAAGCATGATGCGACGCATCACCTGTAAGAAGTACATCACAATCCATATCTTTTGCAAGTGATAAATAATCACTGCCCGAGCCACTACATACAGCAATCTTTTTAATATTCTTTTCTAAAAAATTATATCTCAAAACACAATCAAGTGCATTTTTAACATAATTTACAAAGTCTTTTGTTGATATTTCTCTTTCAAAATCTCCAACATTAAGGCAAGTGTTTTCAATCTTTACAAAACTATTAATTCCTACCATTTTACAAAGAATATCATTCACTCCATCAATGGCCTTATCATAATTTGTGTGTGCACAAATTATGTTGATGTTGTTATTGATAAGTTTATAAACTAAACTGTCACTTAAAACATTTAAAATTGCCTTAAAAAGTACAGGATGATGTGTAACTATTAAATTTGCACCAATAGTAATCGCCTGATTAATTACATCAGTTGTAACATCAAGTGCAAAAAGGATTTTAGTAACTTTGGCATTTTCGTCACCAACAAGAAGTCCTGAATTATCCCATTCTTCTTGAGTATTAAATGGTGCAATAGAATCAATGAAATTATAAACATCTTTTACTGTTGCCATTTACTCAACTCCCCTACTATTTTTTCTAAATCATAACACTCTTTTTGTGCTTTTTTTAGTGCAATAAATTTTTTATTATATTTTGTATAAACGTGTGCAAGGTACTCTTTTGATAAATCATCACTATTATATGGCAATTTACCAACAATTAAATCTAAATCAGTATATGCTGTTGGGCTATCGTAGTAATAACAACTCAATATTATGTAAAGTTTATCTCCATCTTTTGCAACAACTTCTTTATCAATAATGAAATTGTTATCAAAAAGAGTTTTTCGCAACTCTTCAACATGAGTCATTGGTTGTAAAATTAAATGAACATTTTCATTTTTAAGCCAAGTTGTACGCTTAATGAATGAAGAAATTAGCAATCCGCCCATACCTGCAACCGCAATTTCTTCTACTTCATTTTCTTTGAAATTATCAAGACCATCTGAAAGCCTTAATTCAATTTTATCCGTTAAATTGTGTGAAACCACTGTTTCTTTTGCATTTTCAAGAGGTCCAACTCGCAAATCAGCTGCAATAGCCTTATTAATTATTCCATTTTCAACAAGATACACAGGAAGATATGCGTGGTCAGTACCAATATCAGCAAAACACTTGTCTTTTCTAACAAGATTAGCCAACGCCATAAGTCTATTATCAAGTTGCACACAATTCACCTCTTTTGAACAAAATCCCCCCTATTACTAGGGGGAATGTTTTAATTATTTGTTTGCATTTTCCTTAAGGAACGCGTTAATACCTTCAACAAATTCATCAGGGTCAACACCATGAACCATACATGCTTGTTCAACTGTTTCGCCACGAGCTGAAGGACAACCAAGACAATGCATACCAAGATTTAAGAAAAATGGTACTGTTTCTCTTGCATTATCAAGGATTTCACCGATATTCATATCTTTTGTAACTTGAAACATCATTATTCTCCTTTAACAACTGAAACTGAAATCTTCTTATCATTTATAGTAAACTCACTTGTGTAGTCAGCGTTAATTTCACCGTTAATTACAATTGAATTTGCAAGAAGTTCACCTGAAATGTAATCAAGCTTTTCAGTAAGAGCATTTACGATAAACTCATCATCAACAGTGATTGAAACATTAATTCTTTGTTCAACCTGATAACCTGCATCTTTACGAGCAACTTGACATTGGCGGATAATATCACGAACAACGCCTTCTTTAAGAAGCTCATCAGTGAGAACAATATCAAGAGCAACAACGCTATTGTCAGCAAATTCAGCAGAAACAACGCCAGCCTTAGTCTTTGATTGAACTAAAAAGATAGATGCATCAAACTTTTCATCCCAACCAGGAATCGCAACTTCACCACCAGCAATAACTGCAGCTGTAAGTGCTTGCATTTCATCAGTAGAAAGTCCTTCAAGAGTTTGCTTCATCTTGTTAACATTTTGCTTAAGAACTGCACCTGCAACCTTAAAGTTAACTGTAAGGAATTGGTCGTTAAGAATACTAATGTCATCAATGTATTCAACCGCTTTAATGTTAAGCTCATCAAGAATATTCTTCTCAAATGTTTTAATTTTATTTGCTTTATCAGCATCACAGCAAACAAAAAGCTTTGAAAGTGGTTGACGAACCTTAATTTGTTGCTCGTTACGAAGTCTCATAGCAGTAGCAATTACTTCACGAACAAGCTCAGTTTGCTCAATAACACCATCATCTTCAACGCCTTCAAGCACTGATGGCCAATCGCTTAAGTGAACTGACTCAGCAACTGTTGAATCACACTTTTTAATAAGATTTTGCCAAATATACTCAGTAATAAATGGTGTTACAGGAGCCATTGTTTGAACACAAACCTTAAGAGCATTAAAGAGTGTCCAGTATGCTACCATCTTATCATCTTGGTCCTCAGTTTTCCAGAAACGACGACGGTTAGCGCGAATGTACCAGTTAGAAATATCATCTACAAATACTTCAAAATCCTTAACCATTGCTGATGACTTATAATCATCCATATAAGCAGTAGCTTTCTTGATAAATTCATTTGTTCTAACAACAAGCCATTTATCCATCGGAGTTAATGCACCGAAATCAACTTTATAATCAGTAAAGTTTGGTTTATCAAGTTGAGCATAGGTATCAAAGAATGTATAAACATTCCAGAAGCCAAGCATCTTTCTTCTTGCTTCATCACCAAGGTTATAACCAAAGCGAACATCATTATTGCTTGGAGCACTTGCATAAAGATAACGAACTGTATCGGCACCAATCTTCTCAGCTGCTTCATCAAATTTAATCATAAAGCCAGTTTTTGAGAATTTAGAACCATCTTCAGCAACAACCATACCATTAGTAACAACCTTTTCATATGGTGCTTTGCCAACAAGAACAGTACTCATAAAGAGCATTGAATAGAACCAAAGTCTAACCTGCTCATGCATTTCAGTAACCCACTCTGCAGGGAAGTTCTTTTCCCATGCTTCACGGTCGGTAAAGTAACCAAGTGTTGAGAATGGAACGATACCAGCATCAAGCCAAACATCACCGATATCAGAAACACGTGATACTTCTTTTCCACAGTGTGGACATTTAATCTTAACCTCATCTACCCAAGGTCTATGAAGCTCAGGAAGAGCATCAACCTGTGCAGGGTCAACTGCCTTTTCGCGAAGTTCAGCCTTTGAACCTACAACAGTAATATGTCCACAATCGCATGGATAGAAAGGAAGTGGCATACCATAGTAACGTTTACGAGAAATGTTCCAGTCACCCATATTTGTAAGCCAGTCATTCATACGCTTACCATTTGAAGCAGGTTCCCAAGCAACTGAATTAGCACATTCAATAAGTTTAGGTTTGATTTCACTTGTCTTGATATACCATGCAGGAACAAGACGGAAAACAATTTCACTCTTACATCTCCAACAAATTGGATAACTATGCTCGTGTGGTTCAACCTTATAAAGCTTGTTTTGTTCTTCGAGTTTTGCAAAAACTTCATCAGCAATAGTATGGCTATCTTTACCTGACATAAAGCCGAAGCCATCAAGATAAATACCCATATCATCAATAGGCATAACCTTTGGAAGACCAAGTCTTTCACCAAGCTCAAAGTCTTCAATACCGCAACCTGGAGCAATATGAACCACGCCTGTACCTTCATCAGCAGCAACGTCTTCCCATGCTACGATTTTATGCTCAAAGCCTTGTTGTGCTTCAATATCAGCAAAACAAGTTTCGTAGTGAAGTCCAACAAGTTCTTCACCCTTAAGTGCGCGAATTACTTCAAGCTTATCATCACCAAGATACTTAATAGCATTCTTAGCAAGAATAAGTGTTTGGTTGTCACTCTTGATTTTAACTTCAACATAATCAATTTCAGGGTTAACTGCAAGAGCTACGTTTGATGAAAGAGTCCAAGGAGTAGTTGTCCAAACAAGGATTTTTGAATCAAGCTCTTCAATTGGAAGCTTGAAGAAAACTGAATTGTGAGTCATCATCTTATATGAGCCAGTCATTTCATGCTCAGAAAGTGATGTACCACAACGTGGGCACCAAGGCATTGGCTTATATTCACGTTGAATCCAACCGTGATTATCACATTCCTTCAAGAAATGCCAAATGCCTTGAATATTAAGGTCAGTATTTGTGTAGTATGAATTATCCCAATCCATCCACATACCAAGTCTCTTTGATTGTTCAGTAATAATACCTGAATAATGCTTTACACGGTCAACACATTGACGTGTAAACTTGTCCATACCATAATTTTCAATGTCTTTCTTTGTTTTAAAGCCAAGCTGTTTTTCAACTTCAACCTCTACCCAAAGGCCTTGTGAGTCAAAACCATTTTGGCGACGGCAATCATAGCCACGCATTGACTTGTAGCGAATAAAAGTATCTTTTGTACTTCTACCCCAAGCGTGGTGAATACCCATTGGGTTGTTTGCGGTAATAGGTCCATCAAGGAAACGGAACATTTTCTTACCCTTATTTTTTTCAACGAGTTTTTCATAAAACTTTTCTTTGTCCCAGCACCCTCGGTAAGGTCGTCACAGCACTCCTTCTGTTTGAG
>JAZLET010000016.1:0-22801 GCA_045615405.1 Candidatus Fimenecus sp.
ATTACTGCTTTAGCACCTGAATTTTGAAGAATGTAGTCAATTCTATCTTGTGGATAGTTAGGGTCAATAGGTAAGTATGCGTTGCCACCACGGATAATACCGTAAACAGCACCATACATTTCAAAAGAACGTTCACAAATTACAGCTATTACAGATTTTTCTTCTTTTGTAATATTTCTTACACTATTATCTATTCTTTCAATATATTCTTTGAAATCTTTGTAGGTGATTTCGCTGTCATTTGATATGATGCATACTTTTTCTGCATTCTTGTTTGATTGTTCTTCAAAAAGTGAGTAAAGCGTTGTATTGTCAGGCGTGTTGTATGTATGTTGTGTATTGTTAAAGGTGCTGATTTGCTCTTTTTCTTCTTCACTAACAACTTCAATATTCTTAATTTGTTTGTTTGCAACAAGAGAAGAGGTGAGAATAGAGATATATCCGTTAACAAAACTTTGGATTTCTCTTTGTGTATACATTTCGCTTGCAAAAGATGTTCGTATTGTATAACTGTTACTTTCTTTAATGATTGTAACAGTTAAATTAAATTCAGTTTGCTCGTCAAAGGAAATGAGTTTTGGTGAAAGTGGACCGTTTTGAATAGTGGAAACATCACCTATGAAGTAGTTTTCAAATACAAACAAAGCGTCAACTGATTTAGCATCAATATCACTTGATTTATAAACCTCAGCAAGAGATAAAATGCCATTTTTATTGCCGTTTACTGTTTGTTTTTGTGTTTCGTTTAACAAATCACCAAGAGTACTGTTTTCATCACTTTTAAGTCTAACAGGAATAGTATTGATAAATGGTCCTACTGTGTTTTCAATATTCTTAAGAGGTATACTTCTACCCGAAATTACTTTGTCAAAGAGAATATCTTCACTACCTGAGAATTTTTGTAATGCAATACTGAATACACATTCAAATACAGTATTAGTAGATACTTTGTTATCTTTAGCAAACTGTTCAATGCTTTGTGATAATTTATCTCCTAATGGTGTTGTAAAGGTGATAATATTTTCGTTCTTAGTATTATCTTTCTTTTCTTTTTGAAAGATATGGGCAGTTTCACAGTTAATAAGTAATTCTTGCCAATATTTTGTTACTTCATTTTTATCTTGCTTTTTAATCCAATTAGCATATTGAGCATAAGAGGTTTGAGATGAAACCTCTTTATTGATTTCATCAGTTACTTCTGTTATACTTGCTCCATTTATGAGTTTGCCATAATATTTTTGTAAATCACTAATAAGCACTGACAAACACCAACCATCAAGAATAATGTGGTGAGCGTGTACAAGCATAAAGCGTTCATCAGTGAAATCAATGATAGTAACTCTAAAAAGAGAATCCTTTTGTAAATCAAAAGCATTTTTTGTATTCTCATTAATGAGCTGGTCTAATACTTCTTGTGAGAAAGGCTCATTTTGTGAAATTACAGTAAATTCAGGGTTGCGATTTTCAAGAATAACCTGTTTAATCGCACCAGTTTTTAAAACAGTAAATGCTGATTTAAGGATTTGATGACGAATAGAAAGCAAATACAAGCTATTTTCAAGCACACTTAAGTCAGCCTCTTTACTTATCTTACATAAGTTTTGAAGCTGATATGCTTTTGTATCAGTGCTTTGGAAGTATTGAGCATACATACCCTCTTGTGAAGGGGTTAAGCTGTATACATCTTTAATGTTGCTATTCATCATCATCTGTCCAATCAAATAAATCTTTTAATTCGTTTAATTCACTCTCGGTGAGTTCATCATCTGAGAAATCCGAACGAGTTTTTGTAACTGCATCAGTTGCAGTGCAAAGAGCAACAATATTTTCAATTTGCTTCTTAAATTCTACACCTAACTCTTCGGTTATTTGCAATTTATGGTTGCCTTTTGGCACAACGATGGTCACTATTAAGATGTTATCAATAATAGAGCAGTTAACACCAATTTTGTTTGGGAACAAAGAGGTTTCGCCAATGAAATTAATTAAATTTTTGTTATTGTTATCACCTTCAAAATTATTTCTATAGAAATTGAAGATAATATCAGTATTCTTATGGAAACCGCTTGACAAAAGAAGATAATCTATACCATTTTTAGGTATTCTTCTCATTGTTTCTTTAACACTTATTAATTCTTCAGTTGCATTGTTATTGCTGTTAACAACAACAGGGTAGCACGAAGTAAACCAACCAACCGTACGCTCAATAGCAACAGGTTTATGAAGTGGAGTTCTACCATGACTTTCAACCATAATTCCCACAGTACCATTTGCTAATTTACCTGCGGCAAGACCTAAAGCAGTTAAAAGGACTTCGTTAGTTCTTGTACCATAAGCGTTATTAACCTCATTAATTAATTTACCTGATAGCTCTTCATCAAAAGTGAAGGTATAGCTTTCAGCATCATTTTCATTTTCGTTTAAGGAAAGAGTTTTAGCGTTGTTAAGCTGAGTTGAAACACTTTCCCAATACGCTTTACTTTCTTCGGTTATTGTTTTAGCGTATTCTTTTAGCGCTTCACTCCATAATTTAAATGATGCAGTTTTAGCTGGAAGAGAAATTTCTTCATTGTTATTTAACTGATTAACAACTGTTTGGAAATCCTTCATAAGCACTTCCCAAGATACCAAGTCAATTAAGAAATGGTGTACAGTAATGCTTAAAAGATTTTCTTCATTTGTATTGCAAAATACAACATTAACAAGTTTATCATTGTTAATTCTTGCATTGTTTAAATATTCTTTTGCTTCGTTAATATTGTCAATGGTGATTGCTTCAAATGAATAAGCTTGTCTATTTTTTGACGGATGAATTTCTATTCCGTTATCAGTAAATGTACCTCTTAAAATATCGTGATGAGAAATGATAATATCAAGAGCTTTTCTTGCGGTTGCCTCGTCACAGTCTATAGAAACTATACAAGTATGAACAAAGTCTTTTGCAATATCTTTTCTTTCATTAAGATAAGCACACATAATTGGACTAAATGGAACAAATCCAATTACTTCATTTTGGTCATAGATTGCCTTATTAGATGTGGATTTCATAGCTTTTGCAATATCTGAGAGAGTATCGCTTTGCATAATGTCAGCAACATGAAGCTCATAACCCATATCTTCAAGTTCCGATACTATGTAGATGGCACTAATTGAGTCACCGCCTACATTAAAGAAGTTGTCAAGCATATTAACGCTATTTATTCTTAACACTGAGCAAATAATCTTTGCTAATGCATTTTCTTCTTGTGTTGTTGGAGCAATAAATTCAGCGTCGGCAAAGATATCGTTAAAATCAACCTGAGGAAGAGCGTTTCTATTAATTTTACCACTTGAGGTTAATGGCATAGCCTCAATATATGTAAAGCTATGTGGCGCCATATATTTAGGAAGTTTTGTAGAAAGAATAGCTCTTGCTTCTTTAACCTCAATTTCTTTACCTGTATAGAAAGCGCAAATGTATTGCTTGTCATCATCTTTTCTAACAATAACAGCACACTGAATTACACCATCTATACCTGAAATAGCGTTTTCAATTTCACCTAATTCTATTCTTTGACCGCGGATTTTAACCTGAAAGTCATTTCTACCAACGTAGCAAATGTTACCGTCGTTTCTCCAGTAAGCAAGGTCGCCTGTTTTGTAGAGTTTACCATCACCAAATGGGTTAGGTATGAATTTTTCGTTTGTGAGGTCTTCTCTATTAAGATAACCTGTACAGACACCATCACCGGCAATACACAATTCACCGATTACACCAATTGGCAACAACCTTGTGTTTTTGTCAACGATATACAACTGAACATTATTCATTGGATGACCAATAGAAACAGCAAGGTCAGTATCGTTAAAGGTGAATACATAATCACCACAACCAACAGTAGTTTCAGTTGGACCATACTCGTTATGAATTTTGATGTGATTGCCAAAGTTTTCTAAAAATTCTATACAAGTTTTACTGTAAAGTTGTTCGCCACCAACAATCAAATGTTGTATATTAGCAAGAGTTTTTGCTTCAATATATTGGTTAATTAATTGCATATGTGTTGGTGTTAACTTAATTATATTAAGATTTTCATTGTTAATAATGTCAGACATATTTGCTAACAAATCATCATTATAGAAATATGTTGTGCCACCAGTTACTAATGGGAAGAAAATAGATGTAACGGATAAGTCTACACTTGGTGAGGTGAAAAATGGCATACGAATACCATTGTCACCATAAATGCCTTTAAGTGATGACATATACCAAAGTAAATTCTTGTGGCATAACAAAGCACCCTTAGGTTTGCCTGTGCTACCTGAGGTATAAATACAATAGCAAATATCGTTGCCCGAAATTTCAATATCAGGATTTTCTATATTTGTATTATTAAGTAACGCTGTGATATTTTCTTCAGTAATACAAAGCTTTGCATTACTGTCATTTAAAATGCTATTAAGTCTATCTTGTGGATGTTCAGGGTCCATTGGAAGATAAGCAGCACCAGTTTTGAGAATACCAAGCACTGAAACTAAGAAGTTACTTGTTCTTGATAACTTAATGCCAACAATATCACCCTTGCCTATTCCTTTTTCAATAAGTGTATGGGCAACTTTATTTGCTTCTTCATTAAGCTGAGAGTAGGTGAGGGTCTTATCAGTAGCAACCAATGCAATATTATTAGGCGCTTTTTCAACCTGTTCTTTTAAGAGTGTAAGAATACAACCTTCTTTGTTATATTCTACACTTGTGTTGTTAAACTTTTTAAGAAGAGCATTCTTTTCTTCTTCGCTTAACACATCAATATCTTTAATAAGTTTAGTTTGTTCAAGACATTGTGTGAGAATACTTATATACGCTTTAATAAATTTATTTATTGTTTCCTCTTTATAAAGGTCAGTACAGTATTCTGCAACAAGAATAACTTCGTTTTCACGAGGAAGAAGATAGAAACCTAAATCACCCTTAACGGATTTTGTTGTAATTGGAATAAGCTCAACCTTCTCACCACCAAAAGTGATGTTTGTCATTTCTTCACTTTGATATGCAAACATAACATCATAAAGCGGATTTCTATTACTTGCTGGAATATGAAGTTTCTTTACAAGCTCATTGAATGGGTAGTTTTGATTATCAATTGCCAAAAGCGAGTTGTTTCGTGTTTCTTGCATAAGTTCAGTTACTGTTTTGTTTCCATCAGTATTTGTTCTTAATGCAATAGTGTTTACAAACATACCAATTGCGCCAAGGTATTTGCTATCTCTACCGCTTGCAGGAATACCTACACAAATATCTTCACTACCTGAGAATTTTGAAAGAAGAATATTATAACAAGCCATATAGTAAGCATAAGGAGTTACACCTAACTGTTTGCATTTGCTTTGAATGCTTTCGTTAAGCGATTTGTCTATTTTTGCATAAATGCTTGTACCATTAAAGCTTTGTTTTTCAGGTCGTTGGAAATCTGTTGGCAAATCAAGTGTATTTATTTCATCACTAAACACATTTAACCAATAATTTTCGTTTTCAGCGGTGTAAGATGTAGTAACTGCAAATTCACCGTATTGAGTTGCAGGTGGTAATTCTTTGCCCATATATAATTCATTAAGCTCTTTAAAGAATACAGGCATACTTTGACCATCAATAATAATGTGATGAAAATCTATCACAACTGTATCTTCATTACAACCTACACGAAGAAGAGGGGATTTGCTTAAATCAAATGGTTTAATGAAATCTGCGTAGTTTGATGGAAGAGTAGTTACTGTTACAGTAGCATTTTCGTCAATTACTTGATTAACAACACCATTGATGGTTTCAAAATGAGTTCGTAAGCTTTCGTGACGAGCAATTAACTTGTTAACAGCTTCTTGAAGTTTTGCTTTGTCAATAGCTTTTACTTTAAACACATAGTTAATGTTGTAGTGTGTAGAATCACTCTTCATCATTTGTGCGGTATATACTCTCATTTGAGCATCAGTAGCAGGAAGAGTAGAGCCATAAACAACAGTTTCTTGTGTTACTTCTTTTGCTATGAGTAATTTAGCAAGTTCTTCAATATTTGTTGCTTCAAAAATAGATTTAACAATAACGGTGTAGCCCTTGCTTTCAAGTTCGCTGATAAGTTCAATAGATTTAAGTGAATCGCCACCTAAATCAAAGAAATTATCAAGAATGCTTACTCTTTCTATCGCGAGAGTATTTTGAATAGCATCAGTTAAGATTTTTTCTTCAGTAGTTGTTGGAGCAACATAGTCAATTTCAGTTGGAATATTAGCTAAATCAATTTCAGGTAAGGCGTTTCTATTTGCTTTACCGCTTGCAGTCATTGGCATTTGTTGAAGATGAGTAAATATATGCGGAATCATATATTTAGGTAAACTGTTACCCATAATAGCTCTTAAGTCTTTTGCTGAAGTTTCGTTGCCTGTATAAAAAGCACAAAGAAGGTCACGGCCGTCATTGTCTTTGCGGACAATCACAACTGCTCTTTCAATACCATCAATTGCTTGTAAAACGCTTTCAATTTCGCCAAGCTCTATACGAAGACCGCGAATTTTAACCTGAAAGTCTTTTCTACCAATAAATACAAGGTTACCATCTTCACGCCAATACGCGTGGTCACCTGTTTTATAGAGCTTACCTTTACCAAATGGGTTTTGTATAAACTTTTCCGCAGTGAGCTCAGGTTGGTTAAGATAACCTTGTGACACTGAGTCGCCAGCAATACAAAGTTCACCTGCTACGCCAATTGGCATAGGATTTAAGTGCTTATCTACAACATACATTTGCGTGTTCGCAATACCGTGACCTATGGTAATTGCATCAGTAAATGTATCAGTATCAACAAAAGCGGACCAAATTGGAACTTCAGTAACACCATAAATATTATATATTTTAGCGGGTGTTAATTTTTTAAGCTCTTTAAGATAAGCTTCTTCCATGGCCTCACCGCCAAGAAGAATTGCCTTAACATTCTTTAAGAAATCTCTTTGAGAAGGTTCCGCTGTAAGAATTTTAAGTTTGGTTGGAGTTGTTTGTAAGAATTCGCCTTTTTCTTTTGTTAAAAGACGATTAAGGGCATATTGATTTCTACACGCCTGTTCATCAGCAAGTACAACTCTAAGACCGTTAACAAGAGTTGCAACGGTTTCGGTAACAAAAATATCAAAGCTACAGGTTGAAATTGAAACGATTGCTTCAAAATCATCCGTTACGATTTTGCCAAAAATATTATGCTCGTTTTTTGAAATGTAGTTGACAACATTTTTGTGCATAGCCATAACACCCTTAGGTTGTCCAGTACTACCTGAGGTGTAAATGCAATAGCAAAGTGAATCGTTTGTCATTGCTACATTTGGATTAGCTGTGTTATTGTTTGCCAAAAGAGAATCAATATTGTCTTGTGATACAACAAGCTTTGCATTTGTGTCCTTACACATATATTCAATACGCTCGTTTGGAAGCTCCATATCTATTGGAAGATATGCAGCACCTGTTTTGAGAATACCAAGCAAAGCAGAAAGCAAATAACTCTTTCGCGGTAGCATAAGACCTACAATATCGCCACTACCAATACCCTTAGCAATAAGTGAGTTTGCTATTTTATTTGCATCTTCATTAAGTTGAGAGTAGGTGAGTGTTTTGTCAACTGCAACTAATGCAGTTTTGTTTGGTGTTCTTTCAACTTGTTCTTCAAAGAGTGTGTGAATACATTTATCTTTTTCATATTCTACTGATGTGTTATTAAATCCGTTAAGTACGGTGTTAATTTCTTCTTCAGTAAATACTGAAATGTCTTTAATAAGTGTTTGTTCGTTAAGTGCTTGAGTAAGAATATTGCAATACGCTTCAATAAATTTATTAATTGTTTCTTCTTTGTAAAGGTCCGTGCAATATTCTGTCATAAGAACAATGTCATCTTTTCTAGGTAATACATAGAATGATAAGTCGCATTTAGCGGTGGTTATTGGAGTAGGAAGAACATCAGCGTTTTTATCGCCAAAAACAATGTTAGACATTTCTTCGCTTTGATATGCGAACATAACATCATAAAGTGTATTTTTGCGATTTGTCTTTTTAATAAGCTTTGTTTGTGGATAGTTTTGATGTTGAATTGCTTTTACGGAATTATCCTTAACCTCGTTTGCAAATTCGCAAAATGTTTTTGTGCCTATTGGTTGATTTCTCAGTGAAAGCATATTTACAAACATACCTATAGTGTTAAGATGCTTACTGTTTCTACCACTTGATGGAACACCTACACAAACATCTTCATTACCTGAGAATTTAGAAAGAAGAATATTGTAGCAAGCCATATAGTAGGCATAAGGAGTTATACCCAACTGTTTGCACTTGCTTTGTATGCTTTCGTGAGTATTGTTGTCTAAAGTAGTGTATTTGTTTGCACCGTTAAAGCTTTGTGTTTCTGTCTTTTTAAAATCGGTAAAGAGCTCAAGGGCAGGTACTTCGTTAAATACATTTAACCAGTATTGCTCATCTTCTTCAGTATATGTGTTCACAACTGCAAACTCACCATATTGAGTTGTAGCACTAAGCTCTCTGCTCATATACAATTCGTTAAGCTCTTTAAAGAATACGGCAATAGCACTACCATCAGCAATAATATGATGGAAGTCAATCATAACAGTATTTTCGTAGTAGCCAACTCTTATCAATGGAGCAACTGAGAGGTTGAATGGTCTAATAAATTTTAATGGATTATCATTTTCAAGCTTTTCTATATTTACAGTTGCAAAGTCATTAATTACTTGAACAATTTGTCCATCTCTATTCTCAAAGCTTGTTCTAAGTGACTCGTGGCGAGAAATTAACTTATTAACTGCATTTTCAAGCTTGCTTACATCAAGATTTTCAACCTTAAAGATGTATGGAATGTTGTAAAGAGTAGAGTTGCCGTCAATTGTTTGTGAAGTATACACAGGTAACTGAGAAGCTGTAACAGGAATAACGGAAGAATATTCAATTTCTTTTAATTCTTCGGTATTTTCTACAAGTTGTGTTGCCAAAGAACTAACATCTTTCGCATCATAAATTGCATTGATGTTAACTGTATAACCAGCGTTTTCAATTTCGCTAATCAGTTCAATAGATTTAAGTGAGTCGCCACCTAAATCAAAGAAATTGTCAAGAATACTTACTTTATCTATTGCGAGAGTTTTTTGAATTGCATCAGTTAAGATTTTTTCTTCAGTAGTTGTTGGAGCAATATATTCAATTTCAGTTGGAATGTCGGTTAAGTCAATTTCAGGTAAAGCTTGTCTATTAATCTTACCATTAGAAGTTAATGGCATTTCTTGAAGATGTGTAAAGATGTGAGGAATCATATATTTTGGAAGCTTTAATGAAAGAAGTGAGCGAAGGTCTTTTGCGCTGATTTCTTCACCTGTATAGAAGGCGCAAATGTATTGTCTATCCTTATCATCTTTTCTAACAACTGTGGCACACTGAAACACACCATCTATACCTGAGATAGCGTTTTCAATTTCACCTAATTCAATTCTTAATCCACGAACTTTTACTTGAAAGTCGTTTCTACCCACATAGCAAATGTTACCGTCTTCGCGCCAAAATGCTAGGTCACCTGTTCTGTAGAGTTTGCCTTCGCCAAATGGATTTGGTACGAACTTTTCCTTTGTGAGTTCAGGTTGGTTAAGATAACCTGAGCCAACACCGTCACCTGCAATACAAATTTCACCCGTTACCCCAATTGGAGTAGGGTTCAAATATTTGTCGGTAATATATATTTGTGCATTGGCAATTGGTTTACCGATGTGAATGTCAAGACCGGCTGCTCTTTCTAATCTACCGCCCATATCCCAAACGCTACATTCACTTGGTCCAATAGGATTATACACCTGTGCAGCTGGAGATTTTGTATACATTTTGTCCAACAAATCAGGTGTTAATGGCTCACCAGATGTACAAATACAAGCGGTGTTTCTTAATTCCGTACAGCTTTCTTTGTCGCTATAATATATATTAAGGCGAGTAGGTGTTGTCATTATTACATTTATCTTGTTTTTTGCAACAACACTTAAGAACAACTTTTGATTTAAGCTTTCGTTATCATCAAGAAGCGCTACTGTAAATCCGTTAGTTAATGGCAAAAGTGTTTCCGCAATAAAATAGTCAAATGAAGCACTATTTACACAAGCAAATACTGGATTTTCAATATTGTTCAATGTTTCAAGAGTATTGTTGTTTAAACAGAAGTTGAGAAGTCCTTTTCCTGTAAGCATACAACCCTTAGGAGTACCAGTACTACCTGAAGTGTAAATGATATAGCAATCTCCTAAATTTTTAACTGTAGTTGCACTCTTTGTTGTTGCTGTTAATTTGAAATCACTTAAATTAAGAACATTAGCACTGATTAAAGATTCGTTTAATTCATCAGTAATCAACAAGTTAACATTACAGTTAATACACATTTGTTGAATTCTATCAACAGGATATCTTTTGTCAACAGGCAAGAAAATTGCACCTATTTTTAAGATGGCTAATTGGAATACAATCAACTCAGGGCTTCTCTCAAGATGTACGGCAACAATATCGTTAGGTTTTATGTTGAGAGAGCATAACTTATCAGCACATTCACAAACCTTATCGTTAAGTTGCGAATATGTAAGTTTAGTATCTTTAAAAGTAACGGCAAGCTTGTTAGGATTATCTTTAGCTTGTTTTTCAAAAAGCTCGTAAATTCCTTTGTCCTTTGAATAGCTTAATGCTGTATTATTAAATTCACAAAGCACCTTTTGCTTTTCTTGTGCTGAAATCATTTCAATACTGTCAATGTTGTCAAAAGGATGTTCAAGGGCGTTTTCCATTAAGGCAACAAAGGCGTTATACATTATTTCAATTTCGTTTTCAGTGAAATATGCTTTTTGGTAACAAAGTCTAAAACGACATTCTTTTCCATTGAAGCTTTGCATATGGAGCTCTAATGGAAGGGTAATATTATGACCATAAGGTATAATTATTTCATATTCATCGTTAGGGACGAATTCAAGAAAGTCTGCCGCAAAATCGTATAGGTTGTTTGCTGGCATATTTTCTTCGCGCAACATTTGTTTAATGTCGTGTGGAGTAAACTTTTGATGTCTAAAAATAGTTAACCAAGAATCGTCAATCTTTTTTGCATTTTCAAGGAAGGAGTCAGACTGCAAGTTAACTACCAAAGGAACAATATGCATATAAAGACCAATTGATTTTAGCTCTAAACGAGTTGAGCGATTTAATACAGGTACGCCAATTGTAAAGCTTTCCACATCATACATTCTACGCATATATGTAGCGTAAACTGTGTTAAAGAAAGATGTAGGAGAGATTTCGTTGGTAGCACAAAATGCCAAAATCTTTTCTAAAAGCTCCATAGGAATAGTTTTGTTTAGGGTATTAGAAGAAAAGTCAACTGCGCTTTTTTTGTTAGAGAATAAATTACAGGTAGGGTTTGTAGAGAATTGTTGTTTCCAAAATTCTCTATCAGTAACAAAGCGTTTTGACTGCTTATGCTTTTCTTCTCTTTGCATAAACTCGTCATAAGACTGTGTTACTGAACGGTATTCAGGGTCCTGTAAATATTTATTAATATCTTCCGACAAAATATAAGAGCAAAAGCCATCAATTGCAATGTGATGAGCAGAAATCATAATACCAGAGGTTGTTGGTGTTTGGAAGATTATAGGATTAACCAACATACCGTGAAAATCCATAGGTGTACTTACAAATTTTCTTGCTTCTTCAAGCATCTCTTCATGGGAATTAACCTTAACAAAAGGAAAATTCATATGCTCGTAATCTTCTACATAAGAAACAAGACCGTCAGCGGTATCCATAAATTTAACACGAAGACCCTCGTGGTCACGTCTAAGAAAGTTGTACGCATCGTTAAGCTGTTCGTATGTATATACTTTTGGGAATGACTGAATAAGACTTTGATTCCAAATGGTGTTATCAAGGTCGGCATTTTTAGTGTGGAAATTCAATTGTGATGATGTTAGTTTGTATCTCACGAAACATCTCTCCCAATGCAAAGAAAATTGACAATAATTAATATAATTATAATTTATATTTAAAATAAAGTCAATATTGCATACAAAATGAACAAAGTGTTCCATTTTGTTGAATATGCTTGAAATAATCCTTAAGAAGGTGTATAATAACTAAGAAATTTTTATGAGGTGGTTCTTTATGTCAAGAAATCGTACTATATGGAGCGCTCATCATAGTGAGGATAATTTTATCAGTGAGTATCCAGACTTTTCAGCGTTCGCATATTTAAAGCAAACAGCAGAGAAATATCCAAATCATATTGCTGTTGAGTTCCAAAGCAACAAAATTAGCTTTATTAACATGATTAGTCAAATAGAAGAGATTGCACAATCACTCTTGGCTATTGGTATAGAAAAAGGAGATTATGTTACTGTAGTAACACCTAACACTCCTCAAGGATTGTTTACGGTATACGCTATTAACCGTATCGGTGCAATCGCAAATATGATTAACCCATTACTTTCAGTAGGTGAGATTAAAGCAATTACTGAAAATGTAAATAGCAAGGCAGTATTGACATTTGATATGCTTTATCCTAAATTCGCTCAAATAACTTGGAGCGAACATTGCAACCCTACAATCATTATTGCGCATATTTCAGATGCTTTACCAGAACAAGTTAAGCTTATATACAAAACTAACAATGAAAGTGAAATAGTTCCAAATCCTACACACAACATAATTGATTGGAACGATTTCTTAGAAAAAGGTAGTTTGCGTGAAGAAGCTTTACCACAAGACGATGGTAAGGGCGAAGATGACGCGGCAATTCTTTATAGTGGTGGCACAACAGGTTTCCCAAAGGGTGCAATTATTCAAAACAAGTCTTTTAATGCTATGGTTGTTCAAACAGGCGAGGTTATGCCTCATGACCTTAAAGATATGCCAGGTAAAAAAGTTCTTGGTCTTATGCCTATGTTCCATGGCTTTGGACTTGCTATGTGTATTCACGTTATGATAAATTTAGGTTGTCATATTGTGTTAGTTCCAAAGTTTGACCACTTAGCTTGTGTAGATTTGATTTTTAGAGAAAAAATCGGCTATGTTTACGCTGTTCCAGCTTTATACGAGGCAATGTCAAGAAGTGAGCAAATTGAGACTGAAGACCTTTCATTCTTAGAGTTGGTTGCTATTTCAGGTGACAAATGCAGTCAAAGACTTATGGACCGTATGAACAAATATTTAGAAAAAGGTGGCGCTCCTGCTCGTATGACAGAAGCATGGGGTCAAACAGAAAGTCTTTCTGCTATTAGCTTGAATCCTTTCTTTAACCAAAAGAGAGGTAGTTGCGGAATTGCATTGTCTGGCAACGAAGTAAAAATTGTTAAACCAGGCACTCATGAAACAGTTCCAGTTGGCGAAGATGGTGAAATTTGTGCTATAACTCCTACATTAATGCGTGGATATTATCAAAACGAAAAAGAAACAGCATTGGCGTTACAAAAGCATCCTGACGGAAGAACATGGTTACATACAGGTGATATTGCTTATATGGACGAAGAAGGATATCTTTATTATCGTCAAAGACATTCAAAGATGATAATTGTATCTGGTTTCAATGTTTATCCTATTCAAATTGAAGAGGTTATTAACAAGTGTGAAGGCGTAGCAGTTTCTTGTGTTGTTGGTGTAGAAAATAGAGCAGGTACACAAATTGTTGCTGTTGTTCAGCCTGTAAGTATGGATATGGATTTAGAAGAGCTTCGTGCACGTATTGTAGACCAATGCAAAAAAGAGGTTGCCGAATTCTCACAACCAAGAAAAATCGTATTCCAAGAGGCTTTACCACGAACAGCTGTTGGTAAGATTGACTTTAAAAAGATAACAGCAGAAATGAATCAGAAAGGATAATTCATATGATTAAGCGTATTGAAGAAATTTATAAAGAGGTAACAGGACACGAAGATGTCGTGTTTACTGAAGATACAGAAATTGATAAAGACTTTGATTCATTTAGCTTTATTCAGTTTGTTTGTTGTGTTGAAGATGAGTTTGATATTGACGTTCCAAACTCAGCCATTAAAGGCATTAAAACAGTTGGTGACGCAATGAAGCTTATTGAAAAGCTTATGAACGAATAATTTTAATAATGAAAGCCACCTGCTCGGTTGAGTAGGTGGTTTTTTAATGGGTAAACTTGACAAATGACTACAAATAGTATTTGTTAAAAGCACTTGAAAAAAAGCTTTAATTTTAGTATAATAAAAAAGTAATTTTTATATTTTTATTGCGTTGAGGTGCTCAAATGTACATTACTGTGTTAAAAAGTAAAATTCATCGTGCAACAGTGACTCAGTCAGAGCTTAATTATGTCGGTAGTATTACTATTGACAAAGCGTTAATGGATGCGGCGGGGTTAGTTGAATACGAAAAAGTTCAAATTGCTGATATTGATAATGGTAATAGATTTGAAACATATATAATTACTGGTGAAGAAAATAGCGGTTGTATTTGTCTTAATGGTGCAGCGGCAAAATGTGTTACAGTTGGTGACAAGATTATTATTATGGCTTATGCTCAAATGACTCCTGAGGAAATTAAAAATTATAAGCCTGATGTAGTTTTTGTTAACGAAAAAAATGAAATTGTAGAAAAAGCCGATTGCGAAAAACATGGAGAAATAAAATAATAAAAAAACAAAAAAACACCTACTCGTTTGAGCAGGTGCTTTTTTATTACTATTTTTCAATTTTATAACCGAGGGCAACAATTAGCTTTAATGTTTCTATCGCTGTGTTTCTATCATATTCTTTTTCGGCTTCACTAAGCTCTGAATAAGGTACAAGACAAGGCGTTTTTTTGTTTTCATCATCACGCTTTTCGCCATATGTCCAACCCTCGTTTATTCTGCCTTGAGCCCATATATCGTGAACATTTTCGGCAATTTGTTCTGTGAGTGAAAGCAACTCATCAGGTAACTGTACTTTGCTTGTATCAATAGGTTTTGGAGTATACATATTTTGCTACCTCTTTATGTTTTATTTGTTTATTGTGTAAAATTTTTGCAGATTATTTTCACTGTTTGTCAAGATAGTCATTGTTTGGGTAATCGTATTGCTTGAAATCGTATGAAGAGCCACCCTTGACTTCAAACATTTTTAGAGAAAGTGCGTCAAGCATATCTAACTTATTGGTATCGTATTCAGGGACGTCATACTCGTTGATTTCTTCACAAGGCGCGACATTGCTTGCAAAACTGCTTACAAAATCAATTTCTTTTGTTTTTTCGTTTTCTTCTTTGTATTCAACAATTTTGTGATGATATGGTGCCTCAATAAAATAAGTTTTTAAATATTCATCACAAGTATCTTTGTCAAAAGAAAACCCAGATTTATCTTCGTTAAGACGAATAAAATTATTGCCATAAAACCATTTGAATTTCCTTCTGGTTTTAATTTTTTCACATTCTACAAGGCAAGGATGAAGTTTTAATTCTACTTGCTTGTGGCTTTTTGTTTTTTCAATATATTCTTTATAATCATCAGTTTGTCGCAATCCCATTATACGCATAAATGCACACCAGCGTCTATGCTCAAGCCATTGTAAAAGTCGTTCGTCCATTGTTGGGAAACGTGCAATTTTTGTATTATCATCAACCGCATTTAATCTATAAGTTCTATAAATATATTTATATGCTTTGCAAGCGGCTGTTATTTGAGATTGGTATGCCTTTTCTTTAACTTTTTCTTTCTTTTTTTCTTTTTCTTCTTTTTCATCATAAGCATCAAACAAAGATAAATTTATAAGTCCTGTAGAGAAAACCTTATATTTAAAATGCAAGGTTAATGCAATGTTTGCCCAATATGCGTACTCATCTCTTAATCTATCACCGAAATCACTTTCGTCAGGGGTTTTACCTTGCTTATCATCATAAGATTTTGCTGCTGCTTGGGCTGCAATTTTATGTTTAATCATAAATATGTTTTTTGCACTGTAAACGTTTTCTATACCGCCAACTGCTTGCATATAAATGTCTGGAGTATTACTGTGTGAACAAACAAATTTATCCGTATTTAAAGTGTTACTTAAATCCGCATTGTAAACAACATAGTTAATAATAGCCTTATCATTTTGTTCTTTATGCTTAATATGATGAGCACCGATTTGTCGCTTTAACGTATTTGCAACTGAAAGGTTTGCTTGGTCAGACCCTAAAGACACAAGAATATAGTGTGCATCAATAATAGGACTGATTTTTTCGTCCATTAAGGCAAATGCTTCTTCGCCTTCAAGAAGAGCACGGAATTCTTTTGATTCAACGTTGCAGGAATAATATTTAACGTTACAATAAACCGGAGCCCTTCTTCTAGATTTTTTGTAAATTTTTAAAATTGGGTCAGTGTTTTTCTTTTCATCTACATCTTGAACGGTGCGACGAATTTCAGGATTTATATAATCTATTTTACCCCAAAATTCTTGTTTGGATTCTTTTGAAATAACTGTAATGTTTAATTTACAATTAAGCATTTGCCCCATCCAATATGTAGTTAAGAACATTTCTTTACCGATATCGCCAAATCCAAGAATTGTAACATTAAGATTATGTATATCGTTAGGTGCGGCAACAACTTTATGAACAATCGGCTCGTAAAGAGGAGTTTCTTCAAGCATATTGGTTATAAGATTGCGATAGCATCTTATAGGGTAAATAATTGGCGCCTTGTTAAAATAGTCAAACTGTTTGTGAAGTTTAACTGAAAGCTTTTGATCAGTTGATTTAAAGCATTTATTTAAGTTGCTTTCAAAATCTTTTTTGAGCTGATCATATTTTCCGTTAAGAGTATCGCGCACCTGTTTTTCAACATCAATATATATAGTATCTTGACAAAAAAGATAAATTTCAGCATTTCTAATTGTTTTATAATTGAAGTCATCAGTAAGATTTGAAAGAGTTTGAAGATTTTTAATTTCATTATTATCAATAAGGAAATATTTTCTTTTTCCAACGCCTCGTTTTTGTATGTGAGTTATATCGTCGCGAAGGCAAATTGCGCCAATGCTTTTTGCCTCACTGATTAGTTCGGTAGAACTTTCATTTGTTTTGTTTGCATAAACATCACAAAAAACTAAAACGGGCACAGTTCCTTCAGTTTCTAAAATACTTTTTGCCAAAGCAAGAGAACGTTCATTAAGTTCACTGAAATAATATTTTTCTTTAGAGCCACGGAAACGTAATAAGCGAAGCTTGAATTTTGGGAAAAAGTGTGAGAATGCCTCTAAAAGAATGGTTGCACTAGTTAATGGTGCGATAAAACTGAGAATAACAGCGAATGCTTTGTATGCGGTGAAAATTATATCGTTTTTAAGTAGAAGTGAAAGGTATTCCATTCCAACAAGGAAGTTATCATCAGCACCAAAAGCTTTTAATGTGTGATAAAGGCTGAATGCCAAAAGTTCACCTAGATTTTTAGCGGGACAATCATTGTTTGCGTAGTCTGACAAAAATTGTAAACACCACATAGATATTGTAAAGAAAGCGGTGAATAAAACAATTTTATTGTTTACCACGAATGAAATTGTTTTATGGATTTTTCCAGTATGCTGTGACTTTTTATATAACGGCATAAAAAGAATAATTATTGCGACAGCAAAGAAAAATACTGACGCAATAAGAAGAATGGTTGACCAAAGAGATTCATCGGTTAAAAAACTTTTTTCAATAGAATAGCAATTCATATATTTTCCACTCTTTCGTTTGTTTGCTTTTAGTCGTATGAGTTTTGACTGACTAAAAAGCAAATTTGTTAGTTGATATACTTAATTTCATTATAATTCGCAGGTGCGAAGTTGTCAACAAAAAACCAATAAATACGACACCTTTTGCAAGAAAAAGACCGCCTCAAAAGAGACGGTCTTTTTGGCACCCCCTGCGGGAATTGAACCCACAACTAATCCTTAGGAGGGATTTATTATATCCATTTAACTAAGGAGGCGTATGTAACGGGGAAATCCTCCCCGTCAGTGTTATTCAGCTATATAATTTTTTGCCCAATTATCAACAAGCATTGAAAATTCTTCACCCTTCATTGCTTCAAGACAAGCGGTGCGGTTGTTTTCATAATAACCATAGGTTTTATCAAAAACGTCTATTCTTTGTACAAGGAAAATATAGTCGTCAAGTGTTATTGTTGCTGTTTTGCCTACTTCAATTTTATTTGCTTCGCCCCAAAAACCTGTAGGAAAAGCGTTTTCGTTAAAGTTGTTTATAAGGGCGTTGTGAATTTCAGCATCTTCCCCTAAAGATGCAACAGCCTCTTCAATAAGCGTACCAGCATTAATTAACTCAACAACTGAATTGTATGATGCAATTACGGAATCCTTTTGCCCTTGTGCCATTGGTATACTTGTGCCGGTTGTGTCAACATTAAAAAGATAACCTGTAACAAAACGGATTCCTATATAATTTTCTTTAAAATATGTTTTGATTTCATCTTCGCTTACATTTTTGCAATAATCGGCAAGTAAGGCTGATTCATATTTCTTTGAAAGCTCAATTTTATAAAGCGTTTGCTTAGAAACGCCGATTTCATTATAGTAATTTCCATAAAGATGCCACAAGTCGTTTACTGATTTTGAAAGAGCACCTTTAATGTCTGAATCTAACGAAAGACCACGATTGCTAAACTCTGAGTTTATTGCAACATAGCGTGAAATCGCGGATTTAATTGCCTCTTCACTGACCTTTTCGTTATCGTCTTTAGGAAGAGTGTTTTCAAAATATGTATAGATTTCGTTATCAATTTTTACGCCATTCACTTTGATTTTTGCAGGTGCCTGACAAGAGCAAAGCACTAATGAAAGCGTAAGTGTTGCGAGAAGAAGTGAAATAATTTTTTTCATTATTCATCCTCCTTTGATTTTATATAATCGGCATAAAGCTTGTCCTTAAGAAGTCGCTTTTCATTTTCTTGACGACGAAATTCTTTGACCTCATCTTTGTTTTTGCCAATAATTCCGTTGCGCAAAAATGCAACAAAAAGCATAGTGATTACTGAGCCTAATGCACAGCAAATGAAGTCTACCATTGTGTCGGTGTTGCCTTTTTGTAAGGTCATGCCATATAGCTGGTCCATTGAAAATTCATAGATTTCCCAGCCAACTGCAATACTAAGTGAAAATGCAAGTGAGAAAAGTGACGACATAGCAGGACCTAAATCACCGCGCTTACGGTAAATAATGTTAGCGAAATCATAGCCAAACCAAGCGGAAAGCACGCCTGATGCAAAGTGAGTTACAAGGTCAAAATGCTCAAAGGTGGTGCGATTATTAAGAGTTGAGCCGATACATACTGCAATAAATATAAAGAGAGTGAGCATTGTTTGTGTTGATGCTTCAATTTCAATTATAAAGGATTTTTTGCCAAAAATTTGAAAGAAGTCCCAAAGGTGAGTGAAGATAATCGCAAAAATTGCCTCTAAAAACTCAACTACTGAACCGTGGAAAAGCCCATACACACCCCAACCGAGAATAATAATGCGGAGTGTGAGCCATAAAATTCTTTGATTTTTTGGTAAATAGCCAAACGCTTTAGTCATTTTTTAACCACCAAGTTTATATTCAATAAAATAATATCACAAATACTGTTGTTTTACAAGGAGAGTATTACGAAAGAGCAACCATCAATGAGTACTTCGTTATTTTCAGGATTATTTCCGTAAAGTGCGTGTGGATTATTAAAATAGTCAGGCAAACGATAATTTATTGGATGCTCGTTTTTATTAACGATTACCATAATATCGCCGTTTTCGTCGTGCCTACGGTATGCTACACAACCAAGCATTGACGAAACAGGAGAAAAACATCCCTTTTGGAATACAGGGTTTTCTATTCTTATTTTGCCCATTGTTTTGTAGAAATCAAGCAGCTCTTTGTTTTCGTTTCCCCAAGGGTAGCAACCGCGATTAAAAGGGTCTTTGTAGCCTTGTAATCCTGCTTCGTCGCCATAGTAAATTGATGGCACACCAGGAAGTGTGAATTGTAAGGCAACGGCACATTTTAACAACTGAACGCCCTTTTGATATTTGTCACCAAGAGAATGACAAGACTGCCACGCTCTATCGCGATATTCACAGTTTTCGCCTGTGATTTTTGTAATTGCACGCTCTGTATCGTGAGTGCCAATGTGATTCATCATAACATCAAGACATTGTTTTGGGTAATTTTCAACAATTTGCATAACTTGTGACATAAAATCTTCTGCCTTGCCATTACGACAAAAATCAATGATAGCATTTGCAAATGGGTAATTCATAACGGAGTCAAATTGACTGCCTAAAAGATAGCGCCTACGACTACCATAACTGTGCTTTGTGGTAGCGTCTTCCCAAACCTCGCCCATAAGAAGTGCATTAGGATTTGTTTCTTTTAATCTATGTCTTAATTCGTCTATAAAAACATCAGGGAGTTCGTCGGCAACATCTAAACGGAATCCGCTTGCACCGGCGTTAAGCCATTTTTCAATAATACCGCCCTTGCCATTTATGAAATTGCGGTATTCTTCACTCTCTTCAACAACCTCAGGCAAGGTTTCAAAACCCCACCAACTTTGATATTTGTCAGGGTGTATTTGGAATTTGTACCACTTGTAATATGGACTCTCAGTGGAATTGTATGCACCAAGAGTTTCATAGCGACCTTTTTTATTAAAATATACACTGTCATCGCCTGTGTGAGAGAAAACACCATCAAGGATTATGTGAATTCCAAGCTTTTTAGCACTTTTGCAAAGGTCTTTAAAATCTTTTTCAGTGCCAAGGATAGGGTCAATTTTGCTATAATCAGCGGTATCGTAACGGTGGTTTGAGTGTGCCTCAAAAATTGGATTAAGATAAATACAAGTAACACCTAAATCTTTAAGATAAGGCAGTTTTTCTTGTATGCCCTTAAGGTCACCGCCAAAAAAATCGTTATTAAGTACTTTGCCTTCAGCGGTTGGGCGCCATTCAGGCTCACCGCCCCAATCATTACGCATTATGCGGTCGGTTGGTACATTGGCTTTTTTTGCACCTGAATTATAAAAACGGTCAGGGAAAATTTGATAGATTATTCCACCCTTAAGCCAATCGGGAGTTGTAAAGTTCTTTTCGGTAACAGTAAGTTGCCAGTCCTTATGGGCACGATGGTTGCCTGAAAAATCACCAATTCCATCTTGTGTTTGCAAAACGGAGCTTCTACCATAAGATGAGAAATAGTCAAAGTGATACCAATAAAGTCCTTCGGTTTCTATCTTTGTGTAAATGTCCCAAATTTCAGCGTCGTCACCGCACATACCTGCCCACGACATAGCAAATTCTTCATAAATACCGTCGTCACGACGAAGCAAAAGAAATGCACCACTACAACAAAATGAGCGTGGCAAACATAGGCGAAGATGGATTTCTTCACCTGCTGACACACTGCCGAATTTATTTTTAAAGAATAAATCTCTTGAATTGTAGGGGACAAAACCCATAATTACACCTCAAAAATTATGATTGACATATTTTATCAAAAATACCATAGTATTGCAAGATGTTTAAAGTATTGATTTTACAATATCTATATGGTAAAATTAGCTTATATTAAATTATAAGGGGAATTTTGTATGTGTAAATTTTATGCAGAATTAAACTGTAACGGTTCAGTTGTAAGCTGTAAGGATTTTGAAAATGACTACTTTGATTTCAAGTATAGTGAGAAAAAGGGTAGCATTAAAGCGACTCTTATTGCAAAAAAAGACTTTGAAATGAATAGTCTTGTTCTTGAATATGAAAAGGATTTTGATGATGACGATTTGTTTTATGCTAACGGTTATCAAGCATGGACAACATCTCGTGAATTCTCAAAAAATGATAAATTTGATGGTCTTATTGAAGTTGCAAAAATTTCAAAATTTACTGCTCACTTTGTAGGACTTTCAGGTGACTATCACTTTGAAAAATATGGCGAAAAGGGCAAATTCCACGGTTATACATACTGCTATTTCCGTGAAAAAGGTGAGCGCGAAATTAAGCTTTACGGCTCAAAGAGTGAGCGTCAAGGTTACACCATTTTTGATGTTGATATGAACGACAACGAGTTCAAAATCAAAAAAGATGTTGAAGGTCTTAAACTTACTGCAGGTCAAGAATACGAAGCGTTTGATATCGCAATTATTGAGGGCGATATGGACAAAGTTATGGACAAATATTTCTTTGACTTTGTTGGTTGTAAAAAACCTGCTATTGACCACCTTTCAGGTTACACATCATGGTACAACTACTTCCAAAATATCAATGAAGATATTATTCTTCGCGACCTTAATGGTCTTGACAGAGCAAGTGAAGAAGTTAATATTTTTCAGGTTGATGACGGTTATCAAGCTGCAGTTGGTGACTGGCTTATTACCGACCACAAAAAATTCCCTCATGGCATGAAGTATATTGCAGATAAAATCCACGAAAAAGGCTACAAGGCTGGTATTTGGCTTGCTCCGTTCAGTGCTCAGTGCAATTCAATGATTGCTAAAAAGCACCCTGACTGGCTTTTAAGACACAAGAGAAATGGCAAAAAAATGCTTGGTTGTCAGGGCTGGGGTGGTGCCTATACACTTGACATTTACAACGAAGAAGTACGCGAGTATTTAAGAAAAGTATTTGATACAATCCTCAATGTTTGGGGCTTTGATATGGTTAAGCTTGACTTCCTTTATAGCCAATGCATTGAGCCAAGAAACGGCAAAACTCGTGGTGAAATTATGTGTGACGGTGTAGATTTCCTTCGTGAAGT
>JAZLET010000017.1:0-10261 GCA_045615405.1 Candidatus Fimenecus sp.
ACCATTATAATAATCTATTGTCCACATAAGTTTATCCCAATTATACTGCGAATCTATTCTAAATCCAAATTCTTTTTCACAAGCATCACCAAGTGTTTCATCGAAATCAGTAAACGCTCCACCATCAAGAGCTTCTGTATCAACTATGACTCTTTTTATGCCTTCGTCAACTTTACAATCATACGCTATCAATGTACTTTCTTCGTAATCATAATCTGAAACATATTCTTCATAGCCTTCTGGAAGATTAAATTTGAAATTACCAGCTTCAATAGTTGTACAACTGCCATCCAATTGTAAATTCTGTTTATCATAAGGTTTTAATACAACACTAAGTTCGTCTTTGTATTCTCCACTTTCAATAGTGTTTTGAATATATTTTGCTACTATGTAACGATTTCCTAACTTTTCACATGCTAAATAAATATTGACTCCAATGACAACACATAATGTAGATATCAATACATTCCCAACAGTAGCTGATACTTGTGCTTTTTTACTTATTTCTTTATATTCTAATCGAAATGCTTTCATTGACTCTTTATGAAATTTGTCTACACCGAAAGGAAAAGCACCCAAAACAAATTTAGTGCCGTTTTTGAGTTTGATTTTTATTTCGTAAAACTCACCACGAGCAACTGTTAGAGATTCAATATCGTCGGTTTTGCTGTATGTAACTACGCTGTCTTTATCTATATAGCAATTTTTCTTTTTGCCTTTTATTGCCATAAGTTGTATGTATTCAGGTGTGTTGTTGAGAACATATGCTAACACATCTTTTTTGTTTTTACCACCGTTTTTTGTGATGAACCATTGAGTTGGCTCAACTCCATTAATTTCAGTTAAAAAATTAAATATTTCTATATTACTAATTCCAATTTTAAATTTAGTTGAAAAAACTATCATAATAAATCCCCCATTTCACAAGTTTATGATAGCACAAACACCCCCATGTTGCAAGTAAAAAAACCTCGACTAATGTCGAGGTTTTAATTATTTGTGTTTAATTATCTTTTATGAAAGAAGTCAAGGATATCCATATCGCCATCAGCACCGAAGTTGCCGTTTGAGCTGATATCTTCCATACCGCCGTTGTAAGATGGCTTCTTAGCAACGCCGTTTGCATCAAGACCGAAACCTGTTGCAATAACAGTAACAATCATTTCGTCATCAAGCTTTTCATCAAAAGCAACACCGAAGATGATGTTTGCATCTTCATCAGCTTGTGCACGAACGATACCTGCTGCTGTGTCAACATCTTCAAGAGTGATGTCAGGTGATGCTGTGATGCTGATAATAACACCCTTAGCACCTGTGATTGTTGTTTCAAGAAGTGGGCTTGAAATAGCTGAGTTTGCTGCTTGTTCTGCCTTATCTTTACCGCTTGCACGACCAATACCCATATGAGCGTGACCAGCGTCTTTCATAACTGCTGTAACGTCAGCAAAGTCAAGGTTGATGAATGCAGGCATTGTAATAAGGTCAGTAACTGAGTTTACACCTTGACGAAGAACGTCGTCAGCAATACCGAATGCATTAGCAAATGTGATTTTTTGTTCTGAAACATATTTAAGTCTTTCGTTAGGAATAACGATAAGTGAGTCAACATGTTGTGCAAGTTCAGCAATACCTGCTTCAGCTTGTTTCATTCTATGGCTACCTTCAAATGCGAAAGGTTTTGTAACGATACCAACAGTAAGGATGCCCTTGCCTTTTGCAATTTCAGCAATGATTGGAGCAGCACCTGTACCTGTGCCACCGCCCATACCAGCAGTAATGAATACCATTTGAGCATCTTCAAGTGCTTCAACGATTAAGTCGCGGCTTTCTTCAGCTGATTTTTGACCAACCTCTGGCTTTGCACCTGCGCCACGGCCTGAAGTAACTTTTTCACCAATTGAAATTGGTTTTGCAAGTGAACGAGCAAGTGCTTGCTTATCTGTATTAACTGCAATAAGTTCAACGCCTGCAATACCAGCCTTAGCCATACGGTCAACTGCGTTTCCGCCACCGCCACCTACACCAATAACTTTAATGTTTGCAATGTCTTGATATTGATTATTGTTTTCGAATGCCATTTTTAACATCCTCCTATGTATAGAAAATTTCACACCTATGCATTATAGTCATAGATAATTTTAACACCTTTAAAAAATAATTGCAATATATAATGTATATATTTTTTTAATTTTTTTGCACTTTTTTACACTTTTTTGCGTTTTTTATGCCGCTTGGCTAGTTGTAGACTCCTCTTTTTGAGAGTTTGTTGTATTTTCGCCTTCTAAATTTTCTATTGATGGCGTTTCTTCGTCGGTTTACGGCTCGGTCGTAGATGTTTCTTCAGCCCAATAGCCCTTACCATCAACTGAAAGATTTATTGTGCCACGATAAAGTTCATTTTCTTCATCTTGAGTATCAATAGCAGCCTTGCCAAGTGCAAGTTTTTTTGAAAGATTATCTTTATTTGTTTCACCAAGTTCAAGAGTTATTCTTCCCTGATATATGAGTTTTATGTCATAAATATTTGACATATCTATTGCTGTAATACCAGTTAACCCACATTCCTGACATGCAGTACGAACACTTATTAATTTTTCAAGATAATTAATTTTTTCTTCTTTTGTTTTAACATTCTTACCTGCTTCGGCACTTTCTATTTCACCCATATTGAGCAAAACAAGGTTGTCGCCAACATATTCTAAGCCTGTTTCAAGCACTTTACCATTTACATCAAGCAAGGTATAAGTTCCATCAAGCACTATTGCATATATTGCTTCAGTTTTTGTTATTATAAGCTCCAACTCTGTTGGCAAATGCCTTTTTATTTTCACCGAGCCCACATAAGGAAGGTTAGTTGAAATTTGCTCGTTAATTTTCTTTTTTGATATGAAAATTAAGTTATCGCCTATATTTATTCCACTTTCTTCAACGATATCTTTAGAGGAATAAACTGCATCACCCGTTACGGTAATTTCGCTTATATTAAAAAACATAGCAAGTGCAAAAATTATGCCTGCGCACAAGAAAATAAAGCATAAAACTGCACGGAATATTAGTTTTTTTCTTTTATTCTTTTTTCTTCGCAAATTAGTGCGGTTAATAATCCGTTCATTACCCGAAAGTTGTTGATTGTTTCGGGCAGGTCTTGGATTGTTAGCTTTTTTCATTTTCCTTCACCCTTTTAATATTTGCGCCTAATTCCAAAAGCACTTTTTCAGGTTCCTCATAGCCTCTATCTATATGATGAATTTCAGTTATTTCAGTTGTGCCATGTGCATTTAGTCCTGCCAAAATCATTGCTGAGCCACCACGCAAATCAGTTGCTCTTACATTTGCGCCACTAAGATGCTTAACACCCTCAATTACCGCCATTCTACCTTCGGTATTAATTTTTGCACCAAAACGGAGCAGTTCACCAATGTGTTTAAATCGGCTTTCAAATATATTTTCTACAATTACGCTTGTACCTTCACAAACCGTTGTTAACGCCATCATTTGCGCCTGAACGTCGGTTGGAAATCCTGGATAAGGCATTGTGCGAATCATTCGTATTCTCTTAAGTTTTTGTGGTGCACTTAGACACACCCATCTACCACTTACTACAATATCACACCCCGCTTCACGCAAGGGTTGAATAGTAGGTCCTATGTGAGCAGGAATAACATCTCGCAAACAAATTTTTCCGCTTGTCATAGCACCTGCAATCATATAAGTTGACGCAACAATTCTATCAGGAATAACTGTATGCTCAGTTGAGTGCAATCTACTTACACCTTCAATAGTTACTGTACTATCACCTGCGCCGTGAATTCTTGCTCCACAACGGTTTAAGAAATCGGCTAAATCACTAATTTCAGGCTCACGAGCTGCATTTGTAATAATTGTTGTACCCTTTGCAAGTGTAGCGGCAAGAATAATATTTTCAGTAGCACCTACACTTGGGAAAGACAAGGTAATGCGAGTGCCTACAAGTCCTTTTTCTTCTGCTGAGCAAACTATAAATCCGCTATCAGTCGTAACTGTTGCACCGAATTGTTCCATTGAGGAAAGATGCAAATCAATAGGTCTTAGTCCTATTTCACAACCACCTGGGGTTGATAAAACTGCTTTACCCATTCGCCCTAAAATTCCGCCTAAGAATACAATTGATGAGCGCATTTCTCGCATCAGGTTATCAGGTACATCGTTACGGTTGACATTAGTTGAATCTATGGTTACTGTATGTCCTTCACGAGTTACAATACAACCTAAATACCTTAATATTTTAATTGTGGCTTCAACATCAGAAAGAATTGGGCAATTATGTATAACTGAAGTACCATTTACAAGTAACGTTGCCACCAGTATTGGCAGTACGCTATTTTTTGCCCCTTGTACAGTAATTTCACCATTTAATTTGCGATTACCATTGATTATGATTTTATCCAATTTTCACACACCCTTCACAGTATGACAAAATACTTTCGTCACATACTATGCGGTTTGTGAAAAAATGTTATTATGCTAAGCTCATTACTATTTTACAAATCTCGCCTAATGCATTTGGTTTTGCTTTTTCACAACATTTTATTGAGATTTCATTTAGTAATGCTTTGTTGTTTTTAAGGTCCATAATGGTTTTTGCAAGAATTTTACCGTGAAGGTCTTTTTCTTCAATAAGTATTGCACCATCATTCTCAGCTAATGTCATAGCATTATGAAATTGGTGATTTTCTGCCACATTGGGTGACGGAATAAGTATTGAAGGTTTACCTAAAATTTGAATTTCGGAAATTGAACTTGCTCCTGCACGACTGATAACAACATCACAAGCAGGAAGACAAATTTCCATATTGTCTATGTACTCACGGATTTCTATGTTTGTACCTTTTCCGTAATTTACACCATTTTCAGTAAGCTTTTCACCTACCCAGCTACCGAATTTACCAGTAGAGTGCAAAAAGCAAATATCTTTTTCATCTTTAAGTGTTGTAAGCATTTCTACAACGGCACTGTTAATTGCATCGGCACCTAAAGAGCCACCCATTGAAAGCACAAGCATTTCATTAGCTTTAACCCCTAATGTTGCACGGGCAAAATCACGGTCAGTTTTAGTGATTTCGCGTCTTACAGGAAGTCCTGTTACAACGGGAGGATTTTTACATTTCATATGCTTTTCTGCAGCGGCAGAGGTAAGCATTACTTTATCAACTAACTTTGCAAGTGCTTTATTTGCCACACCTGGAAATGCATTTTGCTCGTGAATTGCGGTTTTAATACCCATTTTTACTGCTGCGCGAAGTACGGGGCCTGTTACATAGCCACCGAATCCCACAACTACATCGGGCTCAAACTCACTTATGATTTTTTTAGCATCGCCTGATGCTTTTAATGTAAGGTAAGCAGTGGTGAGATTTTGTTTAAGTCCTGCAAAAGACATTCTTCGTGAAAATCCATTCATTTTTAAGGTTTTTAGTTGAAATCCTGCATTAGGGACAATACGGGTTTCCATTCGTCCTTCAGTACCTACAAAAAGAATTTGTGCATTAGGGTTTAAGCGTTTAACCTCATTAGCAACAGCGATTGCGGGATTTATATGACCGCCTGTACCACCTGCTACAAACATAATTTTCATACCCTATCACTCCTTCTTTCTTGCACTTCGTGAAATTGATAAAACCATACCCATTTCACAAAGCAAAATAACAAGTGATGTACCACCTGCCGAGAAGAATGGTAACGAGATACCTGTATTAGGAATAAAGTCACTGACAACAGCAATATTAAGTGCTACCTGCACACCAATTTGGAATACAATACCCATAGCAAGTAAACCGCTAAATCTATCTTTTGCACGAAGTCCAATTTTGATACCGCGATAAACTAAAAGCGCAAAGAGTATAATAATTACTGCTGCACCTACAAAGCCTAATTCTTCACATACTATTGAGAAAATAAAGTCATTGTGTGGCTCTGAAACATAAAGATGCTTTTGCTTGGACTGTCCAAGGCCTACACCTAAAAATCCACCTGAGCCAATAGCATAAAGTGAGTTATTTGTTTGCCAACGAGCACCAAGTGGCTCAAAGTCTTTATCTAACCACGCAACAATTCGCACACCTGCATATTCTTTAAGCACATCAGGATTTAACACGAAGAATAAAACACCAATAGCCGCAATAATTACGCCTATTATAAACCACTTGTTTTTAACTTCACCTAAAAACAGCATTATTACGCCAAGTGCTAACATAAGTACTGCACCTGAAACGTGATTTTCAATTAATACAAGACCTGCAAAAATAACAATTACTAGGCCGTATTGTAATGTGCTTACAAAGGATTTATAAATAACCACGCCTGTTTTTTCTTCAATCCAACGGCACATTGGAATATTACTTGGAACTTTTCCCACTACCAGCTTGTAGTGTTTTTCAAGTGAATATGCGAGATACATAACAAGGGCAAGTTTTGCAATTTCCGATGGCTGGAATGTGATAAATCCCAAGTCAATCCATCTATAAAAGCCCGGTTGAACACTATCAGGAAGAAAGCGTACAACTATAAGAAGTCCAATTGAAACCCATACACCAATTACTGCTGCAAGTTTAAAGTATTCATATTTAACTCGTGAAATAATAAGCATCAAAATAATACCTACTATTGCATATATTACTTGTCGTGAGAAAATTGCTGTACTGTTATGTCCACGATTATAATAACTATAAGTATAGCTAGCGGAAAACAGCATAATAAGACCTATTGTTACAATAGTCATAAGAATAATTAAAAAAGGAATATCTATTGAACCCTTATTAATCAACGAAGCTATAAAGCCTTTTTTCTTAGTTTTAGTTGCCATTTTCTCACCGCCTTAAATAAATTTCAGTTTAATTATTTTTTGATTGTACCGTAATAATAAAGTGCAAGACCTATAACACAGCCTACAATATTTACAAGAGAGAATATAGTTACGATTTTGCGCTCTTTCCAACCACACATTTCAAAGTGGTGGTGGATTGGTGCCATTTTAAAAATACGCTTTCCGTGTGTAAGCTTAAAATAGCCAATTTGTAAAACATCAGAAAGTGCTTCAATTACATAGATAATACCGAAGAATGCAAGAATGAGTGGACAATCAATAGCATAAGCAAGTGCTACAACCATACCACCTAAGAACATTGAACCAGTATCACCCATCATAACTTTTGATGGATAGTAGTTCCAAATGAGGTAGCCCAAACATCCGCCAAAGAGTGCTGCAGCTAAAATACTAATTCCAAAGAATTTTGTCATAAGGGCTGCAATACAAAATGCAATTGCTGCTACTGATGTTACACTTGCGCAAAGTCCGTCAACACCGTCAGTAAAGTTTACTGCATTAACTGCACCGTAAATTACACAGATACCGAAAATCCAGAAGAACCATTTAAGGTCAACAGCACCAACGAAAGGAATGTTCATATAAGTAAGACCGTTCATATAAAGTGCTACAAGATAACCAACAATGAGGATTACCTGTGGAATTGTTTTCTGAATTTCTGTAAGACCTAAATTTCTCTTTTTTACAACCTTGATATAGTCATCAGCAAAGCCTACAAGACCGAGTCCGATTGCAAGAATCACACCTGCAACAAGCTTTACCTTTAGTGTGTCAGGAATTACGTGCTCACTTGCGAAAAGATTGCCACCCATAAGATGGTCTGTTACAAGTGTTACTGCAACAGAAAGAATTGTGCTGACAATAAACATTATTCCACCCATAACAGGTGTTCCCTGCTTTGATTTATGCCATGCAGGACCAATCTCAAGAATAGTCTGACCGAATTTTAACTTTCTAAGCCATGGAATAAGCACAAATCCCAATAAAAATGCGATTAAAAAGCTTAAAACCGTTGTCATAATCAATGCTACATAAATATTCATAAGAACATCTCCTTATTTAACATCCCACTGTTCATATATTTTTTCAATAATCTCTTCAAGCTTCATTCCACGACTTGCCTTGAAAAGAAGTGTGTCTCCTGTTTTGATTTCATTTAAAAGAGTGCTTGTAAGCTCTGTTTTATCAGTAAATGGGAAAACCTTCTGAAGTCCTAATTTTTTTGCACTGTCAGCCATATATTCTGACTCTTTACCATAAGTGAAGAGCATATCAACACCACATTGGGCAGCATATTCACCTACTGTTCTGTGGGCAGTTTCGCTATAACTTCCCATTTCAAGCATATCTCCGAGAACTGCGATTTTTCTGCCCTTTGCAATTTTACAAAGCGAATTAAGACCTGCTTTTTGTGAGTCAGGACTTGCATTGTAGCAATCCTCAATTACTGTAATTCCGTTTACTTCACGGATTCTCTGTCGCATACCTGACGGAGCATAATTCATAAGACCCTTTGCAATATTTTCAGGTGAAATTCCATATTCAAGACCTACTGCAAAAGCAGATAAAGCATCGTAAACATTGTGAATTCCAACTGTAGGAATTGTGATTTTCTGTCGTATATCACCTTTCACAGCAACGAATTCTGTTGAAAGACCGATTTCCTTAATATCCTCTGCTAAAATGTCACAGCTTTTATTCTCAATACCGAAGAAAACAATGTTAAAATCATCATTTTTTACGGTAGAAAGCATATCGTTATCACCATTTAAGAAAAGTGATGAGCCCTTTTCCATACCGTCAAGCATTTCAAGTTTCGCTTTTAAAATTCCTTCTCTTGAACCGAGATTTTCAATATGAGAAACACCGATATTTGTAATAATCGCGCAATCAGGCTTTGCACACCTTGAAAGAACTGAAATCTGGTTAAAGCCGTCCATACCCATTTCGATAACTGCATTTTTTGTAGTATCTGTAAAACGGAAAAGTGTTCGTGGCATACCGATTTCATTATTGAAATTGCCTTCTGTTTTAAGTGTTTCACCACTCTGCTCCATTACACAGGCAACCATTTCCTTTGTTGTTGTTTTACCGACGCTACCTGTAAGTGCAATAAGTGTTAAATCCTTAAAGGTACTTTTGTAATATGATGCAAAATCTAAAAGTGCATCCTTTGTGTCCTTTACATAAATCACAGGGGCTGAACACTCAACCTCTCTGTGACATACAACTGCACCCACACCTTTTTCTGCAACATCCTTTACGAAATCGTGACCGTCAAAGCGTTCACCCTTAATTGCAAAAAATAATGTATTTTCATCCACGTCACGACTATCAATAGACACACGATTTATTATATTTTCAGAATCAATATTTGTTCCTAATACCTTTGCAATTTCACATACCTTTAAGTTCATTTTCTTCTCCTGAAATTACTTGAAATATTCCTCTATAATTTCTCTTTCGTCAAAATGTATTTTTTCTTTACCAATAATCTGATAGGTTTCGTGACCCTTACCTGCAAGGATAACCGTGTCACCCTTTCGTGCCTTTGAAAGTGCAAACTCAATTGCCTGACGACGATTTTCTATAACAGCAATTTTTGATTTTGCCTTTTCCATTCCACAAAGAATATCATTCATAATAAGTAATGGGTTTTCAGTACGAGGATTATCCGTTGTCACAACTGCATAGTTGGATAATTCCCCTGCAATTCTGCCCATTGCAGCACGTTTTGACTTATCTCTGTCACCACCACAACCGAAAACAAGAATGATTTTTCCTTTCGTTATGTCACGGACAGAGGTGAGAATATTCTGTAGTCCGTCGGGAGTGTGAGCATAATCTATCATAACTGTAAAATTCTTTGGAATTTGTACTATTTCTCCTCTACCCTTTACGGATTTGAGGCTTTCAACTGCCTTTGAGATTTTTTCCATATCAAAGCCGAGATTTAATAACAAGGAAATAGCACACAATGTGTTATAAACTGTAAATCTTCCGTGAAGCTCTGATTGAATACGACTTATACAGTCCATACCAACAAATTCGTATTTTATGCCATTTTCGTTACACACAACATTTTTTGCAGTGTAATCTGCCTTATCCTGAATTGTTGAATATGTAATAGTTTTACAGTTTATTTTATTAAGGTTATTACGAATGTTTTCATCATCTATATTTACACAAGCAAAATCTGAATTTTGAAAGAGTTCAAGCTTTGCATTGATGTAAGCGTCCATACTTCCGTGATAATCAAGATGCTCAGGTGTTATATTTGTAATTGCTGTTGCACAAAAGTCAATGCCATAAACACGCTTTTGACTAAGTGCTTGAGATGAAACCTCCATTACACAGTATTCACACCCTGCTTCAACCATTTGCGAGAGCAATTTATGT
>JAZLET010000018.1:0-22540 GCA_045615405.1 Candidatus Fimenecus sp.
AGGCTTACCAACGATATTGCTTCTACCGATTACAACACATTCTTTACCTTCAACAAAGATGTTGTAATATTTAAGCATTTCCATAATTCCTGCAGGTGTACAAGGTAAAAATGAGTGGTCTCCAATCATAATATGACCTGTATTTACAGGATGGAATGCGTCAACATCCTTATGAGGTACAATTGCGTTAAGCACTTTTTTCTCATCAATCTGTTTTGGAAGTGGTAACTGACAAAGAATACCATCAACATTGTCATCATTGTTGAGCTTTTCAACTAATTCCAACAATTCTTCAGTAGTTGTTTCTTCAGGAAGGGCATATTCAAATGACTCCATTCCGACTTCCTCGCAACCTTTTTTCTTGTTGTTAACATATACACGAGATGCAGGATTATTGCCTACGATTACAACTGCAAGTCCTGTTTTTTTACCTTGATTTTTAAGTGCTTCAACCTCTACCTTAATTTCATTTCTTACTGATGCTGAAACCTCTTTACCGTCAATAATTTTATACATTCTTTTTCTTCTCCTTATATGCTTTAACAACTGCTTCTTTTTCTTGTTTTGCTTGGAGAATCTTCACAATGGTTAATAGAACACAAGAAACTACAAGCGCAAGTGATACAACTTGAGAAACACGAATATTCGTTTGGCCAATATAAAGACTATCTATACGAAGTCCTTCAACTACCGCTCTTTCAAGACCATATATAATGCCATAACCAAGAATCAACTGACCATCAAACTTATGGAATTTTTTACAAACAATGAAAAGAATTACAAAACCTAAAAGACACCAAACGGACTCGTATAAAAATGTTGGATGCACAGGACTACCTGATTCCATAACAATACCATTTTCAGCAAGTGTTGCAAAATGAGTATTTATGTATGCATCAATTTTTTCACTTGTCATACCCCAAGGCATTTCGGTATTAATACCAAATGCCTCTTGATTTGTAAAGTTACCCCATCTACCAATACCTTGACCAATAAGCAAACTCATACCTGCTAAGTCTAAAAGTTTTAAGAATGGTAACCCCGTCTTTTTACATACAAAATATGCGGCTGCAAGGCCACCAATAATACCACCGTAAATGGCAAGACCGCCCTCCCAAATCCTAAATATAGAAAGTAAGTCGCCTTTATAACTGTCCCATTGGAAAATTACATAGTAAAGTCGTGCACCAACAATACCGCCCAATGTACCCCAAATGAGAACGTCTAGCATTTTGTCAATGCTCATTTTCCATTTATAAGCCATTCTTCCGCCAAAAAGCACGGCAAGAATAAAGCCAAATGCAATTATTACACCATAGAATTTAATAGTGATATCAATATCCCAACCAGGAATTGTAAATTCTACAAGGTTTTCATATACATTAACATCAAAGCCAAGACCCGGAAATTCAACTTCAGTATAGCCTGTTAACCATTTCATAGTGATTTCCCCTTTCAAATTACTTTATTACGGACATTGAAGAATTTTCAATGTTAAACGCTGTTTTAAGACGATTATTAATATCTTCTATTGTTATGCTTTCAAGAAGCTTTAATTGGTCATAAAGACCTTCTCCGTTAAAATATGCACTAATAAGCGAGTTGCTAATAGTGTCAATATTATCAAAATCCATTATAAGACTACCGTAGTGCTTTTTCTTGATACGCTCAAAGGCTTCACGGTCAATGCCATCTTTCATAACTCGCAAAATTTCAGCATTTATTCTTTCTCGCACCTCTTCAGGCTTTGCACTTTCACCATTAAAAATATGTGCAGAATAGCCATAGCCCTCAAAATATTCAGTATCAAAGGTTGTATTAATAAGATTATCTTTTAATAAATCCTCATAAAGAGAAGATGTTGGACCTGCAAGAATATCAAGCAAGATTCCACTTACCATAGACTCTTTAAGTGTTTTTAAAGGAGTTTTGACATTCTCTTTAAAGCCAATTGCAAAAATTGGCATTGCAACTGACAAATGACGCTCAGCATATTGCTGAACAACGCTTTCAGGCTCATTTTGGAATTTACGCTCTATCTTTTTGCTCTCTTTTGCTTTTAGCATTTTGTCGGCAATTTTTAAAACCTGTTCTACTGTAACATTACCTGCAACTGCAAGTGCCATATTTGCAGGATTGTAAAATGTGTCATAGCACTCATAAAGCAAATCAGCGGTAATATGGCTTATTGAGTCAACTGTACCTGCAATGTCAATGCGGACAGGGTGATTGTGATACATAGCGCGAAGAAGCACAAATAAAGACTCCCAACCAGGCTCGTCTTCATACATTCTAATCTCTTGACCAATAATGCCTTGCTCTTTTTGTACTGTTTGCTCAGTAAAATACGGATTACTTACAAAATCTAAAAGTATTTCAAGTGATGCTTCAAAATTACCGCTACATTGAAAAAGGTAGCAGGTTTTATCAAACGAGGTGTAGGCATTTGCGGAAGCGCCTGTTTTTGCATATCGTGCAAAAGCGTCAAGCTCTTCACTTTCAAAAAGCTTATGTTCAAGAAAATGGGCAATACCTTCAGGGACCTCAGTATATTCACTTTCGCCCTCTTTTTTAAAGCAAGTATCTATTGAGCCATATTTTGTACCAAATACAGCATAAGTGGAAGAATAGTTTTCTTTAGGATACACAAAAATCTTAAAACCAGAAGAATGGTCAATTTCAAAGTAACTATCTTTTAATAATTCACTCTTAATCTCTTTGATATTACTCATTTTTTGCACCCTCCCCTTTAAGAAGATATACTGTATCTATGCAAACCTTGTTTGCACTTGCGATTACTTGTTCACGAGTAACCTGTGAAATTTTTTCGGCAAATTCAGGTCCGCTGACAATATTTTCATCAAAATCCTGTGAGCTATAGAAATTACATATTGCAACAGGTGAATCTTCAACGCCCTTAAATGCATCAGAAAGTGCAATAATTGATGAGTTAAAGTCTTCATCAGTAAACTCGCCTTTTTTCATAACATTTAATTGATTAAAGATTTCATTAACTGCTTTTTCATAGTTTTCTTCTTCAATTCCGCTTTGCACAATGATTATACCTTTTTCACGGATAAGCCTTGCGCCACAGTAATAGCAAAGACTCATTTTTTCACGGACATTTGTGAAAAGTCGTGAATATGGTCCGCCACCAAAAATATCAGTCATTACACGGAATGCAAAGTAATTGTCATTAGCGTCATTCATACCTGCGCGAAGACCAATTACTAACTTTGCTTGGTTAACTTCCATCTCTTCGGTAAAGTAACGAATTTCGTCTGCCTTTGTAACAAAGATTGTTTGAAGCTTTGCAGGGTTTCTATTTTCAATACTTTCAGCAAAAGCTTTAAACTTAGCGGTAAGCATTTGGGCATTAAGACTACCACAAGCGGTAATTACGACAATGGACTCAGTTAACATATTTTTATATGCCATTAAGAGTGCCTTGCTATTAAGGGTTTTAACATCATTTTCAAGCTTTTCATAGTCAATTCCGTATGGCTCATTTTCACACATAAGCTGACGAAGTCTTGATACGGCATAGGCACGTTTATCGTTTTTAAGCGCTTCAATATTCTCTAAAGTAAATCTTATTTCACGAGCTGTAAACTCTTCATCAAAGCCATTTTCATCACAATTTGGATTTTTTAAGATGTCTATAAGAAAATCTATCGCCTCTTGTGAAATTGAGTTGCCATCAATTGAGAATTTGTCATCAAGCACTTCCATTGAAAAACGCATTCTCACCTTTTCACCAACAGTTGCGATAGATGCATCAAAGCAAGCGTCATACATACCTTCCAACTTTGAATTAAAGGTTTTGACTGTATTATATCTTTTTGATGTATGCCCCATAAGTGACGCAAGTACATTAAGTGCAGGAAAATGCTCGTTCATTGGCAAATAGAAATCTACCTTAACACAGTTAGTTTTGAATTTGTTACTATTTATGCAAAGTAGCTTTACTCCCTTTGCAATTTGAGTATAAGATTTACCGCTCATTATTTGTTTCACCTTTACATTATAGATAAATTTAAATATACCATATTTTACAATATTTTTCTACTGTTTTTAAGAATATATTTTTATACAATAATATGATTTTTGTTTATTTTTACCTAAGGTAGTGTAAAATATAATAAAATACATTATAAAAATATTGACTTTATCGTTTTTTTACAATAAAATAATTTAGATATTTATTTTTATGAAAGGAAGCATTATGAAAGTAGTTTACAATCTTCAAAAAGCTAGTTTTGGTCTTGCTCTTGACAAAATGCTTAAATATGTTGACAAAGACCCTCACGCTAATATTGTGAAATTAAGCCATAAGATTGAACCTATCTTTAACAAGATTTTTCCGCCTGAAAACTTCAAAAAATTTCAGGAAGTGGCTCTTGATAAAGACAACGTATGGACTCAATTTGCTTTAAGCATTTTAAGCGATATTGATAGAAATGTTGTTAAACAAATGCTTCTTTCATTTGGTATTGATGCAGGTCTTTATGGTACAAAAAAAGTTCGTAAAAATCGCGAAAAATACAAGTGCAATATTCCTTTTAACATTCTTTTTGACCCTACCTCAGCTTGTAATCTTAACTGCAAGGGCTGTTGGTCGGCAGAATACGGTCATAACCTTAACTTAAGCCGTGAAGAAATGCAAAGCATTGTAAGCCAAGGCAAAGAGTTAGGTTGCCACTTTTACTGGCTTACTGGTGGCGAACCACTTATCAAGAAAAAGGAAGTTCTTGAAATTTGTAGAAATAACAAAGATTGTATTTTCCTTATTTTCACAAATGCTACTCTTGTTGACCAAGCATTTTGCGACGCTATGAATGAATGCGGTAATATTACCCTTGCATTAAGTCTTGAAGGTGATGAATCTTCAAACGACTGGCGCCGTGGTGAAGGTGCTTATGCAACCACAATTAAGGCAATGGATTTGCTTAAAAAGAACAAGTGCCTTTTTGGCGTTTCGGTTTGCTACACAAGAAAAAATTTACCTACTGTTACAAGTGAAGAGTTTATTGATTTTATTATCGGCAAAGGCGCAAAATTTATGCTCAATTTCAACTATATGCCAGTAGGTCACGGTGCTGACAAGGACCTTATTCCTACCCCTGAGCAAAGAAAAGAGCTTTATTTTTGGAATAAGAAAATGCGTAATGGTGAAACCGGTAAACCAATTTTTATTATGGATTTCCAAAATGACGGTGAATATGTTGGCGGTTGTATTGCGGGTGGTAGAAACTACTTCCATATTAACTCCGCAGGTGATATTGAGCCATGTGTTTTCATTCACTTCTCCGACTCAAATATTCGTACACACACTCTTTTAGAAGCATTACAAAATCCATTGTTTATGGCGTATTATAAAAATCAGCCATTTAACGACAATCATCTTCGTCCTTGTCCTATGCTTGAAAACCCACAACGACTTCGTGAGCTTATCAACGAAACTGGGGCAAAATCTTCTGACTTAATCCGTCAAGAAACCGCTGATGAGCTTTGTAGCAAGTGTGATGAATACGCTGAAAGCTGGGCTCCTGTTGCTGAAGAAATTTGGAACAGTACAAAGCATAGAGATACTCACACTCAGTATTATCGTGACACTGAAGAAGGCAAAATTGAATTTGGTGGTTGTACGGGTAATTGTGCAAACTGCAACTCACATAAATAATTTTTTTAGGGAGCATTGAATAAAATGTTCCCTATTTTTTGTCCTATTAATATTTACAAATAATGTAAAATTTGGTATTATAAAAATCTAAATGTATTTTTTATCTGGGGTGATATTTATGAATAAAATTTCATTTGGTACTGGTGGTTGGCGCGCAATAATTGGTGAAGATTTTATTTGCGAAAATGTGCGCCGTGTTGCAAAAGGTATAAGTCTTCTTATGCAAGAAGAAAACAAAACCGAAAAACCTGTTATTATTGGTTACGATAGACGCTTTCTTTCGGAAAACGCTGCAAAATGGGTGGCTGAGGTGCTCACAAACGACGGCATAAATGTTCTTTTTATGGAAAGAAGTGTACCTACCCCACTTGTTATGCACACAGTTAAAGACCGTGGTCTTGATTTTGGTATTGAAATTACTGCAAGCCACAACCCTTCAAGCTACAATGGTATTAAACTTATTGTAGAAGAAGGCAGAGATGCTCCACTTGAAATTACAAATCATCTTGAAGAATTAATTGCAACTACTGATGATGTTCCATTTACACAATTTGACAATGCTGTTGAAAAAGGACTTGTTACATATATTAAAAACCCATTCAATAAATTCCTTGACGATATTATAGGTCTTCTTGATATGAACGCATTGCGTGAGCGTGGACTTCGTGTGCTTTTTGACTCAATGCACGGCTCAGGTACATACCCATTACTTGTAATTTTCCACACAGCAAGATGTACTATTGATACAATTAATATTAACCGTGACGCATATTTTGGTGGTGTTATGCCTGCCCCTTCCGAAAAAAGTTTGTTTACACTTCGCAATCAGGTTGTAAATGGTGGTTACGATTTCGGTATCGCCATGGATGGTGACGGCGACCGTCTTGGTATTATTGATGCTAACGGCAAATATATAAATGCTAATGAAATTCTTTGCCTTCTTTACTATTATCTTGTTAAATACAAGGGTTGGCGCGGTCCAGTTGTAAGAAACCTTGCAACTACTCATATGCTTGATAAAATTGCGGAAAGCTTTGGCGAAAAATGCTATGAAGTACCAGTTGGATTTAAATACATATCATCAAAAATTGATGAGGTTGACGCGGTGCTTGGCGGTGAGTCATCAGGTGGTCTTACAGTAAGAGGACACATTCACGGCAAAGACTCAGTTTATGCTGCATCACTTTTTGCTGAAATGGTTAGCGTTACAGGAAAATCACCATCAGCAATTCTAAACGAGCTCAAAAAAGAGTTTGGCAGTTTTGTTCTTGTTGAAGATGATATGCGATTTGACCCTGCAATTAAGCCGATTGTTGAAAAAACACTTATGGTTGACAAGCTTTTGCCTACATTTAAGGATGAAATTGTCCGTGTAAATTATGAAGATGGTTGTAAGGTTTATTTTGATGACGGTTTTGTAATTTGCCGTTTTTCAGGCACTGAGCCACTTCTTCGTATTTTTGCCGAAAGTACAAATCCTGTTCGTGCAAAAGAATATATTGATACATTTAAAAAGTTCTTGTTTGAATAATTAGGAGATTTTTTTATGAGTTCAAAAATCATATACGAGCAAATTTTTGATAACAAAGAATTTCAGTCGGAGCGTAATCGTATTCCTGCTCTTTACACACTTAATGATGGTAGCGTTATGGCGGGTGCCGACATTCGTTATGGTCACGGTTCTGATTCCCCTAACAACATTGATATTGCTGTTGCAATTTCAAAAGATGGTTACACAAATTGGGACTATGTAATGGTTAACCATTTTGATGACTATGCTGACACAGTTACATCAACTGACAGTGCATCTTTTATTGATTCAGCCATAGTACAAGCATCTACAGGTAGAATTTTTATGGTTGCCGACGCCCAACCAAGTGAGTGCGGATATCTTCAATGTAAAACTGGCACTGGTTACGCTGAGTTTGGTGGCAAAAAGCGTCTACTTCTTACAAGCGGATGTAACAAAGATAAGCTTAGCACTTTTGGTTACTATGTTGGTGATTTTGAGGATGATTTTGCGCCTATTTTTACAAGAAATTCTCAATTTACTGATTATTCTATAGATAGAGAATTCCGTCTTTATAAAAATAACGAGCCACTTTATACTGAACAAAAAGGTAGCGAGGGTGTAAAGGTACAACAAAATATCTTTTACAGCGCAGCTGAATTAAAATGCTACAAGACTACATATCTTTGGTTGAAATATAGTGATGACAACGGCAAAACTTGGAGTGCGCCACAAATAATTTCAGACCAAATTAAAAGTGAAAAAGAATCATTTTTAGGCGTTGGCCCCGGTAGAGGTATGGTTATAAATCACAACGGAAAAGAAAGAATCCTTTTTTGTGTTTATGATAATAACGGACTCTTCAAAGACCCTATTTTTGAAAATGCAAGTGCTATTTACACTGACGACAACGGTAAGACATGGCATAGAAGCAATAAAATTAAAATTAAGTCAGGTCTTAAGAAAACAAGTGAAGCTCAACTTGTTAAAATTGAGGGTGAAAATTACTCCGCTTTGCGTATGTACGCGAGAAATTTAAGCAACTATATTGCATATTCTGACAGCACTGATGGTGGCGAAACTTGGACTGAATTCCGTGCCGACCGCTCACTTGAGGGCACCAAAAACTGTATGGTGTCGCTTATGGAAACTACAAAGAAAATTGACGGTAAGCAAGTAATTCTTTGCTCGGCTGGTGGCAATCTTAAAGCAAGAGCGGATGGTGTTCTTAGAGTTGGTCTTACAAAAAGCAATGGTGACATTAACTGGATTACCACATATCACCTTACACAAGGATTTTATGGTTATTCTTGTCTTACTGAATTATCAGATGGCAATTTTGCCGTATTTTATGAGGATGAGGCAGCACACCTTAAATACACAGTTTTCAGTGTATCAAATGATGGTGTAATAAATGAAATTAATGGTGATAATCTTGAATTCGCACCTGACACTTCATCAAAAACTCAAAAATCAATAGACCGTAAACGAAAAATTGCAAACGTTAAATTCAAATTAGGATTAATGTAATAACTAAAAAATATTAAAGACAGTTCATTTTTGGACTGTCTTTTTTTATGTGAATTTTTAACTTTTTTTGGGCAAAATATAACAAACGCAAATGAAAGGAAGACTTTATTTGGCTACTCGTTTGGGAAAATACACACTACTTTTAGACTCAAGACCAGCTATTCACGGTTACGCAGCAGTTGTAGGCAAAGCCGAGGGCGAAGGTCCACTTGCTAAAGAATTTGACTATTGCTATGGTGATGATACTATTGACGGATGTCCGTCTTGGGAAAAGGCAGAAAGTGCTTTGCAATATGAATCAATTACTCGTGCTATTGCAAAGGCAGGGCTTTCGCCTAAAGATATTAATCTTATTATGGCTGGAGATTTGCTTGACCAATGTATTGGCACATCCTTTGGTATTCGCGAACTACAAATCCCCTTTTTAGGACTTTATGGGGCTTGCTCAACTATGGCACTTTCAATGGGACTTGCATCGGTGCTTGTGGACTCAGGTGCGGTAAACTATGCTGTGGCATCAACATCCTCACACTTTGCATCCGCCGAAAGACAATTCCGCTTACCGCTTGAATACGGTGGACAACGACCACCATCAGCACAACGAACTGCAACGGCATCAGGAGCATCAGTAATTGCCAAAAACAAAGAAAATTTACCTTGTATTGAAGCGGTAACCTTTGGCAAAATTATGGATTTAGGCATTAAAGATGCCAATAATATGGGTGCAGCAATGGCACCAGCGGCGGCGGACACTATTGGGTGCTTTTTAGATGATACTCACACTACGCCAACTGATTATGATTTAATTCTTACTGGGGATTTGGGCAAGGTTGGTGCTCAGTTGCTTATTGACTTATTAAAAAAGGACTATGGGTATGATATTTCATCAGTTCACGGTGACTGTGGTCTTATGATTTACGACTTAGAAGCACAAGATGTGCATGCAGGTGGCTCAGGATGCGGTTGTAGTGGGTCCGTAGTGAATTCTTATATTATGAGACGCCTTAAAGCAAAAGAGTTAAACAGGGTGCTTTTTGTGGGTACAGGTGCACTGCTCTCACCTACCTCAACTATGCAAGGTGAGAGTATTCCAGCAATTGCACACGGAGTACTATTAACCTCAGGAGATGAATAAAATGAATATAGAAAAAGAGCTTGACGCCGTTTACAAAATGGCAAACGCCCTAAGAATGATAAACCTTTTGAAAACCGCCTTGACTGTTGGGATAATAGCCTTTACCGGTTTTAGTATTTTAGGAATTTTCTTTGCTAAAGACTAAATATAAGTAAAAAGACTACACAATATTTTTCCTGTGTAGTCTTTTTATTTAGTTATTTAGTTTTTCAAGACAAGGAACTAAATCCTCTATAAAATTTAATCTAACCTTAAGTCAAACATACCACTAAATAGTTAATTTATCAACAAAAGAGACGCTGTAATCAGCGTCTCCTGTCTTTTCTAGAGTGGGATAATACACTATTTCTTTGTTTTTTCAAGCGCCTCAAAAGCAGCGTTTATTGCCTCTTCTCTAGTTTCAAAAATTTCTTGACAAAACACATTATCAAGTGAATATTTCCATGTTTTATGAACTTTATCTTGATATAGTACTACAATATGTTCTTTTATTTTTAGATAACTATTCCCATTTCGCGAAGTTTTCCACTTGCGATTTTGAAAATTTTCACGACGAGCTTGTTTGTTCTTGAAATTTTGCTCACGTTGTTTTGCTCTTTCAATATTACCCTCCATTTTACCTGCACAAATACATCCCACGTCAAGTGAAAGATAAGTAGGATGCACCATATGATGCACATAGCGAATAATTTGATGTCCGCACATTTGACAAATTCCCACTGGTGCTCCTAAGTCAGTTATACCAACGCACACCCAACCCGTTTTGGGGACATCATCTCGCTTCCATAAATTTTCACAATCGGAAACATCAGGTTTTTGGACTAATATTGCTTCCTCTTGTTCTTGATTTGGAACAAATTCCTTCTTTTCTGAGAATGACTGTTTCGTTTCAATTATACGAGGTGCTTTTATTTCTTCTACCTTTTCAAAGTTAGCAGGTAATGACTCTTCTTTTTTGATTGCAGGTAATTCGTCAATATCTTTCTTATCAGAAATATCCTTTTGCTGTATATGAGTGTGGCAATCTATCATCTTGGGCAAATCTCTTTGTTCTTTATTAAAATAATCACACGAAATTTCACGCTCACTTGAAAGTTTGTCAAACTGTATTTTGTAACTATTTTTTGTTTTTCCATATCCAAGAATCTTGCCTTCACCAAAAGCAGGATGTATTATGGTATCGCCCACCTCATAAGTTTTTGTTTTTGGGATACAGTTAAAAACATCCTTTGAAAAACGGTCGGCTTCATCTTGTAATTCCTTTGAGATTGTTCCTATACGAATATAGTTTTCCTCACCTATTTCTTTTAGAAAGCGTGAAGGTAATTTTTGTTTGCCATTTTGAGTATAACCTTCACTATCTGTTAAAAACAATTGTTGTTCAGCGCGAGTCAATGCAACATAACACAATCTTCTTTCTTCTTCAAGACCTAAACTTTTTCGCTCTTCTATTGACTTTGATGATGGAAAAATTCCTTCCGACATACCAATCACAAAAACATTAGGAAATTCAAGTCCTTTTGCTGCATGTATGGTCATTAGTTTAACTGTATCACAGGATTCTTCGCTATCATCATCTGCCTGTAATGAAATTTGATTTATAAACTCTTTTAAGGTTACATTTTCACCAAAGTTCTTTTCATATTCAATTGCGATTCGTTTAAATTCTGAGAGATTTTCAAAACGTTCCATATCGCCAAGCTCACGGATATACTTTTCATATCCGCTAAAATCGCAAATACGTTCAACACATTCATCCAAAGGCATATAAGCATAACTTTGACGTAAATCATCAATGATATTTATGAATTCTTTTGCACCACTACTTTTAAACACTGGGTCATCAATATTTTCTTTTAAAGTGTTGAATAATGATTTCTCGCCTTTTTGAAGTTCTACAAGGTGTTGCATTTTTGTTCTACCAAAGCGTCTGCGCGGTTTGTTTATAATTCGCTTAAAAGATATATCATCATCAAATGCCACTAGTCGCAAATATGCTATTATATCTTGAATTTCCATTCGTTGATAAAACTTTACTCCACCATAAATCTCATACGGAATTCCATTCTCAGTAAATTTCTTTTCTATAATGCGGGATAAAAAACCAGAACGATAAAGTACAGCAAAATCAGCAAAGTTGCACTTTGTTTCTCTACGAACTCTATTTATAACTTCAATTACTCTATCTGCCTCAGCATACTCATTTTTTGTATGATAGTGATAAACAGGTGTTTCATCAACATTCAGCGTAAACAAATCCTTTTTAAGTCTATAAATATTATTTTCAATAAGAGTATTAGCGCAATTAAGTATTTGCGGAGTTGAACGATAATTTTGATTGAGAAATATTGTTTCCGTTGGAATATGCTGCTTATCAAAATCTACAAGCAATTTGACATCTGAGCCACGCCATTCGTAAATATTTTGGTCTGGGTCACCCACAATCATCAAATTTTTATGTTTTTGGCAAAGCTTATCAATAAGCTTCATTTCATTTTTTGAACTATCTTGAAATTCATCAACCTGAATATAATTAAGTCTGTCTTGCCACTTTTTTAAAACTTCAGGACATCGCTCAAATATGTCCAGTGTAAAATAGAGCAAGTCACTAAAATCCATAGCATAAATTTGTTTTTGTCTTTGAAGATATTCTTCAATTATGCGGTCGTTTATAGTATTTATTTCATCTAAAATTTGACATTTATCTGTACAACACATTTTTGCTACATAATCACATGTAGACTTTACAAAAGCAATTTGCTCAACAATTTTTTCAAAACTTGCATGGTCTAGTTTTAGTTCAAATTTTTGATAAATTTCACCTAATATTGCTTTTTGTTGAGATTTATCAATAATCTGAAATTCTTTAGGATAAAAGATTTTTTCAATATCTTCACGTAACACTCTTACGCAAAAACCGTGATATGTACAAATAAGAGAAGTATCATACTCTGAACCAATTAGCGTACGAATACGACGTTTCATCTCTCCTGCCGCTTTATTTGTAAAGGTAACACAAAGTATGTTAGCGGAATTAATACCATATTCCTTAACAAGATATGCATAACGACTGACAAGAAGTTTTGTTTTTCCACTTCCAGCACCCGCAATCACACGAAGATATCCTTCAGTATGCATAACTGCTTCAAGTTGTTTTTCATTGAGTGTTGATAAATAATTCATAAGCATATCACCTCTATAAAAACATACACCATACCATGTACCTTTTATAGCCCATTGCGTCCGTTATAATTCTCTTAAGCAAAATTTTTTATTGATATTTTCTATTTCTTGTTTGAAAATATATTTGTGGTGATTTTATGCATACTAAACCAACTACAAAAGACAAAGGGACGCTGTAATCAGCGTCCCCTGTCTTTTTTTATTATATGTTCAATTATTTACTACGCTTTTTGCGAACATAAACCATGTGGGTGATTATGTATACAGCACCAGTTAACAAGAGCATTACAAATACGCCTGCAACTGTTTTAGCGCTTGTGGTTGGAACATACGAATTATTAACATTGTTTTTATCAGTATTATCTTTATTAGTATTATCTTTATTAGCGGTATCTTTGCTAACATCCTCTTTACTAATATCTTCTTTGTTAGCGGTATCTTTGCTAACATCTTCCTTACTAACATTCTCTTTGGTAACATCTTCCTTATTAGCATTTTCTTTGCCAGTAATAAGTAGAACATTATCAACTGCAGTAAGTTTTTTGATTGTTTTATATTCGTGCTCACCACAAGCACAGGTTAATAATTCAACACCTTCAGTTGTATATGTTGCAGGTTTTATAACTTCCGATACAAATGTATGCCCAGTTGCAGGAATAATCACCTCGTCCACATGATTACAACATGAACAGTATTGTGTTTTGCAACCTGGTGTTGTACATGTAGCTTCAGAATGAACCTCCACGACTGTATAGTTATGTCCAAGTTTTGGAATTGACATCATTCCTACCGCACCACAAGTTGTGCACGTATGGATTTTAATACCATCAGTTTCACAAGTTGGTTCTTTTGTTACTTCCCATTCACCGTAGCTGTGTCCTTTTGTAGGAATTTGTGATACCTCAGTTTTGTGTTCACACCTTGAACAAATTCTTACATAGCGACCTGGACTTATACATGTAGCATCATAATCCAAAACTGATTCACCGTAATCGTGACCGAGTGCATAAACTGTTCGTGAAAGCTCAGCACCACAAGTTGTGCAATTACCCTTTTCAGTACCCTTGCTTTCACAGGTTGGGTATACTGCTATTCCCCACTCGTCACAACTGTGACCAACAGCACCAACATAGTTATCAATATAACTATCACCACATTCACAAGTGTGCGTTGTATAGCCTTGCTCTGTACAAGTTGGGTCAGTTACAACAGCATTGTAGTTGTGTCCTGTTGCGTTAACATAACTATCAACATAACTGTGACCGCAATCACAAGTGTGTGTTGTGTAGCCTTGTTGTGTACAAGTTGGCTCAGTTACAACTGATGTATATTCGTGTGGTAATAAATCAACATATTCATCTTTATAGCTATGACCACAAATTGAGCAAATGTGCATTGTGTAACCCTGCTCTGTACAGGTTGGGTCTATTACAACTGAATCATATTCGTGTGCTGAACCGTCAAAAGGACTATCAACATAAGTATCGGTATAACTATGACCACAAATTGAACATGTATGCGTTGTATAACCCTTATCAATACAAGTTGGTGGTGTTACAACTGAATGGTAGTCGTGACCTGTTGCATCAACATAATCAGCAACATAAGTTTTACCACATCTACAAGTATATGTTGTATAACCTTTTTCGGTACAAGTAGGTGCTGTAACTACTGAATCACACACATATTCTTCACTACACTCGTGTGTTGCTTCGCCAAGGAAATGAATTGTTGCATAAGTAAGGCTACTGTTATAATTCTTGGAAATAAGATTCCATTCTTCTTCAGTGCCTAAATAATATACATCTTTTAATCTTGAACAGTTACCAATTGCATTGTAACCAATTGTTTGCATACCCTTACCAATTGTCATAGTTTTAAGATATGTGCAACCGTAAAATGCCTCGCTACCAATTTTCTTTACACCATTACCAATGACTACATCAGTAAGGCCAGTACATTGATAAAATGCATATCCTTCAATAGTTGTTACACTATCAGGAATTTTAACGCTTGTAAGACCCGTACACTTATAAAATGCATCAGCACCAATTACGGTTACGGTATTAGGAATTGATACATTTTTAATGTTTGTATAATTATAAAATGCGTAATCACCAATTGTTGTTGCGCCATCACATATAACAACATTTTCTATTATACTTTTGTGGTCTTTCCATGGGGTATTATTTTTTGAATAATCATACATTGCACCTGTGCCTGAAATTGTCAATGTATTTGTAAAGCCATTAATTGTCCATGTAAGATTATCACCACAAGTGCCTGAATATGATACATAACTGTCAGTATATTCAAAATGCTTTGTTGCATTCACAAGCGGGTCGTTGTCGGCACCTATTGAAATAGTATTCCACTGTGTTTCTATGCCGATATAATAAACATCTTTAAGACTTGTGCATTTATTAAATGCCCCAATACCAATTGTTGTTATGCCATCATTGAACAACACTTTTGCGAGTTTAGTACATCCGTTAAATGCATTAGCACTAATTTCAGTTACACTATCAGGAATTATTAATTTTTTAAGTCCTGTGCATTGATAGAATGCGCGTTCGCCGATTTTTGTAACAGTTTCAGGAATTACTACACTTGTGTACCAAGTTCTACTTGCAAATATTGATGAACCAATTTCTACTACAGTATAGTCATCAATAACTGACGGAATTACAAGTTCAGTTACAGGGTTATATAAATTATACTTTTCAATCCTTATTGTTTTATCTGCTTCGGAAATCACAGTATATTCATAATCAGGTGCAGGATATTCACAATGAAGTCTCTTTTTACCCAATATGTTCTTAGCATTATCATCTTTTTTAATAGCAAGCCATTGTGCTCTTGTTCCTGGATAATAAACATCAGTTAAATTTCTACAATTATAAAATGCATAGCCATAAATTTGCTCCATACTTACCGGGATTATTACACCTGTAAGACTGGCATTTGTAAACGCATCTTCCGGTAATGTTTTTACGCCATCAGGAATTTCGTAGCAAGTCTCTGGTTTGCCGATTGGGTAAAGAATAAGTGATGTTTTATCTTTATTGAACAACACGCCCTCTTCATTACTTGAATATTTAGGGTTATCGTTATCAACTGTGAAGCTTGTAAGACCATAACAATAAAGGAATACATCAGTACCAATTATTGTTACACTTGCAGAGAATGTTACATCTGCAAGACTTGTGCAATATTTAAATACGCCTTCTTCAAGTTTTTGTACGCCATTACCAAGCACAACCTTTTCAAGCCCTGTGCAGTAATAGAATGCATATTGTGAAACTGTTTTCACATTACCAGGAATAGCAATTTCTTTAAGACTTGTACATTTACAAAATGCATATTTTGCAATTGTTGAAAGACTTTCTGGGAGATTTATTTTTTCAAGAGCTGTACACTCTTCAAAACAATAAGTTCCAATTGTTTTAAATGTACTTGGAAGAACAACCTCTTTCAAAGCAGGACACTTAGAAAATGTATATTCCCCTGTTTTTACAGCGCCTTCAGCAAAAGTAACCTTCTCTAATGAATCACAGTTTGCAAATACATATGTTTTGAAAGTTGTAATGCTTGCAGGGATTATTACGCTTGTTAAGGCATCACAATTAGAGAAAGCATATGCTTCAATAGTTACAACGCCTTCTTGGATTGTGAGATTTGTTAATCCTGAGCAATTATACAATGCATAAGTACCAATTGTTTGAACTGAGCTTGGAATGTTAATGCTTGTAAACTGCACACAATTATAGAATGCATAAGAATTTATTCGTGTTATGCTTTCAGGGACAGTAACCTCTGTAATAAGCTCATTTTTAAAATACAAGTTTTTTGCCACATACATAGGTTGAGATTTAATGCTACCAAAAGTAATACCAAGCCAATTTTCAACTGTACCACCAAAATACACATTCTCTAATACAGAGCAATCATAAAATGCATCCGAATAGATTACTGTAACAGTACTTGGTATGTTTACATCTTTTAATGCAGTACAACTATAAAACATACCTGATGCAATAGTTGTTATGCCCTCAGCAAATGTAGCATCTGCAAGGCTTTCGCAATAAGCAAATGCTTTAGCTCCACAAGATGTAACGGTTGCAGGAATTGTTATACTTGTAAAGCCTGTTTCACGGAATGCTTCTTTACCAATTGTTGTTAATGCATTTGGGAAATCAATGCTTGTTAACTTTTCACAGCCTTCAAATGCATAATCACCAATTGATGTTAATTCATCATGTAAAGTAACTTTCACAAGAGACGAGCAGCCTGCAAATACTGACGAATTAATTGTTGTTACGCCATTAGGAATTACAATTTCTTGGAGTGATTTACACTTACAAAACGCCGATGAGCCAATTGAAGTTACGCTGTTTGGAATATCAATGCTTGTTAAAGCATAACAAGTATAAAACGCCGTACTTTCTATTGTTGTTAATGTGCTTGGTAGTGATACACTTGCTAAATTTATAGCTCCGTAAAATGCACTGTTACCGATTTCAGTTACTCCCTTAGGAATGACAATACTTGTAAGACCAGTACAATTGTAGAGCATACCTTCACTAACTGTTGTTAATCCCTTTGGAAGTGTTATACTTGTTAACTTATAGCAATCGCGGAATGCATATTCACCGATTGAAGTAACACTATCAGGAATAGTAATCCTTGTTAATTCATTACAACATCTAAATGCGTTTTTACCGATTGTTGTTAAAGTATTAGGTAACACAATACTAGCAATAGCACAATTGTAAATAGAACATGCACCAATTTTTTCTAAGGTGTTGGGAAGGCTAATATCAGTAACCCAATAGTAATTATAAAATGCATAATCGCCAATTGATGTTACACCATCATTTACAACAATTGTTTGAATACCATTTCCATATTCTTGCCATGGACGATTGTCATATGTGAAATTGTACATTTCACCAGTACCTGAAATTGTTAATGTAAGGGTTTCTTCATCATAAACCCATGTAAGATTATCACCACAAGTACCTGAAACCTCAAGCATAGGAATAACTTCTTGTGCTACAAGAATTTCACCGCAAACTGAACACTTTAAGCCTTCAGTTAAGCCTGTTGATGTAGTTGTTGGAGCAACTGCAGGAAGTTTTTCTTTGGTATGAGGAATTTTATCAATTGTTTCTGTATATGTTTCACCACAAACCTCACAAACACCAGTCTTTACGCCTTCTTCTGAGCAAGTTGCCTCTTTTGTTACAGCAATATCAGCATCAGTATGACCTTTTGCATCAACATAATTTGTAGTATAAGTATCACCACAATGGCAAGTGTATGTAATATAGCCCTGCTCTGTACATGTTGGTTTGGTTACAACTTTTTCATAAACATGTATATGGTCCATATTATAATGGAATGTTGCTGTTGCAAGGCAATCGTTTTTGTCGTCTACTGAAACAGATGCCCATTGCTCTTCTGTGCCACCATAATAAACATCTGTGAGGTTTTCACATTCGTAAAATACACCCCAACTAATTGTTGTTATAGTATTAGGTAACAATATTGCCTGGAGATTTGTACAGCTTTCAAATATACGCTTTTCAAGCTTTGTTAAGCTGGCTGGAATTTCTATACTTTCAAGACTTGAACATTTATAAAAAGCATATTCGCCCATAGTTGCAACGCTATTACCCATTACAACATTACTTAATTTACTACAACCTTTAAATGCATAATCACCAATTTCAGTTACACCATTACCTATTGTTACACTTTCAAGTCTCCAACAACCTTCAAACGCACTTGCAGAAATTGTTTTTGCACTGTCAGGAATTATTACACTTTTAATATTCGTACAACCTTTAAAGGCATTGTCATTAATTGTTGTAACAGTATTAGGAATTGTATAGCTTGTTAAGCCATTACCATTAGGATATGCATAAAGAATAGTTTTATCTTTATTAAACAACGCACCATATTGGTCGTTTGAATAGTATTGGTTATTACTGTCAACATTTATGCTTGTAAGTTTATCACAACCATAAAATGCCTGACTACCTATTTTTTCAACACTTTCAGGAATTACTATACTTGTAGCATTTTTACATTCATAAAATGCACATTCGCTAATTGATGTTATGCCATTATTTACAACAGCAGTTTTAACAAGATTTCTACAATCATACCAAGGTACATTTGAAGCATAACTATAATTTTTCATAGCACCAGTGCCTGAAATTGTTAAAGCACCTGTAACAACATTTAATGACCATATAGCATTCTCACCACAAGTGCCACTAAGAAGCTGGTTGTTTTCACATTCATAATAAACAGTTGCTGAGTTAAGTTCAGTATTATTTTCGCCAACCTTAATTGCATTCCATTGTTCCTTTGTGCCTGAATAAAGAATAACATCAAGCCTCATACAATAAGAAAACGCGTAATCTTCAATGGTTGTTACACTTGCAGGAATTACTATATTTGTGAGACGAGCGCAAAAATCAAATGCCGCATAACTGATTGTTGTTATACTGTTAGGAATTACTACACGCTCTAATACTTCACAACTATCAAACGCAAATCTACCAATTGATGTTATACCCTCAGGGATTGTGACGCTTGTAATAATTGCATTGTCTCTAAAAGCCTGATTACCAATTGCTGTTATTGTGTAATCGTCAAGCACTGTTGGTATTTTTATATTTGTTTCTGTGCCACTATAGCCTGTAATCTGAGCAGTTTTATCTGCTTCTGAAATTACAGAGTAAGTCCAATCTCCACTTTCAATAGCGCCGACTGTGACAGGAAAGACGGACAACACCATCATAATTGCTAAGATAATAGATAGAAATTTACGCATTCTTTGCATAACCTCATCTCCTATTTTTTCTATTAAGTAATATCAGTTTATAACAAAAAATTTTGCAAGTACAGTAAAATGCAAAACTGCGGAAAAAAGCGGTAAAATTGCAAGAAACCGCACCGTAAAAAGTGTTTTTATCACTTGTTTATCAACATAACAGTTGAGGTGAACACTTTATTTTGCTGGTCATATTCCCAGTCGTAATCACCATTATATTTTTTAAGTGTTTTCATTACACTTTTTATACCGATACCGTGAAGTTTTTTATCGGACTTTGTGGTTAATAGCTTTTCGTGAGATGTTGTTGGTGAAACATCACAACTATTAGTAATAATCAAAACGTCGTATGTGTTACGGTAATCTATTGACAATGAAATCTCACGGTTTTCTGATTTTTCGGCAGACTCCAAAGCGTTATCAAGAAGATTGCCTAAAATTGTTACTAAATCATAATCTTCAACATAACTAAGATTTTTAAGGCGAATATCAAAAGTGAATTTTACGCCCTTAATTTCACACTCAGTAATGTATTTATTAATGATAACATCAAGAGTGTGGTTACCGCTGTGACTTACCTTACTATATGTAGCAAGACTCTCAGTCATTTGGTTTATGTATTTTTCTATTTGTGGGTCGGTATTAAGACTCTTAATTGCTGTTAAATGATTTTTAGCATCATGAACATACATCATAAGGTCTTGATTTTGCTTTTCAAGAATATCGTAATAGGTCTTTTCAGTTTCAATTCTATTCATTTCATTTTTTAATTGAAAAAGTTCATTTTCTCTTTCAATATTTCGTTGATATGTAATGAATAAAACTATTGACGATAATAACAACAATGTTCCAACTACAAACATCAAAATTTGATAAACTTTATTATCATTTGTAGTGTACCAAAATATTGTAATTACCAAAATCGCTGAAATTGGGTAAAGATAAAAAGATGCTGGAACTTTTGAATGATTTTCTTTATTTAATAATCGCGACAATAATGCACACGCCAAAAAGAATGCGCCTTTACTTGTTGCAACAACATAAAATGCAATAAAGTCATTATCACGATAACTAAAAATATCTGCATTTGAAACAATTACTAAAATAGCTTCAAAAATATATTCTAACGCTATACAAATAAACTCCAATAAAATAGACCACAAAGCCGCTTTTGGAATTTTAATTTTAAAGCATAAAACAGCAAACAAAAAGCACACAAACGGATAGAAAACAATGTTTATCCATACACTGTTAGTAGATAAAACATTTACTAAATAAGCAAGAATGAATAGCCCCGAACCCGCAAGTAAACAAAACGAGGTTTTCATTCTTTTCTCTCCTAATTGAGAAAAAACTATATACGTGGCAAACAGTTCTATTACATAAGCAACTATCAAAATAGTATAATAAAGCATAATTTACCTCCTTTTAAGATAGTTAAACCAAGCCTTGTGAAACTCCGCCTGTTTTCTTGGTGCAACAGGAATTCTTATTGTTTCGTTAAGATAAACTTCTGTATAATTATATCTTGTAACATAATGAAGATTTACTAAAAAAGATTTATGCACTAAATAGAAAAATGTTGTTGGGAGTTTTTCATTCCATTCTTCAATTGAGTCACGAACAATAATTTCACCATCTTTTGTGTAAACATAGTTCTTTCTATTTTCTCGCTTAATATAAATAACATCATTAACTAAAATTCTTTGGTATTCCTTATTGTTATAGACAAACATATCAACATAAGCACCATCAATATATTCCATAGCCTTATCAAGACTTGAATATAAACGCTTTACATCAAATGGCTTTTCAAAGAAACGGAACACCTGCAAATCCATAGCATCGTCTTGATACTCATTAAATGCTGTTACAAAGAAAATGACAACTTTACTATTTCGCTCTTTTAATTCACGAGCTAAGCTAAACCCATCTAACTCAGGCATTTGAATATCAAGAAACACCAAGTCGTAGGCAGTATCACTTATGGCAACTTCAGTTGGATTTGTAGTTGTTTCTATTTCAAAAGTAATGCCATGATTATTCATATATTCATTGACATAATTTTTTAAATCATTTATGTTTTTGATTTCATCATCACAAATAAGTATTCGCATAAAACCACTCCGCTTTTATGTAAAAAAACATATTATAACTCAATGCTATTTTATCAAAATCAATATTCAATAGCAAGGAAATTGCAAAATTGCAAGATTTTTCCGCATTTTTGCAAGAATGGGAATGAGATGTAATCACATTAAAAAATATTAAGAGCAATTAAATCTTTTCGCGAAAATTACAACGGCTGTTATAGGATGTTAAAATCCAATAAAGAAAATAAAGGTAATTTTATGAAGTACTTACAGTTAAAATTTGAAAACAAAAAATTAAGAGAAGAGAATGAAAAATTAAAGCAAACAATCAAGATTATGCAAGGTTTTTTATTTGATTATTTTATATAGTATTTGACAAAAAATGGCATAAATGGTATATTATTGTTAGAATATATTAAATGAGGTGTTTTTATGTCATATATTGCAATAAAAGAAATTGACCAAGCAGGTAGAATTGTTTTGCCAAAGGCATATAGAATTAAAATGGGCCTTGTAACTGGCTCTAAAGTTTTTTTGCAAGAAGAGAATGGAAAGTTAA
>JAZLET010000019.1:0-8495 GCA_045615405.1 Candidatus Fimenecus sp.
GAAAGACTGTGTGAAAAATCAGAAATTGCAATAAACCGCCTTCACCACGTTGTGAAAAACGAAAAGGTTTTAATTAGCAATATTCTTTAAAATTTAAATTAACTTTTCAACATCACTCAGTTTTATGCGTTTTGATACTATATAGGTCTTTCGCTTTTGCTTACCTTTATCAGTATCATATTTGCCGGTTTCTTTTTCTTCGGTTGAGAAAATACCATAAGATGATGTTACGATTGTGCCATCTGCTAAAACAACATTTCCACAATAACCTGTATCAGCATTTGCTACAATTGATGGCTCGTTTTGCTTTGGAAGATATGTATGAGCAATCTTAATTCTATACTGACCTTCAGTACCATTTTTAAGGTCATCATATGTACCTACCCAAGCAACCCAACCCTCAGAATACCATTTTTTCTCTCCGCCAAGTTTTCTCATTTTCTTGACACGTTTTATGTCGCGTTCAATAGAACGGAATGTAATAAAAAGGCGACCATCATTTGTATATTCAGCCTTGTGACGTTCACCATTTAATGCAAAGGGAGCCTCTTTTGGTCTTGACCAAGTTTTTCCCTCATCAGTTGAAAAAAACAAAAGTGATGTGCATGTTTTCTTGTTACAACGAGCAATAAGACAAAGCTCGTCACCCTTGCCACCATTTGAACGAATACACTCAACCTCACACACGCCTGCATAGGTTTCAATTTCGCGATACTCTTTAAGATATGCCTCCGGCTTTGACCAAGTGTAGTCGCCATTTTCTTGAAAAGTAAGAATAGTTTTATAATTAATAAAATTATGGTCGTGAAAAATGCCCATCCATTTATCAACAAACTCACCATTCTCTTTAAGACGAGTAAGTGACGCCATTGCAACGATAGGGATTAAAGGCAAATCACTATCATTATCCCAAAAGCGTTTAAATTCAGTCCAAGTTTTACCCTCATCAAAAGAAATTGAACTATTAAAGCCCCCTGGAGTTGACATTCCAGGCCATTTTGAATTTGCTGAAATTAAAATCAGTTTTTCTTCACCATTTGTAAACTGCAAACGATAAACTGTTGGTGTTTCAAGTGATTTTTCCCAAGATGCAGGTTGATTTTCAATTTCTTTATCGTAAGAGAGTCCGCCATTATCACTAATTTTTGATAGCACTGCACCCTTGCCGTGACCTTTTGGGTAAAATGTTAAAATATCACCATTATTAAGAAGCACAGAGTCTGGATGCCCCAAATACCCTGTGCTATTGTCAACAATTGTATTATTAAAAAGATATTTTAATTCTTCAGGTGTATTGTGTGGCATAACGCTTAAATCCACCTGAGGAATTTTATAATATCCATATCTTTTAGGAAATGGTTTTTTATTGAATAACATAATTATTTAGTCCAATTCTTAAGTCTTTCACTTGCAAGCCAAGCAGCACCAAGCATACCAGCCTTGTTGCGAAGCTGTGCTTTTTCAATTCTTACGTGCTTATAGTTTGGCTCAAGCTGTGCATCAACCTTTTCGCGGATATCACGAATAAGCATATCTTCTGACATAATGCCACCGCCAAGCACAATAAGTGATGGATTAAAGATATAACAAAGATTACGAAGACCTAATGCGATTTCATCTTCCCACTTATCAATTTCATCAATAATAATTGGATTTTTAAGATTTTCAGGTTCAAAAATTTGTCTACCATTCATTGGTTTGCCCATACGCTCTGAAACTGATGTTGTGAAAACGCGACAAGCGGCATAAGCCTCATAGCAACCTATTCTACCACAAGTACAAGGTCTTCCGTCTTTATGAGTTGCCATATGACCAAATTCACCACCTGCAAATTTTGAGCCACGATAAACATCACCATTAATATAGATGCATCCTCCAACGCCTGTACCGTAAGTAAGGCAAAGGAAATCGCTTTCGCCACGAGCAGCACCAAAGTGTGCTTCACCAATTGCTGCACAGTTAACATCGTTATCAACTGCAACAGGCACACCAAACTGCTTTTCAAATGTACCACGAAGATTTGAATGGTTATAGTTTGGAATATTGCCAACACCATCGTTAATAACACCATTCTCAAAGTCAACCTGACCTGCAGTTGAAATACCAATAGCATCGTATTGGCCCTTGTATTCTTCTAACTTTGCTTCCATAGCACGCATTACCATATTGTCAGTATCTTTATAAGTGTCAGTTGGGAATTCCTCTGAAAAAAGCACTTGGAAATTTTCATCAACAATACCAAATTTAATTGCTGTGCCACCAACATCAAAAACTATAAATTTCATAATCTAAAACTCCTTACCGCTTAATTGAAATAATACGCTATACATAATTAAGTTAATTATATAGTATTTTTCTATATTTTACAATAAAAAATGTAAAAAAGTTAAAACTGATTTTTATTTGCACAACAAAAAAGTTATTTGTTTTTTGTATAATTTGTTAATTTTTAATTTTACTCTTGTATATTTCTTTAAAATAGTATAAAATAGACACGTTAATGTGAAAAAGTATATATTCTTTTTCATTTTATTGTAAAAATGTTTGTAAAGGTGGTTTTTCCCAATGGAAAACAACAAGACTCAAGCGGAAATTTACCGCGAAGAACGTAAAGAGAGACTTGCTAAAGCAGCTGCTAAGCAAGCTAAAAAGTCTCCTAAACTTTCAAAATCTAAAAAAATTGCAGGAAAGGTTATTGCAATTCTTCTTGCAGTTGTTGTAGCACTTGGCGCAATCGGTGGTGTACTTAATTTCTTTGGCACTCCACAAAAAGTGCTTAAGGTTTCAGTAGGTGATTCTGATTACAGCTTCACAATTGCTGAATTTAACTACTATTATTACAACACTTGGTATAATTACCAAAGCACAGCATATCAATATGAATCTTATTATGGCGAAGGTATGGGCGCAAGTCTTCTTGGCTATGATTACACTAAGGCTCCTACTGAGCAAGAATACACTGATGATATGGCTGCTATGACAGGTGTTACTCTCCAAGACCTTGGTAATCCTGAAAAAGCAACTTGGGCTGACGCTTTCACATATGCCGCAATCGGTAACATTGCTCAAATTAAATTTGGTGCTGACAAAGCAAAGGAAGCTGGACTTACCCTCACTGAAGAGCAAGAGAAAGAAATTGACGATTATATTGAAGAAGCTCGCGAAACAGCAAAACAAAGCGACTATTCTCTTGATAGATGGCTTCATTCACAAATCGGTAAAGGTATTTCAGAAAAGCTTGTTCTTCAAATACAAACTGAAACACGTCTTGCAACAATATACTTTGAAAAGCTTGAAAAAGACACAACAAATGCAATTACTGATGCTGAAATAAAAGCTGAGTATGAAAAGAATCCTGACCTCTATGATATTTTAAGTGCAAGAGTTTACACTGTTTCTCCTGTTGAAGCTGATGTGAAGAAAGATGCTACTGAAGAGGAAAAGAAGGCTGCTGAAGATAAGGCTGCAAAAGCAACAAAAGAAAAAGCAGATAAAATCTTTAACGCTATTGCTGACGAAGAGTCATTTGTAAAAGAAGCACAAAAAGCTATTCTTGATGAAGATAGCAAGAGTACTATAAAGGCTGAAGAAAGCACAAAGGCTGAAAATATTGGCTATGCAGACCTTGAAACAGTAAGTGAAGATATTGCTAAGTGGGCATATGATGATGCTCGTAAAGTTGGCGACAAAAAATGCTTTGAAAACGGAGACGGCTCATACACAATCATTTTACTTACTGAGCTTCCACACAAGGATATCCGCGTAAGCTCAAGCGACGTAAGACACATCCTTGTTAAATTTGATGAAAAGAAGGATGACGACGGTAAAGCAGTTGCTCTTACTGATGTTGAAATTGCAAAGTATAAGGCAGATGCTCAATTAATCCTTGATGAATTCCGTAAGAACCCAACTGAAGAAAACTTCGTTGCACTTACAAAGAAATATACTGATGACGTTGATTCAAACGGCAATCCTAACAATGATGGACTTTACGAAAACGTTGCGGATGACGGACAATATGTTGAGGCATTCACAAAGTGGGCTATTGATTCAAACCGCAAGCCAGGTGACACAGGTATTGTACAAACTGAATACGGTTTCCATGTTATGTATTATGTTGAAGGTAACGGTGACGCTTGGTATGCAAGTGCTAAGAACGGAATCTTTACTGAAAGATACGCAGCAGTAACTGATGATTTAATTGCAGAAATTATGAAAGACGTAGACATTGACAATGCCGTTCTTAATTGGGCTGAAAAGAATCAAAACAAATTCATTGCTCGTATTGTTATGGGCAGTTTCTAATTAAAAAATATTTAAACCACGCAGAACACAAACACTGCGTGGTTTTTTCTTATAAAATTTTGTGACATTTTGGCATTTTTGCCACTACCTTACAAAGACCGGTTTTTACACGGAAAGGAAGGAGGGTTTGTCTTGTCCCGAACTGACATAAAAAAGAAAGCTGACAAATTATTAGAAGAATACTGTCAGCAATATAAAACAATTTTATATAAATACGCGTATTTAAGAACAGGACACGACAAAGATGTGGCAGAAGACTGTGTTCAGGAAGCTTTTATGGTTATTTACAAGCGTCTTTGCAAAGGCGAAGAGTTTTCACAACCAAAAGCGTTTCTTTATAGAACAGTTGATAATTTTGTTAAAGAACATTTAAGAGATTTGCAAAAACAAAAGAAGGTTAAAGACGCTATTGCACCTGAAAATTCATTTTTTGAATTGCCTGTTTTTCAAAATCTTGATGAGCAAACTGAAAACGAAATTATAAAAGCCGTATTTAAAGAAATGAGCGACAAGGAAAAGGTAATCTATAGAAGGCGTTACATAGATAAATGTAATGTGCGCGACATAGCCAAAGAGTACAACATTTCAGTTTCAACAGTTACTACACGATTATACCGAATACGGCAAAAAGCCGAGGAAATTGTTAAGCGAGAACTTGCAGAAAGGGGGATTTTCAATGACTAACACAAGAATTTTAGAGCTTGTTAATCAAGACAACTTTATAAACATTCTTAAAAGCGAACTTTATGCACTTATTGATGAAGAAATCGCAAAAGATACTGATATGGATTGTGACTTTATTGATGAACTTGTTAACGCTATTGAGACACTAGAACAATGCGAAAATGAAAATCCTGCAGTTGTACTTCCACTTATTTTTGCAGATGGTACACTTCTTTCAAAACGAATTCGCAATAAAGTTAATGGCAAACAAACACTAATTAAATTTATCGCAATAGCAGCTGCATTTGCACTTATTCTATCAGGGTTAAATCAAATTACCACAAATGATGGCAAAAGCATACTAGTTTATGCGGTTGATGAAATTTTAGATAGCATTGGCGACTTCTTTGGTATTGATTCTCTCATTAATAATGATGACGACAATACACCACCTATTGACGAAATAGAAAGCACTACCCTGCCAAATGACGAAAATAATGAACAACAAAACAATGACAATAATGAAAGCGAATCGCCAATACAAATGGTAGGAATTGACCTTATAACTTATGGTGAGTTCAAAACATCTTATTTATGGAAAGAAGAGTTTGACCTTACAGGGCTTAAAGTCGTTGCAGTTTATTCTGACGATACTGAGAAAATCATTCCTACAAACGATTGTGAAATTTCAGGATTTAACTCCCTTAAACTTGGCGAGCAAACAGTTACCGTAAAATACAAAGGATTTTTTGCATACTTTAAGGTAACTGTTTCAAAAACTGAACAAAATAATGAAGAAACAAGAAAGATTACTAATATTGAGTGCAAAGCAACAGGCAAAGATATTATTGTGCCTAAAGGTACAGAAAATCCTGCATTAGCAAAAAAAGTTGAATATCGTTATGTTTATTCTGACGGTACTTTCTCACCTTGGACAGTTTGCAAGGACGCAAAATTAGTTTCAGAATATGACAGCGAACTCATTGATACTCCACAAACTCTCACTTACCAAGTACCTAACGGAATGACTTTCACTATTAATGTTATTGTTTATGACAATACCGTGCCTGAAGAAAAAACTGTTAAAAAACTTGAAGTTTATAAAACTCCGACTGCTATGAAGCATTATGCAAGCAATTATGACCAGTACTATATGTATGTTAATGATGAATGTGATTTTTCACAGTTCCAAATCAAAGTTTATTATAGTGATAATACAAATGAAATTAAAATACTTGGGGACAGTGAAATTAAAACATTTGGTACAATGAGTACTGAACGCCCATCATCATACAGTGGTTATACAATTACATTTGCTTATGGTGATGTGACAACAACATTCAAGTATGAGGTAATTGTTAAACCTGAAATTCAGTCTTATTGTTTTGATGAAGTTATGTGGGAATGTTATTACATAAACGATGCCCCTGAAGAATTCAATACAAAGGGTATTGTAAAAGCAAAAATGACAGATAGCAATAAGGAAATTTATCTTGATGTTGAAGCTAAAGGTTATGACCCAACTAAAATTGGATACATTGAGTTAGAAATATATTATGAGGGTGAATATCTCGGCAATTATACTGCAGGATACATATATGGTAATACCGGTTATGCGGTACTCTATAGACCGATTACCAACGGAGTTGCAAATGCACCACTTAATTTCAGACCTTATGTTATTGTTGCAAAATGTGTTGGTGATGGTAAACTCCAAACCTATGGCGACATTAAATATGAAATCAGTGATAATCCCCAAAATAACCCAAGCGTAATTTTTGAAAGTGGTACTTCGGGTGAATTAAGAGCTATGGGTATTACAGGCTACAAATGCGTTTGTATTGACTCTTCTATAGTTGAATACACAGTAAGAGCCGACGAATATATTACTGAATTCGGCACACATAAAGCAAAGGTTTATCTTTACAATGTTTCAACCACTAATAACGGTTGGACTTACCAAAAAGATAGCATTGCGCAAGACTTGTCGTACACAATAACAATTAAAGAGAAACCCAGTTATTATATTTTTGATGCCCCCGACAACATAAAAATAAATATTCAAGATATTTACACTGAATTTTATGATAAGGTGCATGTATATGCAGTTTATGAGGACGGCAGACAAGAAGAGGTCTTTGACTATTATATTAGTAGATATTCGCCATCAAGCGCTACAACATCCGCTCGTTTACGAATATATATGCGTTCAGCCGATTGGAAGAGCGAAATATGGAAAGATATTTATGTTTACAGTGATGGCTATGAAGATTCGTTCTACATTACAGTTGAAGATAATCGTATAAAAGAATATGAAAACGTTTATCTTATTGGTGCAAAAAATCCATCCTTAGATATTTATCTCAACACCGCAACAACAAAGGAAATGTGTGCAGATACTGACCGTGATGGCAAATGGTCAGTTGAGGGATGGGACACATCAACAACTGGTGAAAAAGAAGCAGTAATTACTTATCACGGTCCTTTTGGTGATTTGAAGACCACCTACAAATATGTTGTTTGGGATGAATATCTTGAGCCAAAAACTGAAGTAATTTTGGACGATTCAATTACTTATTATGATTTTACCGTTGGCTTTGAAGAAGACCAAATAAAAGTATTTCATATCAATAGAATTGGTAAATACGAAGAAATTGAAGACTATGATATAAGATATTATCCGACTCATATTTATGTTTCTTATCGCTACCCAAAATATCAAACACTTTTTTCAACAACCTATTCTATTCCTGAAAATATTCCGATTGTTGGAACTTGTGAAAATATCACAACTGAAGTGTTGAATAATAATGATATTCGCGTTACAGTTGATAGTCCATATCCACCAGCAAATGGTTATGAACTTTATACCGTAACAGTTTTTGATGAAAATATGAAAAAGATTTGCCACGTTCAATCAAAAGTCCCTGACATAACTATAAACGCTGCTAGATATGGATTCACAAATAAAGAATTCGTTTATATTCAATGGCATACTTTTGTTGTTAAGACGAATGCTACTTCGGCAAATACAATGTATTATTCTGACGAAATCAAAGTAGAACTTAACTAAAATAAAACACCACCTTGTTCTTGAACAGGGTGGTTGTTTTATATATGTTGCAAATACAAATTTGAGTTTGTATGGATGAAATGGACATGGTAGGGCGGGGTCTTGACCCCGCCCTACCGATAATTAAAACAGTTAAACAAACTCAAATCTACTAAACAAAAAGGGATGCTATTTGCATCCCTTATAAAAGCTATTTTTTCTTTATTATTTTTTTCGCCGTTACTAGTCCTACTGTTGCTACGATTCCTGCCACTGCGCCTTTAATAAGTGGCATTGCTGCGTCAAAGCGATTTGGTGCATAAGTGTATGCATTATAACGGATTTTCTTTTCCACCTTGAAATCAGGCAAATCTTTAATTTCAAGCGTTGTTGTTTTGAAATTGGTTACATCGTTTTCATCAAAATCAAAAATACGAACTCCCCTTCTATGAGCAGGGCCGTAAACATTAAATCC
>JAZLET010000020.1:0-10912 GCA_045615405.1 Candidatus Fimenecus sp.
ACTTTCATTTGTTCAAATGCTTATTACAAATAAGATTTACTCACCTAAAAAGGTTCTTGCAAAAACAATGGTAGACGAAACAATTAATCGTAGAGCAAGAGAAGAAATATTTAAAAATGTTGCAGAAACATTGAATGAAGACGACAACTGAGGTGCAAATAATGATTAAAGAAGCAATCGGAACTGGTAACACAGTTGACGAGGCAAAGGCCGCTGCAATGCTTGAATTAGGCATTAGCGACTTTGACGATTTTAATGTAGAAGTTTTACAAACACCTACAAAAAAAGTTTTTGGTCTTTTCGGTGGCAGTCCTGCAAAGGTTAAGGTTACAACTGAAGTTGCTGACCCAAAGCCTGAAAAGAAACAAAACAAAAACAACAAGAAAAACGATAAGAAGCCTGTTAAAAAGAACGATAATAAGAAGGAAGAAAAGGTACAAGAGCCAAAAGCTGAAACACCAGAACTTCCTTTGAATGAAACAAATCTTTATAAAGACGCAGCAGATTATATTAAAGCAATTGTTATGGGACTTGGTATGCCTGAGTGCGAAATTAAAGAGTTCTCAAATGATGAAGAAATCTATTTTGAACTTGACTGTGGCGACGACTACGGTATTATTATTGGCAAGCGTGGCGAAACTTTGGACGCTATTCAATATCTTGCAAGAATGATAGCAAACAAGGGTAACCAAAGCTATAAAAGAGTTGCTATTAATGTTGGCAATTATCGTGCAAAGCGTGAAGAAACTCTTCAAGCCCTTGCAAGAAAAACTGCTATGAGAGCAGTTCGTCAAGGTAGAAGCATTACTCTTGAACCAATGAATCCTTATGAAAGAAGAATTATTCATACAGCGGTTCAAGGTGTAGACGGTGCAACATCTCACTCAATCGGTGCTGACCTTGATAGACGCGTAGTTATTTCTCCTACAGAGGGTGCAAGAAATAACGGTGGTCGCGGTAGAAACAATAGAAATGGTGGTAGACGCGAGAAAAAAGAGGCATACAAGCCAGAAATTTCTCCAGATAGAACACCAAAAAGCGACATTGACGGAGCATCACTTTACGGTAAAGTAGAAATCCGTTCAACAATAGAAGAATAATTGAAATGGTAGGGCGGGGGCTTAGGCTTCCGCCATATTTTTTAGGATTGATATTATGGAATACTTTGCAAAAGCATATGATATAGCAGTTATTGGTGCCGGTCATGCAGGAATTGAAGCGGCACTTGCTTCGGCGCGTCTTGGTGCATCAACAATAATTTTCACAATCAATATGGACTGGGTTGGTAATCTTCCTTGCAACCCATCTATTGGTGGTACATCAAAGGGTCATCTTGTTCGTGAAATTGATGCCCTTGGTGGTGAAATGGGTAAAGCTGCTGATAAAAATTCCATACAAACAAGAATGCTTAATCGTGGTAAAGGTCCTGCAGTACATTCTTTACGTGCACAAATTGACCGTCGTGATTATGCAAAGTATATGAAGCATACTCTTGAAAAGCAAGAGAAATTAGATATGAAACAAGCCGAAATCGTTGACCTTTATAAAAAAGATGGCGTTTTCTATTTAAAAACAAATCTAGAGGCAATTTATACCGCAAAGGCAGTTATTATTGCAACAGGAACATTTTTAGGCGGTCGTATCTATATTGGTGATGTTTCGTTTGAAAGTGGACCTGATGGAATGTTCCCAGCAACAAGACTTTCAAAAGCTCTTTATAAAATGAATATTCCACTTCGTAGATTTAAAACAGGTACTCCATCACGAGTTAATAGACGCAGTGTTGATTTTTCGGAGCTTGAAGTACAAGAGGGTGACGAGCAAGTTGTTCCATTCTCTTATGAAACTGAAATCTTGCCTGAGAATAAAGAAGTGTGTCATATTACATACACAAACGAAGAAACAAAGCGTATTATACTTGAAAATATTCACCGCTCACCGCTTTATTCAGGAAAAATTGAGGGTGTAGGCCCAAGATATTGCCCAAGCATTGAAGACAAAATTGTAAGATTTGAAGAAAAAGAAAGACATCAACTTTTTATTGAGCCATGCGGACTTGATACGGAAGAATTGTATCTTCAAGGTATGTCATCTTCCCTTCCTGAAGATGTTCAGCTTAAATTTTTAAGAAGTATTAAAGGTTTAGAAAATGTTGAGGTTATGAGAACAGCATATGCTATTGAGTATGACTGTGTTGACCCGTTGGCTTTAAAGGCGTCTCTTGAATTTAATGATATAGATGGTCTTTTCGGTGCAGGTCAGTTTAATGGCTCGTCAGGTTATGAAGAAGCAGCAGCGCAAGGTCTTATTGCCGGTGTAAATGCTGTTCGTAAAATTCAAGGTAAAGAACCATTTATTCTTGACCGAGCAAGTTCATATATCGGCACTCTTATTGATGACCTTGTTACAAAGGGTTGTTCAGACCCATATAGAATGATGACATCTCGCAGCGAATACCGTTTGTTACTTCGTCAAGACAATGCGGATATCCGTCTTACTGACTATGGTTATGAAATTGGACTTATAAGTGAAGAAAGATATAACAAGTTTAAGAAGAAACTTGAATTAATAGCTCAGGAGCGTGAAAGAGTAGAAAGCGTTACTATTGCCCCCTCTCCTGAAATTAACGAAATGCTTGTTTCACGTGAAACAGCTCCAATGAAAACAGGTATTCGCCTTGCGGAGCTTATTAAGCGTCCACAACTTGATTATGATTGTTTAAAACCATTTGACAAAACTCGTCCTGAACTTCCACAAGACGTTTTTGAGCAAGTTGAAATTGACTTAAAGTATGAGGGTTATATTAAGCGTCAACAAGCAAAGGTTGATGAGATGCGTAGACTTGAAGTTAAGAAAATCCCTGCTGATATTAACTATGATGATGTTTACTCACTTCGTTTAGAGGCAAGGGAAAAGCTTAAGAAAGTACGCCCCGAAAGTGTAGGACAAGCGTCGCGTATTAGTGGTGTTTCGCCGTCAGATATTTCAGTGTTGCTTATTCACTTAAGTAAAAACGAAAGAAAATAAAGGATTTACTATGTTAAATAAAGAATTATTTTACTCAACAATTGAAAATTTCAATATAACAGTTAATGAAGATGCTTTTAATCGTTTAAATACATTTGCCGAAATGCTTATTGAGACAAACAAAAGCTTTAATCTTACTGCAATTAAAGAGCCTGATGATGTTACGATTAAGCATTTCGCTGATTGTCTTGCAATTTTCAAATATGTAGATATTCCTCAAAATGCAAAGATTATTGATGTTGGCACAGGTGCAGGATTCCCTGGTCTTGTGTTAAAACTTGCTCGTCCTGATATTCAAATGACATTCCTTGATAGTACAAAGAAAAAGCTTGGATTTATTGAGAGTGTGTTAAATGAATGTGGTGTGCAGGGCGAAATCCTTCATATGAGAGCTGAAGAAGCTGCTCAGCTTAGTAAATATCGCGAACAATTTGATTTTGCTACGGCAAGAGCAGTTGCAGCACTTCCTGTTTTATCTGAGTATTGCTTACCATTCGTAAAACAAAGTGGTACATTCGTTTCAATGAAATCAATAGAAAGTAACGAAGAAATGAATGCGGCAAAAATGGCTATTGGAATTCTTGGTGGTAAAATCAGTGAAGATATTGTGTTTGATTTAGTAGAAAAAATGCCTCGTAGAATAATTTTAATTAAAAAGAATTCGCAAACTCCGACAAAATACCCACGACCTTCCGCACAGATTGCTAAAAAACCATTAAAATAATGGCGAAAACCGTTGATATAGAGCCAAATATGGCAAACGGATTTTCTTTACAAATTAACCTCCATAGTGCTATGATTAACTCAAGGACAAGCACTGCGGAGGTTTTTTTATGAGAAAATATTATCATGATAAAATAAGAACGGAAAACAAAATACTTAATATTCCTCAAAGCGATATTCTCCCAAATCCAAATCAACCAAGAAAAAGGTTTGATTATGACGAGCTTGAAGGACTTGCCCAAAGTATTCGTACAAATGGTATTTTACAACCGCTTTTAGTAAGACCTCTTGAAAATGGAAAATACGAGTTGATTGCAGGTGAACGAAGACTTCGTGCAGCACGACTTGTCGGTCTTACCAAGGTCCCTTGTGTGGTAAACGAAATATCAGAAACGGACTCGGCAGTGTTTGCTGTCCTTGAAAATCTTCAACGACAAGATTTAGACTATTTTGAAGAGGCTGAAGCCTTGGCAACGCTTATAAGTGATTATCATATGGCTCAGGATGAGCTTTGTAGAAAGCTTGGCAAAGCACAGTCAACCGTTTCAAATAAGTTACGATTACTCAAGTTAAGTGACGAAATGCGCTATCAAATAAGCCGTGCAGGACTTACCGAGCGCCATGCAAGAGCGTTACTTTCAATAAATGATGAAGTTCAAAGAGCGAGAGCATTATCAATAATCATTGACCGTCACTTAAATGTAAACGAAAGTGAAACTCTTATTGACCAAATGCTTCGCAAGAACGAAACACCAAAAAAGCAGATGCTACGCGGTTTTAAGGACATAAGAATATTTATAAACACTCTTAATAATGCGGTTGATACAATTCGTCGTGCAGGTGTTGATGCGGATTCCGTTAAAACTGAAACCGATGAATATGTTGAATACATAGTTCGTATTCCAAAGCTTGATGATAGACCATTAGCAAGTAATGAATAATGGTAAAACCACCGAGTTATCCCCCGATAACAATCTAACCGGTGTTTTTATATAGTGGCGTAAGCCACCCATATCCTTCTCTTTCACACCCCACATCCACAGCGAAAGGCTCCTCGTAATGAGGAGTCTTTTGCCTTTTAAGTTTTAAATGTTTCACGTGAAACACAAAAGGGTGCAATTTGTTAATTATTTCCTTTTAATTTTGTAAATTTTTTAATTTACACTTTAATTTTTATAAATTATATGCTATACTTGTATAAAATCGGGTATTAGGGTGAAAAAATACGCCTTTTTACTATTTCGGAGTGGGATTTTTGGCTAAAGTTGTTTCAATCATAAACCAAAAAGGTGGAGTAGGTAAAACTACTACAGCAGTAAGCCTTGCAGCCGCAGTGGGTGCTAAAGGCTTTAAGGTTTTGCTTGCAGATATTGACCCTCAAGGCAATTCTACAAGTGGCTTTGGTATAAGTAAAAGAAAAATCACACAATCGTCTTATGATATTCTCGTAAATGACATAAATGCAAATGATGCTATAATTACAACACGGTTTAAGAATGTTGATATTATTCCTGCAAATTTAAATCTTGCAGGTGCTGAAGTTGCTCTTATTGAGCTTGAGCATAGAGAAAGCCGATTAAAAACTGCAGTTGCTCAGGTATGGGATAAATATGATTTTATTTTTTTTGATTGTCCCCCTTCTCTTGGATTAATCACTATTAATGCTTTAACCGCATCTGATACCTTCTTAGTACCAGTACAATGTGAATTTTACGCGTTAGAAGGACTTGCTCAGCTTATGGCAACAGTAAGGCAGGTTAAACGCCTTTATAATCCACACATTGAGCTTGAGGGTGTGCTTCAAACAATGTATGATGGTAGACTTAATCTTACACAACAGGTTGTTAGTGAAATTAAAAAATTCTTCCCAAATAAAGTTTACAAAACAACTATTCCAAGAAATGTACGACTTTCAGAGGCTCCTTCGTTTGGTGAGCCAATTATGTATTATGATAAGCATTCAAAAGGTGCGTTGGCTTATGACGCATTTGCAGACGAATTCTTATCACAACAAAAGTGATGAGGTGAAGATATGGCTAAAAAAGGTGGATTAAATAAAAATAACGGCTTTGATGAGCTTTTTCTTGACAACTCAGCATTTGATAATGCAAATGGCACAGTAACATTAGGAATCAATGAAATTGAGCCAAATCGTGACCAGCCAAGAAGAGTTTTTGATGAAAAAGCACTTGCAGAGTTATCAAAGAGCATTGAGCAAAATGGTATTATTCAACCATTACTTGTTCGTCCTATGCTTGATGGTAGTTATCAGCTTGTAGCTGGTGAGCGTCGTTGGCGTGCGGCGCGTATGGCAGGGCTTACTGAAGTACCAGTTACAATCCGTGAGATGACAGATGAAGAGGCAAGTGTCTTTGCTCTCATTGAAAATTTACAACGTGAGGACTTAAATCCAGTTGAAGAGGCGCAAGGTCTTAAATCACTTATTGAGAATTACGGACTTACACAAGAAGATGCAGCCGAAAAAGTGGGTAAATCTCGTGTTGCAGTTACAAACACATTAAGATTATTAAAACTTCCCTCTTCAGTGCTTAAATTACTTGGCGACGGTAAACTTTCAGCAGGACATTGTCGTGCGTTGCTTTCACTTGATGATGAAAAAGAAATGCTTAGAATTGCTGAAACTGCAATAAGCCAGGATTTATCAGTCCGTCAAGTTGAAAAAATGGTTAAATACGCTTTGCAGGGTGAAAAACCAAAACCTAAAAAGCGTGATAAAAAACGAGATAAATTCTATGATGAGGTTGAAATTGCTCTTACTAACATTCTTGGTAGAAAAGTTAAAATTTATTTATCAAACACAGGTAGCAAGGGTACAATAGAATTTGAATTCTTCGGTAAAGAAGATTTAACAAAACTCGCAAAAGAGTTTGATAAAGAGTAAAATTGAAAGGAATTATACAAAATGCTTGATATTAAGTTTTTAAGAGCTAATCCTGATGTAGTTAAAGAAAACATTAAGAAAAAGTTTCAGGATGAAAAGCTTCCACTTGTTGATAAAGTTATTGAGTACGACGCTGAATATAGAGCAGCTAAAGGTCGTGCAGATGAGCTTCGTGGACTCCGCAACTCCGTAAGTAAAGAAATTGGCGGACTTATGGCACAGGGTAAACGTGACGAAGCAGAGGTAGCAAAACAAAAGGTTAAGGATATGGCAGAGGAGCTTGCAGCACTTCAAGTTAAAGAAGCAGAGCTTGAAGAAGAAATCCGCAAGATTATGCTTGTAATTCCAAATATTATTGACCCTAGTGTTCCAATTGGTAAGGATGACAGTGAAAACGTTGAAATTCAACGCTATGGTGAGCCTGTAACACCTGATTATGAGGTTCCATACCATGTTGATATTATGGAAAATCTTAATGGTATTGATTTAGACAGTGCAAGAAAGACAAGCGGTAATGGTTTTTATTATCTTTGTGGTGATATTGCAAGATTACATTCAGCAATTCTTTCTTACGCGCGTGATTTTATGATTGACCGTGGCTTCACATATTATATTCCACCATTTATGATTCGTAGCGACGTTGTTACAGGCGTTATGAGTTTTGCTGGAATGGAAAATATGATGTACAAAATTGAGGGTGAAGACCTTTATCTTATTGGTACAAGCGAACATTCAATGATTGGTAAGTTTATTGACAGTTTTACTCCTGAAGACGAGCTTCCAAAAACACTTACAAGCTACTCCCCTTGCTTCCGTAAAGAAGTTGGTGCACACGGCATTGAAGAACGTGGCGTATATAGAATTCACCAATTTGAAAAGCAAGAAATGATTGTTGTTTGTAAGCCGGAAGAAAGTATGAAATGGTATGATGTGCTTTGGCAAAATTCAGTTGATTTCTTCCGTTCGCTTGATATTCCAGTTAGAACATTAGAATGTTGCTCAGGCGACCTTGCTGATTTAAAGGTTAAGAGCTGTGATGTTGAAGCTTGGAGTCCTCGTCAACAAAAATACTTTGAGGTTGGCTCTTGTTCAAACCTTGGTGACGCTCAAGCAAGACGTCTTGGTATTCGCGTTAAGTCAAAGGATGGCAACTATTTTGCACATACATTAAATAATACAGTAGTTGCACCACCAAGAATGCTTATTGCATTCCTTGAAAACAATCTTAACGAAGATGGTAGCATTAACATTCCAAAACCATTACAAATGTATATGGGCGGAAAAACGAAAATTGAGAAGTAATTAAACTCATTTGAGAGGGATATACAAATGAAAAAAATTATTAAAGTAATCAGCGTGATTATGGCACTTACATTGTCAATGCTTGTATTTAGCGCTTGTGGTAACGATGATAAATATGAGCAAACTGGTGGTGTAACAACAACACAAAAGCAAGAATCAACAACAAATAAGAATGAATTGCCAAAAAATACCAATCCGCTTACAGGTAAGGCAGATTTAAGTGAAAGTGCAATTGGAGCAAGACCTATTGCAATTATGGTTGAAAACTCCCCTGCTGCAAGACCTCAATGGGGTATTACAACTCCTGATATTGTTCTTGAAGGTGTTGTTGAAGGCGGAATTACACGAATGATGTGGATTTATGCTGATGCAGAGGATATTCCAAATAAGGTTGGTCCAACAAGAAGTGCTCGTCATGACTATGTTGAAATCGCAAGAGGTATGAATGCTATTTTCGTACATTGGGGCGGTAGCAACGAAAACGGCTTTAAACTTGCTTATCCAACAATTAAAGAGCTTGGCGTTAATAATATTGATGGTATGGCTTATTCAGGCACATATTTCTTTAGAGATACAACAAGAAAAACAAGTTCTGAGCATAGAGGTTGCACAAGTGGTACAAACATTATAAAAGCAATTACGAAGCTTGGTTTTTCAACAAAGCAAACTGTTGCAAATTGGGTACCATTCAAAGTTTCAGCTGAGGGTGCAGACGCTGTATGGGGCGATATTGATGAAACAGGCAAGTGCTCTGAAATCACAGTAACCTTCTCATCAGGCTATGTTCATACATTTAAATATGATGCTTCTACAAAGAAATATACAAATTATCTTAATGGCAAGGTAATGACTGACGGTAACAACGGCAAACAAATGGCAGTTGAAAATGTTATTGTTATGTATGCACCAGTAAGTACACTTAACACTGGTAAAGGTCATAAGGAATGGAACCTTGAAAGCAAGGGCGAAGGCTTTTATGTTTCAGGTGGCGTAGGTCAAAGAATTTACTGGTCAAAGAATGGTAAAACCGGCGCACTTAAGTTTGAAAATGTAAGTCATGAGGAATTAACAGTAAATAGCGGTCAAACCTGGATTGGTGTTGTTCCTGAAGCAAATAGAGGTCTTACAAAGGTAACTGAGTAATTTTTGAGGGACTCCCCTCTTATATAAAATCCTTAATGGAGGAATTATTATGGAAAAGAAAATTATAGCAATAGCACTTGTGCTTTTGGTTATGGCAACTGCATTTGTTGGTTGTACTGAAAAACGCGATACAACAAAAATCAATGGTAAGGAATATATTCTTTACACTGACAAAGAAGGCAACACAGTAATTAACGACAAAAATCAGGTTGTAGCTGTTGTAACGGATGAAAATGGTGAAGTAATTACTTTCGCAAATGGTGAAGACCAAACATATTTTGTTCAAATTAATAGCGGACTTGTTGCTGAAGGCGAAGTTGCAGGCGCAAATTATAGATTAAAGATAATTGAAGGCTGGGAAGGTAACGCAGACGGCCGCCTTTACAAGAAGAATACTGATAATAAATGCTATATTCAATTTAATAAATTAATGGAATTTGAAGACGGTCAAAATCTTGCAACATATTTAGATGCAATTGACCAACAAAATGAGCAATTAAAAGATGGTCTTCCACAAGCAGAAGGTATGGAAGGCTCAACCCTTACCATTGATAAGAGTCAAAAGATTATTACAGCTGATAGTCTTCAAGCTTATTTATATGTTTATAAAATAACTGACAAAGATGGCAAAGTTATACATTATGCTGAAAACTATTATTTTGCAGTAGCTGGAACAGCTTATAAAATTGACTATGCTTGTCAGGATGGCGTGGGCTACGATGAAACATTTGACTTTGGTCGTTATGTGAACACAAATGTTAAGTTTGTTAAACACGACAATCTAACTACAACCACAACTACAACAAAAGCAAATACTGACAAATAAGATTTTACAATATTGTATATAAATAGCGGGGCACGTCCTCGCTATTTATTTTTGCCCCAAAACAAGAAATGACTAAAAATTTGCATCAAAATGCTACATTTTGCATTATGGAAAACCTTATACCCCAACATATTGTAGTTCCCCCTATTTTCGGTAAAAATAATTAACAAAACTCGCAATAAGTGTTGAAAAACTGTTATTTATTAGACATAAAGTCTAGTATTTAACAATTAGTTCACAATTTAGGCAATATCACAAAATTTTGTTTTGACTTTTTGCACAAAACAACCAAAAGAAATTTATGCGGATTATAAAAAAATGCAAAAAAATGTTAAGAAAGTATTGCTATTTTGAAAAAGTTGGTGTAGAATTGTTATAACCATAGGAATGGTGTAATGGGGCGTAGTGTCTTCTTTTTTAGAAAGTGCGCTCTACGCTTCGTTGCGATACACATCCTAAGGTAATATAACTCGGGTGTGTATCATCAGTCTTCCGCCGTGCTTTTTTATGATTATTAAAGCGGAAGCGGTGGAAGCAAAGTCCGGGTAAACTTAGAGCTCTTTTGCAGACCTCTGCCGAATGTGACACGAATTCACACGGCCAGGTCAGAGAGTGAAGTGATTGAGGCTCTCTAAAAAAACAAATATCGCCTCTCCCATGGCGATACAAAAATAATTATGGGGAACTATTTCACCTTGCATATATATATGGTATGCAAAAAATAATAGGAGGAAAAATTTATGAACAAAATGAAAAAATTGTTAAGCGTTGTATTAGCAGTTGTTCTCGCTTTGTCATGCATGTCAGTCGCAGCTTCTGCAGCTAAAACAGCATATAAGACAGTTGACGAACTTAAAGCTCTTGACGCTTACTCACCTTACGGTCAAGTAACAAGACTTTCAACAGAAGAGCGTTCATCAATGCTCCTTGACTTCCTTGACTCTGTACTTCCATCTCTTAACATTAACATGGGTACAGTTATTGACGTT
>JAZLET010000021.1:0-14151 GCA_045615405.1 Candidatus Fimenecus sp.
GAAGTGCAAAGTTTGTATTGTTAGTCTTGTATTCAGCAGATTTATATGCATGACCATTTACAACTGCAAGACCATTATCATAGTATTCTGTTGCAACTTCACCTGAAGGGTTAGAACAGAATGTTCTGATTTTATCATCAAAAGTAGGTGAGTAATATACAAGCTTTGCTTCATAAAGATTTTCGTTAAGGAATTTCATTACTTCATCACGAACCTCAACGCGAACACCTACATCAACTGTACCGACTTGAGTTTCAATGTCATGGTCTTTACAAATATGACTGAGCCATTCAGCACCCTCACGACCAACAGCAGCTACAATTTTGTCTGAATAATATGTTTCGCCATTTGCAACTACACCCTTAACCTGATTATCTTCAATAATGATATCAGAGACCATAGTGTTAAAAATGATGTTGCAGCCATTGTCCTCAAGATGCTTTTGAAGTCTACCGTAAATTTTATAGCCTTCTTCAGTACCTAAATGACGAATAGGACATTCAATCAATTTAAGGTTAGCGTTAATTGCTTTTCTACGGATTTCTTCAATTTCAGTGCGCTTGTCAACACCGTAAACATTTTTATCGGCACCAAAGCTTAAATAAACATCGTCCGCTTCCTTTAATAATCCCATGGTTTCTTCATAACCAAGAATTTCAGGTAGATGGCCACCGACGTCAGGGGAAAGTGAAAGCTTACCATCTGAGAATGCTCCGGCACCTGCAAAGCCTGTTGTGATTGAACAAGGTTTACAGCCTACACATTTTTTAGTTGTTCGTTTAGGACACATTCTTTTCTCAATAGAACGGCCTTTTTCAATCATAAGAATATTAATATCAGGTTTTTTAGCAAGTAATTCATAAGCACAAAAAATGCCTGAAGGACCCGCACCAATAATAATAACATCAAATTTTTTGTTCATAACTATACTTCCTCTTATCTATCTTCTCTAAAATATGATAATCCAAGCGCAGCAGGAGGTTGATTTTCTTTTTTGTTCATCATGCTTGTAATAATCAAAACAATAATTGTAATTACATAAGGCAACATTTTCAAGACTTCACGTCCCGAGAATGAAATATTTCCAAAAACAAAAGCTGAAATATATAACGCACCAAATAGATATGAACCAATTATTGAAATGTTTGGTTTCCATAATGTGAAAATTACAAGTGCGATTGCGAGCCAACCAAATGCTTCAATTGTTGATGCATTTTCCCAACTGCCCTTAACATAGTCCATAATGTAGAACACACCACCAAAACCTGCGATGCCACTACCTAATAAAATTGCAACATATTTGTATAAAGTGATGTTAACACCCATTGCATCAGCAGTTGCAGTATTTTCACCGATTGCACGAAGATTAAGTCCAACCTTTGTTCTATTAAAGATAAATGTAGTAATTAAAGCAATAATAATGGCAAAATACACATAAAATCCGTGACCGAATAATACTTTTACAATGCCATCCGAGTTCTCAGCAAATGGCAAACATTGAGAAATGATTTTACCTGCTATAGAAAAATTACTTTTATCAACATAGGAGTGCATTAAAAATTGTGTTAAACCATTACCAAAAATTGTAATTGCAAGACCTGTAATGTTTTGATTACAACGGAATGTGATTGTCATTACAGCATATATAGCACCTGTGATAGACGCAAACAAAAACGCACCGAAAAGCGATGAAAGAATAAGCATTAACCAAGATGCGTTTGTAGGTATTTCTAGGCTGTTCATATACAAACTTACGAAAAGACATCCACCAACAGTACCTGTACACATAATACCGGGAATACCAAGGTTTAAGTGACCAGCTTTTTCTGTAATTGTTTCACCGATGCATCCAAAAAGAAGGACAGTGCCGATTGCAATAGCACTTATTAAGAATGTAACTGTCATTTCTTAATTTCCTCCTTTTCTTTTTTTCTAAATACAAGTTTATAGTTAATAAAGAATGAGCAAACGATTACTGCAAAATACACAATACCAACAACAATATTTGATATTGAATCGTTTGTAAACATAAATGTCTTTCTTACCTCTACCATACCTTTAGAAATAAAAGTGATGAAAAAACTTGTAAGAATAATAATTAATGGGTTAAAAGCTGCAAGCCATGTAGCCATTATACCAGTAAAGCCCATATTATTTGCAGAGGCAGTACTTATTGTGTGGTTAATTGAACCTGCGAGAACAAAACCAACAAGACCTGCAATGGCACCTGATAAAATCATTGTTCTGATAATAACCTTATCAACCTTAATTCCTACATATTTTGCGGTATTAATACTTTCGCCAACAACGGAGATTTCATAACCATGTTTTGAGGAACGAAGATAAATATGCATTAAAATTGTAATTACAATAAACAAAATAATAGGTAATAAATATTTGTTTCCTAAATCAGGTATATTACCATAAGCAATTGGTGCTAAAACACCTGAACCTGATTTTACCCAAATTGTAATGCACAATGAAACAAGACCTTGAGCAATATAGTTCATCATAAGAGTAAACAAGGATTCGTTAGTATTAAATTTTGCTCTAAAAATAGCAGGAATAGCAGCCCAAATTGCACCTGATACTACACTTGCTAAAAGCATAAGCGGAATTATAATAGAATCATTTATTTTACCACCAAGGTAAAACATACAAGCAATTGCCGAAAGGCAACCAACAAGAATTTGACCATTGCCACCTAAATTCCAAAACTTCATTTTAAAAGCAGGAAGTAAAGCCATTGATGTACCGAGAAGGAGTGAAGTATCCTGAAGTAAAAGCCAAAATTTGCGTTCACTACCAAAAGCGCCTATAAATAACGATTGAAAGAAATCGCCTAAGCCTTTTTGAGAAAACATCACAGAAATTAAACCACTAAAAAGTAGTCCTCCAACAACTGCGATAGAATAAATAAGAATTATTTTTTGAATTTTAATATTATCGCGTTTAACAATTCTAACAAAAGGTTCTTTTAAGTTGTTTTTATTCTTTTTCATTCTATCACCTCGTTCTTGTTAGATTGTACCATTAAAAGTCCAATTTCATCTTTAGTGGTAGTTCTAGCATCAACAATACCGGAAACCTTACCGCCGCTTAATACCAATATCCTATCACTAAGTGCCATCAATACGTCTAAATCTTCACCAACAAATATTACAGAAACACCTTTTTGTTTTTGTTCGTTAAGAAGATTATATATAGTGTATGATGAGTTAATATCAAGACCACGAACAGGGTAGGCAGTCATTAAAATTGCAGGAGCAGCAGCTATTTCGCGGCCAACAAGTACCTTTTGAACATTACCACCGGACAATTTTCTTACAGCAGTGTGCGAGTCAGGTGTGTTAACTTTTAAGTCGCTGATAATTTTGTCAGCAAGGTCTTGAGGGCGCTTTCTATCAAGAAATATTGACTTACCTTTGCGATAACTACGAAGCATCATATTGTCAACAATGTCCATGTTTCCAACAAGCCCCATACCGAGTCTATCTTCAGGGACAAATGAAAGGCGAATACCAAGTTCGCGGATTTCTCTTGGAGATTTATCTTTTAAATCAATGACTTCATCTTCTTTAAAAATGATTTTTCCATTGCTAACAAGCTCTTTAATTTCTTTTTTGGTTAATTTTGTAAAGTCAATATCGTTTCCTTTTTCATCCATAAACGCGTTTTCGCGAGCAAGTTCTATAACGCGCTTGTATGTTTTATGGAAAAATGAAACAGGTTTGTCTTTTTTAGGATGATAATAAATCAATGTACCGCTTTCATAATTGTTAAGTCCGGCGATTGCTTCAAGTAATTCCTTTTGACCGCTACCTGCTATGCCGGCAATACCAAGAATTTCGCCGCCAAAAGCGTCAAAAGAAACATTGTCAACTACATTGTAACCATCAGGATTTTTAACTGTTAAGCCCGAAACTGAAAGTCTTAATTTACTATCAACAGGCTCTGTGCGGTTAATATTAAGGTCAACCTTTTCACCAACCATCATTTCTGTAAGCTCTTTTTCAGTAGTTTCTGAAGTATTTACAGTAGCAATGTGGTCACCCTTACGCAAAACAGTTACTCTATCAGAGATTTCCATAACCTCATTTAATTTATGAGTAATGATAATAATTGATTTACCATCATCTCTCATTGCACTTAAAACCTTAAATAAACTTCTAATTTCTTGTGGAGTTAAAACTGCAGTAGGTTCGTCTAATATAAGAATATCTGCACCCCTGTATAAAACCTTTAAGATTTCAACAGTTTGTTTTTCTGATACAGACATTTCATAAATTTTCTTATCAAGATTTATATTGAATCCGTATTTTTTTGCCATTTCTTTAATACGGTAATTTACTTCTTTAAGATTAAATTTTTCACCTTCAACACCTAAAGCGACATTTTGTGCAGCACTAAAAATATCAATTAACTTGAAGTGTTGGTGAATCATACCAATTTTATGGTCAAAAGCGTCACGAGGGGAGCGAATAACAACTTCTTCGCCATTTATAAGAATTTTACCGGAATCAGGATAATAAATTCCTGCAACCATGTTCATGAGTGTTGTTTTACCACAACCATTTTCACCGAGAATAGAAAGAATTTCGCCTTTATATACGTTTAAACTAACGTTATTGTTTGCAATAACCTTAGCTCCAAATTTTTTTGTAATATTTTTTAATTGCAGAATAACAGTTTTTTCCATAAGAAACTCCTTAAATAAAAAGGATTTTATTTTTGCTAATCACCCAAGAAAGGCGAAGCGTAAAAACTTCGCCTTTCCGAGAATTAATTAAATAAGAATAATTTTAAAATGAATTATTCAGTAACAGCTGTAATACCATCAATAATAATGTTGAAGTATGGAGCTGAGCGTTTTGCACTTTCATTTACGAAAGTAATGTCACCTGACTTTTCAACAACTTCTGTTTCAGGAACAAAATCACCTGCATCATCAACGTCAGCGATGAATGATGTTAATGGTTTGCCATCAACTGTGAATGTTGAGCAATCAAATACCTTAATTGTTCCATCTTTAAGTCCTGCTTTAACAGCATCAAGTTTTTCTTGTGTGCCCTTTGCAGCAGCAGTACCAAGAGCTGTAATTTCTACAGAACCTGTTTCAATTGTACCTGTCCAGTCAGTATCAATTGCTTTATCTTTTTGAACGCAATCAATAATGTACTCAAAATAAGGAGTCCAGTTGATTCTTGAAGCAATAATAAATGTGTTTGGACATTTTTCAAAAGTTGAACCATTGTAAGAAACGTTAGGAATATTTCTTTCTTCACAAGCTGTAGGAGCACCCCATGAGTCAGCGTGTTGTGAAATCAATTTACAACCATTGTCAATAAGTGCGAGAGCTGTTGTTTTTTCAGCTGCTTCATCATACCAAGAGTTTGTGTAGCGTACTTCCATTGTAGCGTTTTCTACTACTGATTTAGCACCAAGGTAGAATGATGTATAACCTGAAATAACTTCAGCGTAAGGGAAAGCACCAACATAACCGATTTTTGCATTTTCGTCAGAAACTTTGCCTTCAGCGTCGCCGTAAAGTTCAACAAGCTTCATACCTGCAGCAACACCAGCAAGGTAACGACCTTCATAGATTGATGCGAAAGCGTTGTGGTAGTTAGCAAGATTTTCTGTATGAGCCTTTGTACCTGTTGTATGGCAGAATTCAACTTCAGGGAATTCCTTAGCAGCTTGAATCATATATGGTTCATGACCAAATGAATCAGCAAAGATAAGGTCATAAGTTTCTGCTAAGTCAGCTGCCTGGTCATAGCAAGCTGTACCTTCAGGAATGTCAGTAACGATTGTATAATCGTCAACTGTAAGACCCTTGTTTGCACAAGCTGCTTTGAAAGCATCAATGAAGTTCTTGTCATAAGTTGAAGAGTCACCGTGCAAGCAAATAAGCGCTGCTTTTACTGCTTTAGTATCAGGGTCTTTGTTTTCATTACCGCCACAAGCAGCAAAGCATGTAACGATAAGAGCAATAGCCATTACTACTGCGAGTACTTTTTTGAGATTTTTCATAATAATTCTCTCCTTTATTTTTTTGTAATATTTTTACAGCATTTCGCTGTTATTACCTTGTAGCAAATACGATTTCACCGGTTTCGTCATTCATTGAATCAATAATTGCCATAGATTCAACACGGATACCTTGTGCACGAAGTTTATCGCCACCGCATTGATATCCTTTTTCAATAGCAATGCCACAACCAGCAAGTTTTGCGCCTGATTGATTAACAATGTCAATAAGACCTAAAAGTGCGTTACCTTTAGCAAGAAAATCATCAACAATTAAAACTGTATCGTTTTTATTTAAGAAATCTTTTGAAACGATAATGTCATATACACACTGGTGTGTGAAGGATTCAACCTTACTTGTGTAAACATCACCTTTAATGTTTAGTGTTTTAGATTTTTTTGCAAAAAGAAGGGGACAATTAAAAAACTGCGCCACCATACAGCCCACACCGATGCCAGAAGCCTCAATAGTAAGCACTTTTGTGATGTCACAGTCTTTATATAAACTTTTTAATTCTTTACCTATTTCAGAAAGAAGATTTACATCAAGTTGATGATTAAGGAAACTGTCTACCTTAAGGACATTTCCTGCAAAAACTTTACCATCTTTTAAAATTCTTTCTTCTAATATCTTCATAATTTTGCCCTCTATCACCAAGATATTACTAATTATACTCCTAAACTGAAAAAAATACAATAATTTTTATAAGATATTTCGTGGAATTTTTTATTGAATATTTGGTAAAAATAGATAAAAAGAAGTTCGCAAGAATTTCAAATTAGGAGGTTAAAAAAATGAAAAAGTTTTTATCAATTTTAATGGTAGTGTTCCTAATAGCAACAATTTTTACTTCTTGTACGAAAAAAGAAAATGAAACTCCATCTCCGCAAGGCAATGACGGTAAAGCAACAGTTCGTTTCTTAAACTTTAAACCAGAAATTGCAAATGTGTATGACGAAATTGCAAAAGCGTACAAAAGTGAAACAGGAAACACTTTAATTGTAGAAACTGCTGCAAGTGGAAACTATGAGCAAACACTTTCAGCAAAAATGGGCACAAATGAAGCTCCGACATTATTCCAAATTAATGGTCCAAAGGGTTATGCAAATTGGAAGGATTATTGTGCTGACTTGTCAAAAACTGAACTTTATAAACATCTTACTGATAAGTCACTTGCTGTTACTATTGACGGTAAAGTTTATGGGATTCCATACGTTGTTGAGGGTTATGGAATTATTTATAATAAGGCAATTACTGACAAATACTTTGCTTTAAAAGATAAGGCAACTGATTTTAAATCAATGGAAGAAATTAAAAATTTTGATTCATTGAAAAAATTAGTTGAAGATATGCAAAAAAATGCGGACAAGTTAGGTATAAAAGGTGTTTTTGCGTCAACATCATTAAAAACAGGTGAAGATTGGCGTTGGCAGACTCATTTAGCAAATATTCCTGTGTATTATGAGTTTAATGAAAATAAAGTTGATTTATCAAGCGATGCAACTAAAACTATTAATTTTAAATATTCTGAAAATTTTAAGAAAATTTTTGACTTATATTTAAATAATTCTACTACAGATAAAAAAGTTTTAGGCTCAAAAATTGTTGATGAGTCAATGGCTGAATTTGCACTTGGTCAATGTGTTATGGTGCAAAATGGCAACTGGGCTTGGTCGCAAATTAATGGTATTGATAAAAATACTGTTAAGGCTGAAAATATTAAATATCTCCCAATTTATATAGGTATTGACGGTGAAGAAAACCAAGGACTTTGCATTGGTACTGAAAATTTCTTTGCAATTAATTCTAAAGCGACCGATGCAGAACAAAAAGCGGCAGCAGATTTTATGTATTGGTTATTTTCAAGTGAAACTGGTAAGAAATTTGTTACTGAAAAACTTGAATTTATTGCTCCGTTTGATACCTTTAATGATAATGAACGTCCTGAAGACCCATTAGCACAAGAGGTTATTAAGTGGATGAATAGTGCTGATATTACAACAATTCCATGGAGTTTTACGGTTTTTCCAAGTCAATCCTTTAAAGAAGATTTTGGTGCATCATTATTACAATATGCTCAGGGTACTAAAAAATGGGAACAAGTAAAAGAAGATTTTACTAAATCCTGGAAAAATGAAAGTCAGTAAATATATAAATAATCGCCCCGCTGATTGTGGGGCGATTGTGTCGCAGGGACGGTTTTTATGGAAAAAAATATGAAAAAATATTTCCCAATCTTTTTGTTGCCTACATTGGTTTCTTTTGTAATTGTTTTTTTAATACCATTTGTCATGGGTATATATCTTTCTTTTACGAAATTTACAACAGTTGAAAATGCAACATGGGTTGGATTTGATAATTACATCAAAGCATTTGCACAAGACGCAAACTTTATAAATGCATTATGGTTTACAGTAAAATTTACTGTAGTGTCAGTAATAACTATAAATTTTTTTGCATTTTTACTTGCATTACTTTTAACGCGAGCATTAAAAGGTACTGCATTTTTTAGAACAGTGTTTTTTATGCCGAATTTAATTGGTGGCATTGTTCTTGGATATATTTGGAATTTGTTAATCAATTCAATATTAGGTATTTTTGGCTATGATATAACATATAGTGCTGATTTTGGATTTTGGGGATTAGTGTTTCTTATAAACTGGCAATTAATTGGCTATATGATGGTCATTTATATAGCAAGTTTGCAAAACATTCCATCTGAATTAAATGAAGCAGCGCGAATTGATGGAGCCTCCTCGTTTTCAATATTGAGACATATAACAATACCGATGGTTATGCCGGCAGTTACAATTTGTTTATTTTTGACAATTACGAATTCATTCAAATTATTTGACCAAAATTTAGCACTTACAGGCGGAGCTCCTGCAAGAGAAACATCAATGTTGGCTTTAGATATTTTTAATACTTTTTATGGAAGAGTTGGTTGGCAGGGCGTAGGACAAGCTAAAGCGGTAGTGTTTTTTATAATTGTTGCACTCATTGCTTTTGTTCAACTTAAAATTACAGGAAAAAAAGAGGTTGAGAGTTAATGAAACAAAAATCAAAATTATTTAATGGATTTTCATTTATTACACTCTTATTCTTGTCGTTCCTGTTTTTATTTCCTATTTACCTTGTGGTAATTAATTCATTTAAATCAAAATTTAATATTGTTGGTACACCATTTGAATTTCCAAATGAAGATACGTTTGTTGGATTTGAAAATTATATAAATGGAATTCAAAGTTCAGGACTTTTAGGTGCTTTTTTTAGAACTCTATTTATAACAGTATGTTCGGTAGTTGTTATTGTTGTTTTCACCTCAATGACTGCATGGTATATAACAAGAGTAAAATCAAAATTTAATAAAGCAGTTTACTATTTGTTTTTATTTAGTATGATAGTGCCTTTTCAAATGGTTATGTTTACTATGACATCTGTTTGTTTTAATCTTGGACTAAATAATGTTTTTGGTATTATTCCTGTTTATCTTGGATTTGGCTCAGGGCTATCAATTTTTATGTTTAGTGGATTTATAAAAGGTCTACCGAAAGAAATTGAAGAAGCTGCAATGATTGATGGTTGTGGTCCAATAAAAACATTTTTTATGGTTGTATTTCCAATTCTAAAACCTACCGCAATTACAGTTGCTATTTTGAATGCTATGTGGATTTGGAACGACTTCCTTTTACCATATTTATTACTTGGTTCAGGGAATAAAACATTATCTGTAGCTATTCAATTAACTATGCAAGGTGCATATGGCTCAATAGATTGGGGTGGATTTATGGCGATGCTGGTACTTGCAATAATTCCAATCATTGCTTTTTATCTTGTGTGTCAAAAATATATTATTAAAGGCGTAATTGATGGAGCAGTTAAAGGTTAGGTGATTTTATGGCGTCAATTTTATTAAAAAATCTAAAAAAAACGTATGAAGATGGGATTACTGTTATTAAAAATCTTAATCTTGAAATTAAAGATAAAGAATTTGTAATATTAGTAGGTCCATCGGGATGTGGTAAATCAACAACTCTACGGATGATTGCAGGTCTTGAAGAGATTACTGACGGAGAAATGTATATTGGTGAAAAACTTGTAAATGATGTTTCACCTAAAAATCGTGATATTGCAATGGTGTTTCAAAGCTATGCTTTGTATCCACATATGAATGTGTATAAAAATATGGCGTTCGGTTTAAAAAATAGAAAAGTGCCAAAAAAGGTTATTGATAAAAAAGTACACGAAGCGGCAAAAATGCTTGATATTGAACAGTATCTTAATCGTAAACCTCGTGCGTTGTCAGGTGGACAGCGACAACGTGTTGCACTAGGCAGAGCAATGGTTCGTGAACCAGCTGTGTTCTTGCTAGATGAACCGCTTTCAAATCTTGATGCTAAGCTTCGTACTGAAATGAGAAGTCGTATCTCAATGCTTCATAAAGAACTTCAAACAACATTTGTTTATGTCACTCATGACCAAACTGAAGCTATGACAATGGGTGATAGGATTGTCGTAATGAAGGATGGTAAAATTATGCAGCACGATACACCACAAATGCTTTATAATCATCCACAAAATATTTTTGTTGCAGGGTTTATAGGTTCACCACAAATGAATTTTATTAATTGCAAGATTGTTAGAAAAGCAAACGATTTTTTTGCACTTTTTGAAGAATATGACATTAAGTTACCTAATCGTATGAACGAAAAATTATCACTTTACGTTAATAAGGAAGTCATTTTAGGAATAAGACCCGAAAATATTAATATTACTGAGAATGAAGATGAAAATTCACTTCAGTTTTATGTTGATATAGCAGAGATGACTGGTTCTGATTATTACTTGCACGGAAAAATAAAGAATCAGTCAATTATCGCAAATGTTTCAACAAATAGAAATGTAAAAAGTGACACACTATGTAATGTTACTTTTGACGCGGAACGAATTCATTTTTTTGATATGGTTAGTGAAAACTTAATCTGTGATTGACTTTTTAAATAAAAAATAATATTATTATTTTTATATTATTTTAATTAAGGGCGATTTTTTATGAGAAAAAGCGGAGTTTTAATGCATATCTCTTCTTTGCCGGGTAATACGGGTATTGGAACACTCGGTGCGGAAGCATATAAATTTGTAGATTTTTTAAAACAAAGTGGCCAAACCTATTGGCAGGTTTTACCTCTTTGCCCTACAAGTTACGGTGATTCTCCTTATCAATCATTTTCAACATTTGCAGGTAATCCATATTTCATTGATTTTGAACTTCTTTGTAAAGATGGACTTCTCAAAAAAAGCGATTATTCAAGAATTGACTGGTGTGATGATGAAGAAAAGGTTAATTTTGAAAAGCTTTATAATAATCGTTTTAATGTTTTGAAAAAAGCATATAAAAATTTTGACTTAAATTGTAAAAATTACAAAAACTTTTGCAGTAAAAATAATTTTTGGGTAAATGATTTTGCTTTGTATATGGCTCTTAAAACCTCTTTTGATGGTAAGCCATGGAATGAATGGCCGGTTGATTTTAAATTACGTAAAACAAGTGCTATAAGCAAAGCAAAGATAGATTTAAAGAATGAAATTGAATTTCAAAAGTTTATTCAGTATTTGTTTTTTGCACAATGGACAAGCTTAAAGAAATATGCTAACGATAACGGCGTTTTAATCATTGGTGATATTCCAATTTATGTTGCTGGTGATAGCGCTGATGTATGGGCAAATCCAAAACAATTTTTACTTGATGAAGATTGCAATCCAATTGAAGTTGCAGGTTGTCCGCCTGATGCCTTCACTGCAGATGGTCAGTTATGGGGGAATCCTCTTTATGATTGGGAATATATGAAAAACGACAATTATTCTTGGTGGAAACAAAGAATAAAACATCAGTATTCGTTATGTGATGTTGTTCGTATAGACCATTTTAGAGGATTTGAATCGTATTACTGTATTCCTGCAGATGCAAAAACAGCCAAAATAGGTGAGTGGAGAAAAGGTCCTGGGATTGAATTCTTCCGTGAAGTTGAAAAAGACCTAGGTAAAATGAATATTATTGCAGAAGATTTAGGTTTTTTAACTCCAACTGTTAAAAAGATGCTTAAGCAAAGCAAATATCCGGGTATGAAAGTGCTTCAGTTTGCATTTGATACTGATGAAGAAAATGATTATCTTCTTCATAATTTTACAAAAAATTCAGTTGCATATGTTGGTACCCATGATAATGATACAATTATGGGTTATATGACTAAAACTGCACCTCGTAAAACTCGCAAACGAGCAAAAGAATATTTACGCTTAACACGCAAAGAGGGTTATAACTGGGGAATGATGAAAGCCATATGGTCAAGTAATTCAAATACCGCAATCGTTACAATGCAAGATTTGTTAGGACTTGGTAATGTAGCACGAATGAATTACCCGTCAACTATTAAAGATAATTGGCAGTGGCGTGTAAAACCTGATTATTTAAGTGATGAATTGGCAGAGAAAATTAAGTATTATACCGAGCTTTATCAACGTTTGCCAAAGGTGAAAAGAGGAAAAAATAATGTCAAAAATAGTAAATGATGCAATATCACTTGCTAAAAGTAAATATTTGAAATCATTATGTGAATTGACACATAATGAACTTCACGATGTAATTTCAACTGCAGTTATGGGAGAAATTGCTGATGACTGGATTAACAGTAGGAATAATAGAATTAAAGAAAGAACAGCATTTTATTTTTCAGCTGAATTTCTTGTAGGTCGTGCAATTTATAATAATCTAGTTTCTATGGGACTGTATGATGAACTTGAAACTGAATTAAATAAATATAACGTATCACTTAATACACTTGAAGAAATTGAAGACAGTGCACTGGGAAACGGTGGGTTGGGTAGACTTGCTGCTTGTTTTTTAGAAAGTGCTGCAACTCATAATATTGCACTTGATGGTTACGGAATTCGCTATAAATACGGACTATTTAAGCAAGATATTCAAGATGGTTTTCAGGTTGAGTATGCTGATGACTGGGCGAAATGGGGTGACCCTTGGTCAATCCGTAATGAGAATGATTTAGTTGAAGTAGAATTTAAAGATTTGACCGTAAAAGCAATCCCTTATGATATGCCAATTATTGGTTATGGTACTGACAATGTTGGCACATTAAGACTTTGGCAAGCTGAATCTCTTGTACCATTTGATTTTGATTTATTTAATCAACAAAAATATGATAAATCAGTTAGTCTTAAAAATCGCGCAGAAGACATTTCGCGTGTGCTTTACCCAAATGATGACACCTATGAGGGTAAGAAATTACGCCTGAAACAACAGTATTTCTTCTCAAGTGCATCTTTGCAGGATATCATAAGAAAGTATAAGAATATTCACGGTGTAGATTTCTCTAAATTTGCCGATTTTATTACTATTCAACTTAATGATACTCATCCAGTAATATCAATTCCTGAGTTAATTCGTCTTTTAACTGAAAAAGAAGGTGTTGATTTTGATGATGCCGTTAAAATTACAAAAAATGTATTCAATTATACAAACCATACCATCATGCAGGAAGCACTTGAAAAATGGGATATTAAAATAATTAAAGAGACTATTCCACAAGTTTTTGACATTATCAAAAAACTTGATAAATTGCTCAAGAAAGAGCTTAAAAAGGAAAAAATTCCAAAAGAAAAATTAGAGAAAATGCAGATTATTCAAGATAAACGTGTGCATATGGCTTACCTTGCAATTTTTTGCTCAAAGTATGTAAATGGTGTTGCTCGTATTCATACTGATATTCTTAAAACTGATGTATTAAAAGATTGGTATGAACTTTACCCTGAAAAGTTTCAAAATAAGACTAACGGCATTACTCAAAGAAGATGGCTTTTGCTTTGTAATCGTGAACTTTCAGCCCTTGTTACTGAACTTTTAGGAACTGACGAATGGGTAACCGACCTCAATAAACTTAAAAACCTTGAAAAGTATGCTGATGATGAAAATGTGCTTAATAGATTCATTTCTATTAAAGAAACTAAAAAACAACAACTTGCTGACTTTATCAAGCAACATGATGGTATAACTGTTGATTCAAACACAATATTTGATATTCAAATTAAGCGTCTTCACGAGT
>JAZLET010000022.1:0-41065 GCA_045615405.1 Candidatus Fimenecus sp.
TATGATTATAAGAAAATTTAATTATCTTTTCAATGATTATTACAAAAGTGCAATAAATAACTGCATTATTGCAAGAAAAATAAATAAAAATATTTGAAAAAAACTATTGGAAAATTGAACAATATGTTATATAATATACTAAATATTATCATTATAAGGGGAGGTAGGCGTTTTGGCTTCAAAATATTCAGTTTCTTTAGATAAAATTATTAACGAATTCGGTCTTGAAATAATATATTTACCTTGTGACGCATCTGAACTTTCAATCACTTCTCAGGAGGTTAATAGACCAGGATTGTTACTTGCAGGTAACGATAAATACTTTGACCCTGCTAGAGTACAATATCTTGGTTTTTCGGAGTATGAGTTTGTAAAATCTTTTACAAAAGAAGAACAACTCCAGTGTATGGAGCGTCTTTTCAGTAAACAACCATCACTTGTAATGATTACAAGAAGTATGGAACCACTTGATGGTATGATTGATGCGGCTAAAAAGTATAAAGTTCCAATTTTAAGAACAGCCGAAGCAACATCAGCAAGTATGTCAACGCTTATCTATTTCCTTGGTACTGCATTAGCACCTCGTATTACACGTCACGGTGTTCTTGTTGAAGTTTATGGTGAAGGTGTATTAATTGTTGGCGATAGTGGTGTAGGTAAAAGTGAAACTGCTATTGAGCTTATTAAACGTGGTCATCGTCTTATTGCTGATGATGCAGTTGAAATTAGAAAAGCGTCAGCAAAAACACTTGTTGGCTCTGCACCAGATAACATCCGTCATTTTATTGAACTTCGCGGAATAGGAATTATAAATGCACGTCGTCTTTTTGGTATGGGTGCTGTTAAGCTTACTGAAAAAATCAATATGGTTATTCAACTTGAGCCATGGGACAGTACAAAGGTTTATGACCGTATGGGTCTTGATAATGAATACATAACAATTATGGATGTTAAAATCCCATTAACAGTAGTTCCTGTTAAACCTGGTCGTAATCTTGCGGTAATTATTGAGTGTGCTGCAATGAATAATAGACAAAAGAAAATGGGCTATAATGCAGCTCGTGAGCTTCTTCATCATCTTGGTATGGATGATGGTTATGAGCCAAACTCAAAAGAAATTGACATTTGGCAAAATTATTAATTTTTAGAAAGAGGGTATATTAGTGTATAACGAAATCGCACTATTTGCTGAGAATATGGGTGCTGAAGTAATTAAGAATGCACCTATGAAAAAATACACAAGCTTTAAATGTGGCGGTAATGCAAGCGTTCTCATTATACCTAATTCTATTGATTGCCTTAAAAAAATAATTAATTTTTGCTATTCAAAAAATGTTAATCCATTGATTATTGGTAACGGCTCAAATCTACTTGTTACCGATAATGGTATTAACGGAGTTGTCATAAAAATCGGCTCACAAATGTCAAAGATGGAGTTGCTTGACGAAACTACAATTTATTGTGAAGCAGGTGCATCGTTAAAATCACTTTGTATGTTTGCTTTAGATAATGAACTTTCAGGTTTGGAATTCGCCTATGGTATTCCTGGTACTCTTGGTGGCGCAGTTTATATGAATGCAGGTGCTTACGGCGGAGAAATGAAGGATGTACTTTTTAGTACTACTCATATTGATTTAACTGGCAATGTTGGTGAGTTATCACAAGAAAATTTAAACTTAATATATCGTGGTAGTGCTTATACTGATAACAATTACACAATAGTTTCCGCAGTAATGAAGCTTAAAAAAGCAAGTAAAACTGAAATCAAAGCTGCAATGGATGATAAACTACAAAGAAGAAAAGATAAGCAACCTTTAGAGTATCCAAGTGCAGGTAGTACATTTAAACGTCCTGTTGGGTATTTCGCAGGGGCACTTATTGAAGAAAGTGGACTTAAGGGTTACACAGTTGGCGGTGCTCAGGTTAGCGAAAAACATGCCGGTTTTGTAATAAATAAAGATAATGCAACAACAACTGATGTTATTAATCTCATTCGTGATGTGCAAAAAATTGTTTACGAGAAGCACGGTGTAATGCTTGAAACTGAAGTTAAAATTATAGGGGAGTAAGGAGGAGTAAAAAATGCAACTTGTTATAGTAACAGGTATGTCAGGCGCAGGTAAATCAAGAGCTATTGATACTCTTGAGGATATTGGATTTTTTTGCGTTGATAATATGACTCCAAAACTTATTCCTACATTTGTTCAACTACTTAATGACACCGCTGAGGTGCGTGAGAAGGTTGCAATTGTTGCTGATATTCGTCTTGGTGGCTCTTTTGCGCAGCTTTTTAGCGCTATTGAAGAGCTTAAGGCAATGGAATGCAACTACAAAATTCTTTTCATTGATGCTGATAATGATGTGATTTTGAGAAGATATCAAGAAACACGTAGAAAGCATCCGTTGCTTAATTATGATGATTCACATACTTTGCAAGAAATTATTAGTAAAGAGCGTGAAATACTTAAAAAAGCAAGAAATATTGCAGATTATGTAATTGATACATCTTTAATTTCTCCTGCACAGTTAAAAGAACGTGTAGCAAAACTTTTTCTTGAAGATTTAACAGCAACTCTTAAGGTTAATGTTATTTCATTTGGGTTTAAATATGGTTCACCAAAGGATTCTGATTTGGTGTTTGATGTTCGTTGTCTGCCAAATCCGTTTTATGTGCCAGAACTTAAAAATCATACAGGGCTTGAAGCACCTGTTCGCGATTATGTTATGAGCTTTAAAGAGGCTCGGGATTTAGAACCTAAACTTCTTGATTTAATCAATTATTTAGTTCCACTTTATAGAAGTGAAGGTAAAAGTCAGGTAACCATTTCGGTTGGTTGTACAGGTGGTAAACACCGTTCCGTAGTTTTTGCGGAAATTATTTATAATTCAGTTAAAGAAAAAGGATTCAATGTTTCAGTCTACCATAGAGACATTATAAGATAGGATTTTTAATATGTCATTTTCAGCAAATGTAAAAAATGAAATATTAAGTGTTGAACTTGAAAACGAGTGTTGTCTTCATGCTTTTGCATATGGAATGATGCTTTTTTCAAGAGCATTTTCGTCTTATGATATGTCAATTCTTACTGAAAATAGTGGAATTGCCGAGAAATATCTTGAGCTTATGAAAAAAGTTTGTAAGGTTAATGCTAAACTGGTTAAAACCGAAGCAGGTAAGTTTAAGGTTGAAGTTGTAAGTGAAGATGAAAGATATAAGGTGCTTGATACTTTTGGTTATGATAAAAAAAGTACAGCTTCTAGATTAAATTGGGCAAACTTTTCTGACGAGTGTTGTAAAACTGCTTTTTTAAAGGGTGTGTTTCTTACTTGTGGCACAGTTAATGACCCTAATAAAAGCTATCATTTAGAGTTTGTTGTTCCTTATCTCAACTTAAGTAAAGATTTGAAGTTATTCATAAATGATTATGACCAGTTATCAGTAAAACCACGTAGCATTGTTAGAAATTCTAATCATGTTATTTATTTTAAAGATAGTGAAGCTATTGAAGATATACTGACTGTTATGGGCGCTGTAAATTCGTCTTTAGAAATTATGGGTGTAAAGATGTATAAGGATATGCGTAATAATGTAAATAGAAAGCTTAACTTTGAAAACGCTAACCTTGATAAAACTCTTGATGCATCAACAAAACATATTCAAGCAATTATACATATAAAAGATACTGTAGGACTTTCATATCTTTCTGATGAGCTTCGTGAAGTGGCAGAGCTGAGGTACGAAAATCCTGATATGTCTTTACGTGAATTAGGTAGTAAACTTAAAGTTCCTATTTCACGCTCAGGTGTAAATCATAGACTTGCAAAGATTTGCAAGATTGCCGAACAAATAAAATAATTACGGATTTTAGGGTGAAAAAGATGAGAAAAGCAGAAGATTTTTTAATTCCATTTGAAACAACTGAATATGGAAAAAAGGATGAAAATAAATCGTGGCGATTTGTTTATGATTGGCTTGATTCCTTGATTTATGCAATAATTCTTATTTTAATAATATTTGCATTTTTCTTTAGAGTTGTAGGTGTAAATGGTGACTCAATGAATCCAACCTTAAAATCGGGTGATTGGCTTACTGTTAGTGCAATAACAACTGAGGTTGAAAGAGGCGACATTGTTGTTATTACCCAACCTAACTCACTTAATGAACCGCTTATTAAACGCGTTATAGCAAAGGGTGGCGACAAAATCAATATTGATTATATTGAAGGTACTATCACCGTAAATGGTATGACATTATATGAGCCATACATTACTGAGCAAATTGAAGCTGCAGGTGATTTTGTTTATCCATTAGAAATTCCTGAGGGCTATATTTTTGTAATGGGTGATAATAGAAATGATTCTCTTGATAGCCGTTTTAAAGTTATCGGTTTAATTGATGAGCGTTACGTTTTAGGCGTTGCAAACGCAAGAATTTATCCGTTTGGTGATTGGAATATTAATGATGAAAAAAAATAAACAACTACTTGAAACAATATATGAAATGGCATCTATTATACTAACCTCAATCTTAGCGGTTGGTGTTATATTTACATTCTTTTTTAAGATTTCTATTGTTTCTGGTCAGTCTATGGAAAATACATTAAAACATGGCGATAACCTGATAATAAGTTCAATTACAACTAAAATTAATCAAGGTGATGTTGTTGTTATTTCACAACCTAATGGTTATGAAAAAGTACTTATTAAAAGAGTTATTGCAGTTGGCGGACAAACAGTTGCTTTTGATAAGACAACTGGTGAAACAGTAGTAGATGGTGTTAAAATTAACGAACCATATGTTAAAGAAGATATCAAATGTAATTACTCTATGATGAGGGAATATGTTGTACCATACGGCAAAGTATTTGTAATGGGTGATAATCGCAACCATTCTGCTGATAGTCGTGATGTTGCAGTAGGTATGATAGATGAAGATTATATAATGGGAAAAGTAATTTATCGTATGGGTGATAACACCTTATTTGAGAAGGAGACCACAAATGGCTGATAATCAAAAGCAAATTGTTCAATGGTTTCCTGGGCATATGGCAAAAACCCGCCGTCTTATAAAAGAAAGCTTATCGCTTGTTGATGGCGTGACTGAAATCATTGATGCAAGAATTCCGTATAGTAGTTCAAATCCTGAGCTTGAAGAAATAATTAATAATAAACCAAGAATTGTATTGCTCAATAAATGTGATTTAGCTGACAAAACAACAACAAGTCAGTGGGTAGAGTTTTACAAGAAAAAAGGAGTTACTGCAATTCCTGTTGATTGTAGAACTGGTAAGGGTTTAAATAATTATATTATAGCTGTTCGCGAAGTGCTTAAGGATGTCATAAAAAAGAACGAAGATAGAGGAATGCCAGGTAAAGCGCTACGCATTATGGTTGTTGGTATTCCTAATACTGGTAAATCTTCATTCATTAATAGAATGGCAGGGGCAGCAAAAGCAAAGGTTGCTGATAAAGCAGGTGTTACAAGGCATAATCAGTGGTTTAATATTGGTAATGGCATTGAACTTCTTGATACGCCTGGTGTGTTATGGCCTAAATTTGATGACCCGCAAGTTGGTGATAGACTTGCTTTTATTGGTTCAGTAAAGGATGAAATTCTTGATGCCGAAACGCTTGCAATAAGACTTTTAGAGGTTATGAAAAATAATTATCCTGAAAGACTTGCTGAAAGATATAAAATTACTGATTTTACCGACAAAGAAGCATGGGAAGTTCTTGAACTTATTGGTAAAAAACGCGGTATGATGATTAAAGGCGGAGAAATTGATTACGAAAGAGCATCGGTAATGCTACTTGATGAATATCGTGGTGGAAAACTCGGCACAATTTCTCTTGAAAAACCGGAGTAAAATATGGATTATTTATTTGAACAAAATGCAAAAAATGCTGGTTATAAAGTAATTTGCGGTATTGATGAGGCAGGTCGTGGGCCATTAGCTGGTCCTGTGTATGCTGCAGCGGTTATTTTACCTTTGGGAATTGAAATAGAAGGTCTTAATGACTCAAAAAAACTCAGCGAAAAAAAGCGTGAACAGTTATATGATATAATTTGTGAAAAAGCTATTGATTACTCAATCGGTGTTGCAACTGAAAAAGAAATTGATGAAATTAATATTCTTAATGCAACTTTTCTTGCAATGCATAGAGCGGTTGAAGGTTTAAAAATAAGGCCTGACTATGCTTTGATTGATGGTAATCAATATCCTAAAATTCCTTTTGTTACTGAAGAAACAGTTGTAAAAGGCGATGCAAAAAGTATGTCAATAGCGGCTGCATCAATTTTAGCAAAAGTTGGTCGTGACCGTTTTATGCTCCAACAAACAAAAGAATATCCACAATATGAATTTGAAAAACATAAAGGTTATGGCACAAAACTTCACTATGAAAAAATCCGTGAATATGGTCCATCTCCAATACATAGAATGTCGTTTTTAAAGAAATTTTATGGTGAAAAATAATGGATGCAAAAATGTTGGGTAGCTATGGTGAAATTATAGCGTCGCGATATCTTCGTAAACACGGATACTTTATAGTTTCAGCAAACTATTCTTGCCGGTTAGGTGAAATTGACTTAATTGCCGAAGATAAAAAATATATATGCTTTGTTGAAGTTAAAACACGAAGTGAAAATATGAAATATGCACCATCTGATGCGGTAGATGTAGCTAAGCGTACTAAAATTATTGCAACATCACAATTCTTTTTAAAGGATTATAAATTAAAAAGACAACCACGTTACGATATTGTTGAGGTGTATTTTGAAAATGGTGAGCCGTTAAAGGTCAACCATATTGAAAATGCGTTTGATTCTAATGCAAAGTAATTGTTGAAAAACAGTTTTTTATATGATAAAATACCACACGAAAAGGATGTGTTACTATGTTTTATACAAGTACAAGAGATAAATCTGTAAAGGTTACAGCAGCTGAAGCAATTGCTAAGGGTATTTCTTCAGAGGGCGGACTTTTTGTTCCAACTGAAATTCCACAAATTTCTCTTGAGTTTATACAAAAACTTGTACCAATGAGTTATATTGAAAGAGCGAAAGAGGTATTAAGGCTTTACCTTACTGATTTTACTGAAGAAGAACTTTCAATGTGTGTTGAAGGCGCTTATAAAGCAGGAAAATTCAGTTCAGATAAGGTTGCACCATTATACAAGCTTTCTAACACAGCAAATGTGCTTGAATTATGGCGTGGTCCTACTTGCGCATTTAAAGATATGGCACTTCAACTTCTTCCATATCTTCTTACAGTTTCCGCAAATAAAACAGTTAAAGATACTGAAATTGTAATTCTTGTTGCAACCTCAGGTGATACAGGTAAGGCAGCGCTTGAAGGCTTTGCTGATGTTCCAAATACAAAAATCCTTGTATTTTATCCTGTAGACGGCGTTAGCCCAATGCAAAAACTTCAAATGACTACTCAAGAGGGTAGTAATGTTAGCGTTTGTGCTATTGAAGGTAACTTTGATGATGCTCAATCAGGCGTTAAGAAAATCTTTACTGATAAAGATATTGAGAAGAAATTTAAGGAAAATGGACTCGCATTCTCATCAGCAAATTCAATTAACTGGGGTCGTCTTGTTCCACAAATTGTTTACTATGTATCAGCGTATTGTGATATGCTTCAAAATGGTGAGCTTAAAAATGGCGAAGAAATGAATGTGGTTGTTCCAACAGGTAACTTTGGTAATATTCTTGCTGCTTATTACGCAAAGAGAATGGGAGTGCCAGTAAAAACTCTTATTTGCGCATCAAATGCAAATAATGTTCTTACTGATTTCCTTACTAGTGGTACCTATGATAAGAATAGAGATTTCTATTGTACAACTTCTCCATCAATGGATATTCTTATTTCAAGCAATCTTGAAAGACTTCTTTTCCACCTTTGTGGCGAAAATGATGTTCAGGTAGCTGAGTGGATGTCTTCTCTTAATAACGATGGTAAATACACAGTGTCAGCAGATGTTGCTGATAAAGTTAAGGCGTTATTTGCAGCAGGTTGTTGTGATGATGCTGAAACAAAAGAAACAATCGGTAAAGTATTTGCTGACAAAAATTACCTTTGTGATACTCATACTGCAGTTGCCGTTAAGGTTTATGATGATTATGTAGCAAATACAGGTGATAAAACACCTACTGTTATTGCATCAACAGCAAATCCATATAAGTTCTCAGCAAGCGTACTTTCAGCAATTACCGATAAAGTTGAAGCTGATAATGAATTTGATATGGTTGAAGAATTATTTGCAAAATCTAACGAACCAGTTCCACCGCAACTTGCTACTCTTAAAGGCAAAACACCTCGTTTTACAGGTGTTGCAAAGAAAGAGGATATGAAACAAGTAGTGTTTGATATGTTAGGAATATAACACAATAAAAACTAATGCGGAAGCTATTTTCTTTGTTGGCTTCCGCATTTGAGTTTAATTATTCTACGTCTTTTGTGTTAAGCTTGAAAGTAGCACATCTTGTATCATCGCAAGAACAAGCACTGTGTGTACCTACTTTAATACCATCTGCAGTACAATTCATATGACCATCGTTAAAAATGCAATGACAAGCATCACAAGTTATATTTCTATTTTTATCCATTATTATTCCTCCTTTCATTCTTATTTTTTGAAAGTAAGGCGCTATTATTCATAGGAGTTTTTTATTATGTCAATTTATGCAATCGGTGATACTCATTTATCGTTTTCAACCCCAAAGCCCATGGATATTTTCAAGGGCTGGGATGACTATGCCCAAAGACTCCAAAATAATTGGCAAAACTTAATTAAAGATGAAGATACCGTGGTAATTAATGGTGACATTTCTTGGGCAATGGGATTAGAAGAAGTTGAAAAAGATTTAGAGTTTCTCAATAGCTTGAATGGGACAAAAATCATTTCAAAAGGCAACCACGATTATTGGTGGAATACAATTACAAAAATGGAAAAGTTTTGTAAAGAAAAGGGCTTTGATACTATAAAGTTTTTGCACAATAACGCATATAAAATAGGGGATATTGCAATAGCAGGTACTCGCGGTTGGTTTTTTGATGCCGAAAGTGAAAATGATGATAAAGTTATGGCTCGTGAGTGTGCAAGATTACAACGCTCTATTGATGAGGCAAAAAAATTAGGTGGTGAAGTGGTTGTATTTTTACACTATCCGCCTGTTAGTACAGCAAAAATTTGCGAACCTATTTTAAATGTGCTTAAAGAAAATAATATTAGTAGATGTTATTATGGACATCTTCATGGCGGAGCAATAAAAGGCGCAATAAATGGTGAATTTGAATGTATTAAATTTAGGCTGATTTCAGCTGATTACTTAAATTTTACTCCGCTATTTATAAATAAATAGTTTAAAAACTTAAATTCATGACTATTTTACTGGATTTTTTAATAAAAAATTTTGGAAAATATTGTATTTATAATAATTATATGCTATAATATTGTGAATATTGCGGTATGAAAAATACGGTAAACAATAATATTCAGGAGGAATATTTTAATGTTAAAGTCAACAAACAATGTAGAAAAGAATGTTTATGAGCTTGAAATCACTATTGATGGTGCAACTTTTGAGGCAGCAATTCAAAAAGCATACCTTAAGGTTAGAAAAGACATCACAATCAATGGTTTCAGAAAAGGCAAAGCTCCAAGAGCTTTTATTGAAAAAATTTATGGTGAAGGCGTTTTCTATGAAGATGCACTTGAACTTGTTTATCCTTCAGCAGTTAGCGAAGCTATTGTTGAATCAAAACTTGATGTTGTTGGTTCACCTTATGACCTTGAAGTTCCAGAAATTTCAAAAGATGGCGTAGTATTAAAACTTAAGGTTGCAGTTAAGCCTGAAGTTAAGCTTGGTAAATATAAAGGCCTTAAGGCAACAAGACCTTCATGCAAAGTTACAGCTGATGAAGTTAAGGCTGAACTTGCAAATATGCAGGAACAAAATTCAAGAATGGTTAGCGTTGACGATAGAGCTGTTAAGAAGAACGATACAGCAGTTATTGATTTTGAAGGCTTTGTTGATGGCGTTGCATTTGATGGCGGTAAAGCTGAAAAATATGAGCTTGTTATCGGTAGCGGTTCATTCATTCCTGGATTTGAAGACCAAATTATCGGTCACAAGGTTGGCGAAGAATTTGATGTAAATGTTACTTTCCCAGCTGAATATCAAGAAAATCTTGCATCAAAGGATGCTGTATTTAAGATTAAACTTCATGAAATCAAGGTTAAGGAATTACCAGCACTTGATGATGAATTTGCTAAAGATGTTAGTGAATTTGATACTCTTGATGAACTTAAGAAGAGTGTTAAAGCTCAGCTTGAAGCAAATAAAAAAGCAGATGCTGATAATAAAATTGCAAACGACCTTATGGATGAGGTTGTTAAGGGCATAAAGGTTGATATTCCTGCAGCGATGATTGAAGCTGAAATTGATGCTATCGTTGACGAATTTAACTATAGACTTCAATCACAAGGTCTTGACCTTAACACATACCTTTCATACACAGGTATGGAAATGGCAGCATTTAGAGATGGCTATAAAGAAAATGCTGAAGACCGTGTTAAGTTCAATCTTGCTGTTGAGGCAATTATTAAGGCTGAAGGCATTGAAGCAACTGAAGATGAAATCAATGCTGAATATGATAATCTTGCTAAAGCATATGCAGTTGATGTGGATACAGTTAAAAAGGCAATTCCTGAAGATTCAATTGCTGACACTGTAAAATCAAGAAAAGTAGTTGATTTTGTAAGAGAGAATGCAACAATTACTGAAGAAAAAGCAGCAAAGAAGACTGCTGAAAAGAAAGAACCAGCTGAAAAGAAACCAGCTGCAAAGAAAACTACAACAAAAAAGGCTGCTGAAAAGAAAGAACCAGCTGAAAAGAAACCAGCTGCTAAAAAGACAACAAAGAAGAAGGCAGATGCTGAATAATCAGTCATAAATTTATAGTATAAGTGTTGAAGAATTGTCCAATAATTTAAGGGCAATTCTTTAATGCTTTTAAAAGTTATTAATTGGAGGTTATGTTATGGCACTTGTACCATATGTTATTGAACAAACAAATAGAGGCGAAAGACAATACGACATTTTCTCAAGACTCCTTAATGATAGAATTATCGTTTTGTCTGATGAAGTTAATGACGCAACAGCTTCTTTAGTTGTTGCACAGTTACTCTATCTTGAGGGGCAAGATAGCGAAAAAGATATATCTCTTTATATTAATAGCCCAGGTGGCTCAGTTTCAGCTGGTCTTGCAATTTACGATACAATGCAATATATCAAATGTGATGTATCTACAATTTGTATGGGTATGGCAGCAAGTATGGGTGCATTCCTTTTATCATCAGGTGCAAAGGGTAAAAGATTTGCTCTCCCAAACAGTGAAATTATGATTCATCAGCCATTAGGTGGAGCACAAGGTCAAGCAAGTGACATTAAAATTGCTGCTGAACATATTCTTAGAACTCGTGAAAAACTCAACAAAATTCTTGCTGAAAATACAGGCAAACCAATTGAACAAATTGCTCTTGATACTGAGCGCGATAATTGGCTTTCAGCTCAAGAAGCAATGGATTATGGTATTGTTGATAAGGTGTTCTATAAGAGATAAGGAGCTAATTTATGGCTAGAGAAAACGATAAAGAAAGAAATGTGAGATGTTCTTTCTGCGGTAAAACTCAAGAACAAGTTGAAAAGCTTATTGCTGGACCTGGTGTTTATATTTGTGACGAGTGTATTGAACTTTGTATGGGTATAATCGGTGAAGGTGAAATAGCTCCAAATAGAGGCGGCAAAAAAGTAAAACTTGAAGAAAAAGTCCTTCCAAAACCACATGAAATTAAAGCTGCACTTGACGAATACGTTGTTGGTCAGGAATCTGCTAAAAAAGTTTTAAGTGTTTCCGTTTATAACCATTACAAAAGAATATATTGCGGCATAGATAATGATGTTGAAATTCAAAAAAGTAACGTTGTACTTTTAGGTCCAACTGGTGTTGGTAAAACTGCTCTTGCACAAACACTTGCAAAAATTATTGATGTACCTTTTGCAATTGCTGATGCAACAACATTAACTGAAGCTGGTTATGTTGGTGAAGATGTTGAAAATATTCTTTTGCGTTTAATTCAAGCAGCTGATTTTGATGTTGAAAAGGCTGAACGTGGTATCATTTATGTTGATGAGATTGATAAGATTGCTCGTAAGAGTGAAAATCCATCAATTACTCGCGACGTAAGTGGCGAAGGTGTTCAACAAGCTCTTCTTAAAATCCTTGAAGGTACTGTTGCTAATGTTCCTCCACAAGGCGGTCGTAAGCATCCTCAGCAAGAGTTTATTCAAATTGATACGTCTAACATTCTTTTTATTTGCGGTGGTGCCTTTGATGGTATTGAAAAAATTGTAGAGAAGCGTGCGGGCAACTCAGCTCTTGGATTTGGTGCTGAAATTAAAAATAAAGCTGAATTTGAGCTTGAAGATATTTATTCAAAGGTTATTGCACAAGATTTAGTTAAGTTTGGTCTTATTCCAGAGTTAGTTGGTCGTGTGCCTGTTATAACTGCACTTCAACAACTTTCTAAAGAAGATTTAATAAAGATTCTTTCAGAACCTAAAAATGCTATTTTAAAGCAATTTAAAGCGCTTTTTGTTATGGATGAAGTTGAGTTAGAGTTTACTGACGATGCTCTTGTTGCAATTGCCGAAAAAACACTTGAAAAGAAAACTGGTGCTCGTGGCCTTCGTGGTATAATGGAAGGTGTTTTGATGCCTATTATGTACGAAACTCCATCTGATTATAAAATCGCCAAGGTGATTATTACTCGTGAATGCGTTCTTGACGGTGTAGCACCTGAAATAATTCGCGATGAAAATAAAAAACCAAGTATTCTTACTTCTAAGAAGGTTGTAAAAAATAAGAAATAAACTACTTTAAGCCACAGTGATTACACTGTGGCTTATATGCATTAGGGTGAAATATGAAATCTAAAATTAAATCAACAATATTACTTTTTTTAACAGCAATTATATGGGGATTTGCTTTTGTTGCTCAACGTGTAGGTGCTGAGTTTGTTGGCGCGTTTACATTTAATGGCATACGCTTTTTGCTTGGCTCATTATCTTTAATTCCCGTAATATTAATTTTTGAGCGTGAAAAATTTGATAAAAGCAAATTTGTGAAAACACTTATCCCAGGTCTTGTAGCAGGAGTAATATTGTTTGTCGCATCAACGCTTCAACAATTAGGAATAGAATGGACTGGTAGTGCTGGAAAGGCAGGCTTTCTAACAGGTCTTTACATAGTATTAGTACCTATAATTAGATTTTTCGGCGGTAAAAAAACAAGTGTTTTAACATTTGTTGGTGCAATATTTGCTTTTGTAGGTCTTTTCTTTCTTTGTATGACAAGCAATGGCTTAACTTTTGGTGCGGGAGATGTAGTCTTAATTATAGGTGCATTCTTTTGGGCAGCACATATTCTTGTAGTTGATAAATTTGTTAATGATATAAGTCCTTTAAAATTCAGTATGATACAGTTTTTTGTGTGTGGATTTTTAAGTGTTATATTTGCTGTTTGCACTGAAAATATTGAGCTTTCCGCAATAAAAAGTGCTGGCATACCAATACTTTATGGGGGTTTAATGTCGGTAGGTGTTGCGTATACATGTCAAATTTTAGGTCAAAAAAATGCAGACCCAACTTTCGCGTCAATTGTATTTTCAACCGAATCAGTATTTAGTGCTATTGGTGGCGCAATAATACTTAATGAGGTTATGAGTGGTAGAGGATATGTTGGCTGTATACTTATTTTTATAGGAATAATTTTATCTCAGCTCAATATTAATGCTTTTTATAAAAAAGATGAGCATAAAAAAGTTCAAAAATGACACTTTAGTTACAGTTTGCCTTAATTCATTGACAAAAAGACGTCTATAGGGTAGTATTATTGTATAATTGAGTTTAAAATTCTTTCTTGGAGGAATTTATGAATATATTATATAAATTTCAAAAATCAATTGTTTTTATATTAAAAACAATAATGTATATTTTATTAACCGCAACATTCTTCTTGATTTTTGCAACTGAATATGAATGGATTATTCATCTTTCAAGAACAGCTGGTGTTACATTTGTTACATTCTGCGTACTTGAAACAGCACTTGTGTCTATTTATGGTGGTTATGCCATAGGAAGACTTAAAAGTAAACCCATTGTAATGTCTTTGGCTCTTGCAACTTTCGCAACTGATATTGTTACTCATCTTCAGCTTTGCATTATGAACGTTAACGAAAATAATAACGATTTTTTTGTGTATGAGTCACCACATCTTTTAATTCTTGTAATGCTTATACAAGGTATTTTAATTTTATTCTTTGCTTATTTTGGTAACTATGTTTATTTTACAATCAATCCACCAGAAAAATGCTGCATTATTACAAGTTCCGAAGAATCTCTTAACAACATAGTACCTAAGGTTAAAAAATATAAAAAACAATATAATATTGTTCATATGATTCATTATACATCAAGAAATGCTTTTGATATTATTAATGAGTGTGATACAATTTTCTTGTACGATATTCCTGCTAACGAAAGAACACTTTTAAATGAGTATTGTTACGCTAAAAATAAGAATATTTATTACAATTTTGAAATGAACGATATTGTCATGCTTGGTGCCAAAGCAGCGCTTCTTGATGATAAACCATTAGTTTCAGCAATTGTTCGTGATTTAACCTTTGAGCAAAGATTCGTTAAAAGATTAATGGATATTGTTATCTCAGGTTTGGGCTTAGTTGTATGTGGTCCAATTATGCTTGTTTGTGCAATTCTTATAAAAGCGGAAGATGGCGGTAGCGTATTCTTTAGACAGTTGCGAGCAACTAAGGGCGGAGAGTTATTTAATGTTTATAAATTCCGTACTATGAAAGAGGAAAATGCTGAAAATCGCTCAGTTACTTCAGATGATGATAGAATTACAAAGATAGGTAAATATCTTAGAAAATTCCGCATTGACGAATTACCACAACTCATTAATATCATTAAAGGTGAAATGAGTGTAGTAGGTCCTAGACCTGAAATGGTTGAAAATGTTGATAAATACACACAAGAATTACCTGAATTCTCATATAGATTACGCGTTAAGGGTGGACTTACAGGTTACGCACAAATTGCTGGAAAATACAATACATCACCAAAGGACAAGCTTGTTCTTGACTTAATGTATATTGAAAAATATAGTTTGTGGTTAGACTTTAAATTAATAATGCAAACTGTCACAGTGTTGCTTAGAGCAGGTGACAGTACAAAAGCATTCTCAAAACAAAAAAATAAATATCATTTTACTGAAAAATAAGGACTTTTAAGTCCTTATTTTATTGTTTATATTTATTTTTTGTGTTATACTAAATTAAATATAGATGAATATGGTGTAGATATGAAAAATAATTTTAATAAATCTACAATTAAATACTTTTTAATTTCTTTTTTTATATTCGTTGTGATTTTAGGTGCATGTTCAATTGCTTTGTTTATGCATTCTCTTGATTATGATTTTTCTAATCTTGTAGATAATTCAACAACTACTACTGAAAATTTTGAAGAAGAATCCGTAACTATTAATTCTACTAAAGAGCTTACTGGAAAATCAAATATTCTTTTTATTATAGAAAAGAATGATGGTTTGGATTTCGCTTTTATTGTAGCAACTGATTTTGAAAAACAGTCAATGCTGGTCAAATGTATAGATGGTAGAGATAATTTAAATTATCAAAATAGAATGTTGAAATTTAGCAGTGTTTATGAAAATTATTATGAGGTTGGTGCTAAAAACGCTGTATTTGAAAATTATGGAATTGCAATAGATAAGTTTGTTGTATTTAATGAAAAACAATTTGAAGATGTACTTTCATTGTTTAATGGTTTTTCAATTGATGTTAAAAGTGATATTAACTATAAATCCCACAAATTTAATTTGACTCTTTCAAAGGGTTTACAAGAGTTATCTCCGGATTTGACATATAAGTATTTGCAAATTAGTGATAATTCAACTCGCGAGAATATTGTTTGTGGCATAATTAAGTCAGTTCTTGTGACGGAATATGCTGAGAAGTCGGATAAACTTTTTACTTCTTTTGTTAATTTGTGTTATACCGATATTTCAGTTGTTGACTATTCAGAAAGTATTGATACACTTAAAACTTATTGTAACGCCAATGATAAATTTTATCCCATTGCGATGGAGGTAGATGCAAAATGAAAAAAATACTATATAGAATTTTTATTTTATTGTGTGTAATTACAATTTCTTACAATGGTATTAGAATTGTTTCAGTTTTACTTGAACAAAAGGCATTAAACGATGCGATTGATAACGACCAGTATACTGCTCAGGAATATCAAAATTTTCAAGAAGAGCTTGCAAGTAAGACGTTTTATTATTATCATAATTTAACTGAAGAGCAAAAAGATGCGTATGTAACAATTTATTGCTCCGCCTATGATTATGATGAAAGCTGTAAGGTTAGAATTACTGAAGAAGATTTACATATGATTGTTGATGCAGTAGTTGATGATAATTCAAATCTTTTTTGGTTAACTGGTGGATACAAATATACTGTGTATCCTGATTATGTTGAAATTGTTTATGAGTATAGATTTGAAGAAAAAGAAATTAAGGACACATTAAAAGAATTAGAAAAGAAAGTTGATAAGATAATTTCTGAAATGCCTCAGTTTGCAACGGATTTTGAAAAAGAACTTTACTTACATGATTATATTTGTGAAAATACCGTATATGATAAATCAACAATAGGCACGACTGGTCAAAGTGCTCATGGTGCGTTGCTTGATGGTAGAACCGTTTGTGAGGGTTACGCACGTGCAATGCAAATGTTGCTAGACGAAGTTGGAATTAGGAATTATTTGATTAGAGGTAATGCCTTAGGTGATGGCGGATATGATGCACATATGTGGAATATTGTTGAAATAGATGGCTATAATTATCACCTTGACCCAACATGGAATGATGGTGCGTTTACAGACGATAAGGGATATTTTTATTTCAATGTGCCTGATTCATATATCATGAAAACACATAAGGATTTTTCAGTTGAGAATACAAATTGTATGTATAACACTGCTAATTACTATGTGAAAATGAATTCATATGTAAAAAACTTTACTGGTTTTGCAGGACTAATTGATGTTACTGCGAAGGTGCTTTCAACTGGTGAAAATGAGGTTGAATTTGTATTTGAAAATAGTAGCGATTACAAACGTGCAGTTGCTGAAATTGAAAATGATTCAAAGTTTTTTTACTATGTTAGAAATTCAGTAAATAAAAGCGGACGCAATCTTAATAAAAATAAACTGACATATAGCACGGTTGATGAATACAATTATTTAAGTATTAATTTTAAAGAAGGTTGATTAAATGGATAAGCAAAGAATTGAAAACGCTTTTCGTGAAATATTGTTAGCAATAGGTGAGGACCCTGATAGAGAGGGGTTGCAAGAAACTCCCAAGCGTGTTGCAAATATGTATGAGGAAATCTTTTCAGGACTTAGTGAAGACCCTGAAAAGCACCTTAAAATGTTCCGCGAAGGACAAAGTGACGAGATTGTAATTGTGCGTGATATTCCAATGTATTCAATGTGTGAGCATCATTTCTTACCTTTTGTTGGTAAAGCACATATTGCTTACATACCTAACGATGATGGTCTTGTAATTGGTCTTTCTAAGCTTGCGAGAATAGTAAATACATATGCAAGAAGACCTCAACTTCAAGAAAGATTAACAGCACAAATTGCGGATTTTATCCAAGATTCAATGAATCCAAAAGGCGTTGCAGTTGTTGTTGAGGCAGAGCATTTGTGTATGACAATGCGCGGAATAAGAGCAGCCGGCTCAAAAACTCAAACATCAGCGCTTAGAGGTTCAATGAGAAAGGATGCACGAACAAGAGCCGAAGTAATGACTCTTTTAGGAATAAAATGATTTTTAGTGGAAAAAATTTTAGTTTTGAATTAGGTCAAAAGACCTATATTATGGGCATCTTGAATGTTACAAGCGATTCTTTTGCTGATGGTGGTAAATACAATTCACCTGAAAAAGCGAAAGAACATGTACGCGAAATGCTGTTACAAGGTGCAAATATAATTGACATAGGTGCCCAAAGTACAGGTCCTAATAGTAAATTACTGAGTGCCAAGGAAGAACTTAATATTCTAAAAAACTATTTACCATTTTTGGCAAATGAATTTGAGTGCATTTTTTCTGTTGATACTTTTTACCCAGAAGTTGCTGACTATGCTTTGAAAAATGGTGCTTCAATCGTTAATGATGTGAGCGGTACGTTTAATAGTGAAATGGCAAAACTTGTACGTGAGTATGATTGCGGTTGGATTATCACTCATACGGGTGGCGGTACTGCGAAAATTATACCGCAATATACTATAAATATAACTGACGATATTATTTATTTCTTTGATGAAACACTTAAAAAATGTACTGAGTTTAAAATTCCACACAATAGAATAATGCTTGATATTGGAATTGGTTTTGGAAAAACATACGAGCATAATTTAGAAGCAATTAGGAATATAAAATCAATTAAACGCGATAATGTTGCATTACTTACTGCTTTATCATTAAAAAGAGTGGTTGGTACGGCAACAAATAGTGAAGATGAAGATAGAGTTTACGGCACAATTTCTGCTAATGCTTTAGCAATAGCAGGGGGTACTGATTTTATTAGAGTACATAATGTTAAAGAAGCTGTGTTAGGTGCAAAAATGGCTGATGCCATAGTTAGAGGTTAATATGGATAAGATTATTGTAAAAGATTTAGAATTATTTTGTTATCATGGAGTAAATCCAGAAGAAAAAGAAGATGGTCAAATTTTTGTTTTTGATATTGAGGCTAGTGCCGATTTGTCAAAACCTTGCTTGACCGATAATGTTGACGACACAGTTAGTTATGCTAAAATCATAAAAACCGTACGTAGGGTTGCGCAAAGCGAAAAAAATGATTTGATTGAACGTGTTGCACAAAGGGTAGCTGATGAATTATTCAATGATTTTGAAAAAATTAAAACCCTTAAAATTACATTAAAAAAACCACAAGCGCCAATTAAGGCGGACTTTAATTATGTTGCTGTAGAAATTGAAAGGGCAAGAGTATGATTGCATATTTAGGTATAGGCACAAATATTGGTGACCGTTTGCAAAACTTAATTAATGCGGTTGAAGCAATTAATCTTTTGCCAATGACAAAGGTTAATGAGGTTTCAAATATTTATGAAACTGAGCCTGTTGATTATGATAATCAAGATGATTTTTTAAATATTGTAATTTCAGTTTCAACTGAGCTTAATGCCCATAATCTTCTTGGAGCCGCATTAGGTATAGAAGCAGGCATGGGTAGGGTACGTACTATTAAAAACGGACCACGAGTTATTGATATTGATTTGCTTTTATATGGTAATGAAAAGTATGATACTGAAACCCTTGTGTTGCCACATCCAAGGATGTTAAATAGAAATTTTGTGCTTAAACCTTTGTTGGATTTAAAATTAGATAGCAATATATATTCAGTAGAATATTTAAAGGGCTTGTTGTCAAGCGAGGGCGTTAAGTTGTTTTGTGATAACAAGTGCTTTAATATTAAATAGAATTTGGTGACTTATGAATTATATAATTATGGACCTTGAGTGGAATAACTCATATATGAAATCTACTCAAAAATTTATAAATGAAATTATTGAAATTGGTGCTGTAAAGCTTGATGAGAATTTAAATGAAATTGGTACTTTTTCTGAACTTATTAAGCCTATTGTTTCAAGAAAACTTCGCTCTAAAATTAAAAACTTAACACATATTACTAATGATGATATTAAAGCGGGTAAGCCATTTTCAAAGGTGATATCTGATTTTGAAAAGTGGGTAGGGGACGATGCAGTGTTTCTTACTTGGGGTGATACCGATATAAGAACGCTTTTAACAAACCTTAAAGTATTTTTGAAAAGGGAAGATATTAGTTTTATTAGAAAATATGGTGATTTACAAAGATATTGCCAATGCTTTATAAATATGGAAAATATTCAACAAGCTGGACTTTCTTATGCTGCAACTTGCCTTGAAATTGACCCTGAAAAATATCCTCACCATAGAGCTTTAGACGATAGTCGCTTAAGTGCAGAGTGTTTTAAGAAGACTTTTAATGCTGAAAAACTTAATGAGTTTATTAAAGAGTGTAATGAAGATTTTTATGCTCGTCTTGCATTCCATCCTTATGTAATTAAGCATAAAGACGACCCATTAATAGATAAAAATATTTTTAATTGTTATTGTGACATTTGTGGCGGTAAGGTTAAAACTATAAAAAAATGGAAATTTAATAATCAATCGTTTAGAGGTATTTTCTTTTGCGAAAAATGTAACCGTGAATTTAGGGTGAGTCTTAGAATTAAAAAGTTTTATGACTATATTGATATTAAACGAAACTATACTGAAATAATCCGTACTGACGATAAAAAAGAACAACCACAAGAAGATAATACATAAAAAAAGACCTACTCATAAGAGTAGGTCTTAATATTTTACTTTATTTATTTAATGACACGAATTCTAATAATTCCATTAATCTTTTTAAGGGCATTAATTGCTTCAACAGACGCTTCACTATCTGAATCAATAACTGTATAAGCGTATTCACCCTTTGATTTATTAACCATATTATCAATATTAACATCTTCGTTTGCAAGTCCTGAAGTAATCTTGCTTACAATACCTGAAGTGTTTTTATGCATAATTGTAATACGGTGTTTATCGCAAGGTGCAAGTGTAACAGCAGGGTAGTTAACAGAATTTATAATACTACCATTTTCAAGATAACTTGCAACTTGTTCAACTGCCATAACTGCACAGTTATCTTCGGATTCAGGGGTAGATGCACCAAGGTGTGGGATGGCAATAACACCAGTTGCGCCAATAACAGCATCGTTAGGAAAATCAGTTACATATGCAGCAACCTTGCCATTTTCAAGTGCAGTAAGAATGCTTTCAGTATCAACAAGCTCACCACGAGCAAAGTTAAGAATTCTAACTTCATCTTTCATAGTACCAATTGTGTCAGCATTAATTAACCCTCTTGTGCTATCGTTAAGTGGCAAGTGAAGAGTAATATAATCGCTTTCGGTATATATAGTGCTAAGATTATCGGTCAATTTAACATATTTATTAAGACTATCATTTTTCTCAGCCGAAAAATAAGGGTCATAACCAATTACATTCATACCAAGTGTTGCAGCAGCGTTTGCTACAAGAATACCAATAGCGCCGAGGCCGATAACACCAAGTGTTTTACCTTTAATTTCAGGACCTGCAAAAGCACCTTTGCCTTTTTCAACGTCTTTTGGTACAGTGTCACCATTACCTTTTAATGTTTTTGCCCATTCAATAGCTGGAATGATTTTTCTTGATGAAAGGAAAAGACCTGTTAAAACAAGCTCTTTAACTGCATTTGCATTAGCACCAGGGGTGTTAAATACAACGATACCTGCTTCGCTACATTTATCAATTGGAATATTGTTAACGCCTGCACCAGCTCTTGCAATAGCAAGTGTGTTTGGCTCAAACTCCATATCGTGCATTGATGCTGAACGAACAAGAATAGCATCAGGATTTACCATTTCAGTAGCACAGTTATATTTATCACTAAAACGGCAAAGACCAGTTTCAGAAATTTTATTTAAAGTTAAAATGTTATACATACTAAATCTCCTTATGAATTTGCTTTTTCAAATTCAGCCATAAATTCTACAAGTTTTTCTACACCTTCAACAGGCATAGCATTGTAGATAGATGCTCTCATACCACCAACTGAACGATGCCCCTTAAGGTTAACAAAACCTGCTTCAGTTGCTTCTTTAATAAATTTTGCATTAAGTTCTTCGCTGTCAGTAACAAAAGGAACATTCATAAGTGAGCGGTCTTCAGGAACAACAGTACCCTTGAACATCTTACTGTTATCAAGGAAATCATAAAGAATTTTTGCTTTCTTTTCGTTTCTTTCTTTAATAGCTGTGAGTCCGCCCATTTCCTTAAGCCACTCAAGAACAAGCTTACAAATGTAAATTGTATAGCAAGGTGGAGTATTGTAAAGAGAATCGTTGTCAGCCATAATTTGATAATTAAGCATAGTTGGTGTAATATCACGAGCGTTACCGAGCATATCTTCACGAATAATGCAAATTGTAAGACCTGCAGGAGCAACGTTCTTTTGTGCACCACCATAAACCATTGCAAATTTAGAAACATCAATTGGTTCTGAAAGGAAGCAAGATGAAACATCCGCAATAAGTGGAACATCACCTGTATCAGGAAGCTCATGATAAACTGTACCATAAATTGTATTGTTCATACAAATGTAGAAATAGTCAGCATCCTTTGTAAATTCATCTTTATTGAGCTTTGGAATATATGAGAATGTCTTATCCGCTGAAGATGCTACTGCTTTACATTCGCCGTATTTTTGAGCTTCTTGATATGCTTTCTTTGCCCATTGACCAGTAATTACAAAGTCAGCCTTACCATTCTTATTCATAAAGTTGAGGGGAATAGCTGCAAACTGTGTTGAAGCACCGCCTTGTAAGAACAATACCTTGTAATTGTCAGGAATATTCATAAGCTCACGAAGAAGTTGTTCGGCACCTTTAATGATTGAGTCGTAAACCTTTGAACGGTGACTCATTTCCATAACTGATTGTCCGCTACCTTCATAATCAAGCATTTCTGCCGCTGCTTTTTTCAATACCTCTTCAGGAAGCATTGAAGGACCTGCTGAAAAATTATAAACTCTTGCCATTAAAATGACCTCCAAAATTAAATTACATTATAATATTATGTTAAAAAAATAAACATTGACGGAATTATATCAAAAATTAATATAAAAAGTCAATAGATAGTTAAGAATTTAACAAAGTTTTTTATAAAAATGAATATAAAACGCGAAAAGTTGTTAATATTTTTAACAATCTTGCAAAATTATGATAAAAATCAAAAAAATTCTCTCTAATTCTTGAAGTAATTAATAATTTATTATATAATATAAATTCATAATAGGAGTGATATATTCAAAAATGGAAAACACAAAAAACTTATTTAACGAATTTAATGAAAAATCCTTTTCAATGCCAATGGTTGCATTGAGAGGGCTTGTAATATTTCCTGAAATGACCTTGCACTTTGATGTTGGAAGGTCTAAGTCAATTCGTGCTGTTAAGAATGCAATGGAAAAGAAAACAAATATTTTTCTTGCAACTCAAATGGATATTGAATGTGACGACCCACGCTATGACGATATTTATAAGTCAGGTGTTGTTTGTGAGATTAAGCAGGTTATGAAATTGCCTGGTACTGATACACTTCGTGTTGTTGTATATGGTCTTTATCGTGCTGAACTTTTACATATCAATTCTATGAATCCACATCTTTCTGCAATTGTTCGTAGAATAGAAACTGAAGAAGTATCAATTGAAGATAAAAAGTACGAAGAAGCACTTGTGCGTCGTCTGGTTAGTATTTTTGATGATTATGCATATTTTGTACCAAAACTTCCACCTGATATTGTTGTAGGCGTTTCAGTACGAAAAGAAGCAGCGGAAATTACCGACTACATTCTTTCTAACATTCCTCTTGAATGTTCAATTAAACAAGCGTTGCTTGAAGAACTTAATCCATTAAAGAGAGCCGAAAGTCTTTGCTTAATTCTTACAAAAGAAATTGAACTTTTGACCATTGAGGAAGAAATCAATCAAAAGGTTCAAGACCAAATGGAGGAGAATCAACGGGAGTATTATCTTCGTGAACAAATTAAAGCCATTTCCGAAGAATTGAATGAAGGTGATGGTGCAATTTCCGAGTCTGAAGATTTTAAAGAAAAAATTCGCGCAATCGGTTTTTCAGAAGATGTTGAACGCAAACTTTTAAAAGAGTGCGACCGCCTTATGAAAATGCAATCTTCAAGCCCAGAATCAGCTGTCGTGAGAAATTATCTTGACAAGATTATTTCTTTACCTTGGAGCTTTTGTACTGAAGAAAATCTCCAAATTGAACATGCTGAAAATGTTCTTGATGAAGACCATTATGGCCTTCAAGACGTTAAAGAAAGAATTATTGAATTTTTAGCAGTTCGTAAAATTAATCCAAACGTTAAAGGTCAAATTATTTGTCTTGCTGGTCCTCCAGGTGTTGGTAAAACATCTATTGCGCGTTCCCTTGCTAATGCTATGGGTAGAAACTATGCTCGTATTTCTCTTGGCGGTGTACGTGATGAAGCTGATATTCGCGGTCATAGAAAAACTTATATTGGTTCAATGCCAGGTAGAATTATTGAGGCAATTGAAAATGCTAAGAGTTCAAATCCTTTAATTTTACTTGATGAGGTTGATAAGCTTGGTTCGGACCATCGTGGTGACCCATCTTCTGCACTTTTAGAAGTGCTTGATGCCGAACAAAATAGTACTTTTACTGACCACTATCTTGAAATTCCTTATGATTTAAGTAAGGTAATGTTTATAACAACTGCAAATGATAAGAGTAAAATACCGGCACCACTTCTTGATAGAATGGAAATAATTGATATTCCTGGTTATACATACGAGGAAAAATTCAACATTGCTAAAAAGCATCTTGTGCCAAAACAAATTGCTGCAAACGGACTTAAAAAATCATATGTAAAATTTACTGATAAAGCACTTAAGGCAATAATCAGTGGTTACACTAAAGAAGCAGGTGTGCGTACACTTGAAAAGACAATAGCAAAGATTTTGCGTAAAATTGCTGTTCAATATGCAAAGGGGTTTGATGGGAAAATTACAGTTAAAGATACCGATTTAGTGCAATATATTGGCGCAGTTAAATTTAAACCTGATGAAAAGTCAAAGGTTAATCAAGTTGGCGTTGTTAACGGACTTGCTTACACTTCCGTTGGTGGCACAATGCTTACAGTTGAGGTTGCAGTTATGGATGGTACTGGCAAACTTGAGTTAACTGGTTCATTAGGTGAAGTGATTAAAGAGTCAGCAAAAGCGGCAATTAGTTATATTAGAGCGAATGCTGATAAATATAGAATTGATAAAGATTTTTATCAAAATAAAGATATTCATATTCATTTTCCTGAAGGTGCCGTACCAAAAGATGGCCCATCAGCAGGTGTAACTATTTTTACAGCTCTAGTATCTGCGTTGTCAGGTTGCAAAGTGAAAGCTGATGTTGCTATGACTGGTGAAATCACTATTACTGGTCGCGTATTACCTATTGGTGGTCTTCGTGAAAAAACAATGGCGGCTTATGTTGAGGGAATTAAAACTGTTGTTATTCCTGAAGCGAATCGTAGTGATTTAGATAAAGTTGATGAAAAGGTTAAAGAAAAAATCAATTTTGTATTTGCATCAACAGGTGATGACGTGATTAAAGTTGCACTTGTATAAAGAGGTAGTTATGAGATACGATAAAGCAGAATTTAAAGCAGCATACGGTACTTTTAGTCAGTTGCCTGAGAGTGATTTACCTGAAATTGCTTTTGCAGGGCGTTCAAATGTTGGAAAGAGTTCATTGCTTAATAAACTTTTTGGACGAAAAAATCTTGCAAGGGTAAGCTCTGTACCGGGTAAGACGATTACAATTAATTTTTACCAGGTTGACGAATATAATTTTGTTGACTTGCCTGGATACGGATATGCAAAAGTTGCAAAAACTGAAAAAGACCGTTGGACAGAAATGATGGAAGGTTATTTCAATTCTAACCGTAATATTAAACTTGTTGTACAACTTGTTGATATGCGCCATCCACCGTCTAAAGATGACATTATGATGATGGAATTTTTACAGTCAACAGGGTATGAGTTTATAGTTGTAATGACAAAGGCGGACAAGCTTAAAAAGAAAAAAGATTACAATGAACGAGTTGAAAAGTCTAAGCAAGAAATGAGCTTTGTGCCAGAAGAGAGAATCATTCCATTCTCATCTGAAAATGGACAAGGTCTTGACATAGTAAAAAAATACATTGAAGAATATTTAGGAGAATAAAAAATGAGCAAAGTACCATTTACAACAAAAGAAAAATTAGAAGAAATTGCAAAGGTGTATCCTACACCATTCCATCTTTATGATGAGGCGGGGATTCGCAAAAATGCTGAAGACCTTAAAAAAGCATTTGCTTGGAATAAAGGCTTTAAAGAATATTTTGCAGTAAAAGCAACTCCAAACCCATTCCTTATTAACATTTTAAGAGAATATGGATGCGGTTGTGACTGCTCATCAGTTACCGAACTTATGCTTTCAAAGGCAATCGGTGCAGTAGGTGATGATATTATGTTTTCATCAAATGATACTCCACCTGCAGAATTTAAGTATGCTGACGATTTAGGTGCTATTATCAACCTTGACGATATTACACATATTGATATTCTTGAAAAAACTTTAGGATATCTTCCTAAGAAGCTTTCTTGCCGTTATAATCCAGGTGGATATTTCTCAATTGCGAATAACATTATGGATAACCCAGGTGATGCAAAATACGGTATGACAACTGAACAACTCTTTGAAGCATTTAAGATTATGAAATCTAAAGGTGTTGAAGAGTTTGGTATTCACGCTTTCCTTGCAAGTAATACGGTGACAAATGAGTATTACCCAACACTTGCAAAAACTCTTTTTGAAGTTGCAGTTAAACTTAAAGAAGAAACAGGTGCACATATTAAATTTATCAATCTTTCAGGAGGTATTGGTATTCCTTACCGTCCTGACCAAGAAGGCAACGATATCTTTGAAATCGGTAAAGGCGTAGAAAAAGTATATAATGAAGTTCTTGCTCCTGCAGGTATGGATGATGTTGCAATTTATACTGAACTTGGTCGTTTTATGTTAGCTCCTTATGGTGCACTTATAACTCGTGCTATTAATGAAAAACATACTCATAAAGAGTATATTGGTGTAGACGCTTGTGCAGTTAATCTTATGCGTCCTGCAATTTATGGTGCATATCATCATATTACTGTTATGGGTAAAGAAAATGAGCCATGCGATTATAAATATGATGTAACAGGCTCGCTTTGTGAAAACAATGATAAGTTTGCAATTGATAGAATGTTGCCAAAAATCCAAATGGGCGACTTGCTCTTTATTCACGATACAGGTGCTCATGGTTTTGCTATGGGTTATAACTATAATGGTAAACTTAAATCAGCTGAAATTCTTCTTAAAGAAGATGGCAGTTTTGATTTAATCCGTCGTGCTGAAACTCCAGCTGACTATTTCGCAACATTTGATTGCTTTGATTTTTATAAAAAAGTTACTGAATAGTATGAGGTAATATTATGTCTTTCGTTCACTTACACGTGCATACTGAATACAGCTTATTAGATGGCGTTTGCCGTCTTAATAGGCTTTGTTGTGCTGCTAAAGAACGAGGACAAAACGCGATAGCAATTACTGACCACGGCAATTTGTTTGGTGCAGTTGATTTTTATAAAGAAGCAAAAAAGGCTGGGATTAAACCAATTATTGGTTGTGAGGTTTATGTTGCTTCTCGTTCAAGATTTGATAAGGTTCACGGCATTGACTCTAATCGTCATCATCTTGTGTTGCTTTGTAAAAATGAAACTGGCTATAAAAATCTTACAAAACTAGTATCATCTGCTTGGGTTGACGGCTTTTATACAAAACCACGAATTGACCGTGAGCTTCTTGAAAAGCACCACGAAGGACTTATATGTCTTTCGGCTTGTCTTGCAGGTGAAATCCCTAAACTTATTGTAAATGGTGAGTATATTAAGGCAAAAGAAACTGCATTGTGGTATTCAAATCTTTTCGGTAAGGACAACTATTATCTTGAAATGCAAGACCATTCATTATCTGAACAGTTAAAAGTTAATGAAGGATTAATACGCTTGTCAAAAGAAACTGGAATTCCACTTGTTGCCACAAATGACGTACATTATATTGACCGCGAAGATTCAAAGGTACAAAAGGTGCTTATTTGTATTGCTACAAACCATACTGTTGATGAAGAGTCAGCACTTGAATTTGAAACTGATGAGTTTTATCTTAAAACTGAAAATGAAATGTATCAAAAATTTGGTTATATTGAAGAGGCGATTCAAAATACTCAAAAAATTGCCGATATGTGTAATTATGATTTTGAATTTGGCAACACAAAACTTCCTAATTTCCAAGTGCCTAATGGTATTACTCACTACGATTATCTTCGTGAAAAATCTTATGCGGGGTTAAGAGCAAAATATGGCGAAAATCCTGATAAGTTATACATTGATAGATTGGAATATGAGCTTTCAGTTATTGAAAGCATGGGTTATGTTGACTATTTCCTTATAGTTTCTGACTTTATTCAGTATGCAAAAGATAATGGTATTCCGGTAGGTCCTGGTCGTGGCTCGGGTGCAGGTAGTATTTGCGCTTATTGTACTGGTATAACAAATGTTGACCCCATTAAATACAATCTTATTTTTGAACGCTTTTTGAATCCTGAGCGTGTTAGTATGCCTGATATTGACGTGGATTTTTGCTACGAAAGACGTCAAGAGGTAATTGATTATGTTGTTCAAAAGTATGGCGCTGACCATGTGGCGCAAATTGTTACTTTTGGTACAATGGCTGCTCGTGCGGCAATTCGTGATGTGGGTAGAGCATTAGGAATGTCTTATGCAACTGTTGATAGTGTTGCAAAGAAAATTCCAAGAGCATTAGGTATTACAATTGAAAAAGCGCTTAAAGAAAGTGATGACTTAAAACTTCTCTATGATAGTGACGATAAAGTTAAAGAACTTATTGATACATCAATGAGTGTTGAAGGTATGCCTCGCCACGCTTCAACTCACGCGGCAGGTATTGTTATTACCGACCGACCAGTTAGTGATTATGTGCCACTTGCAACAAATGATGAATCGGTTGTTACACAGTTTACAATGACAACAATTGAAGAATTAGGACTTCTTAAAATGGACTTTTTGGGACTTCGCACATTAACTGTAATTAACGATTGCGTAAAAATGGTTCAAGTGAATAATCCTGATTTTGATATTGAGAAAATTGATTTTAATGACCAAAACGTGTATTCGTTATTCACAAGTGGTAAAACTGATGGTGTGTTTCAGTGTGAATCAAGTGGTATGAGAAGCGTATTTATGCGCCTTAAACCAACAAATATTGAAGATATTATTGCTGTTATTTCTCTTTATAGACCAGGGCCAATGGATTCTATTGATTCTTATATTAAGAATAGACATAATCCTGAAAATATCCGTTATAAAACACCAATGCTACGCCAAATTCTTGACGTTACTTATGGGTGTATGGTCTATCAAGAACAAGTAATGCAAATTTTCCGTTCCCTTGCTGGATATTCACTCGGTCGTGCTGATATTGTTCGCCGTGCCATGTCTAAGAAAAAGCATAAGGTTCTTGAAGATGAGCGTGGATTTTTTTGCGATGGATGTTCTAAAAACAACATTTCAAAAGAAATTGCAAACGAAATTTTTGACGATATGTCATCATTCGCATCTTATGCCTTTAACAAATCTCATGCTGCGGCATATGCTGTTGTAGCATATAGAACAGCGTATCTTAAATATTACTATCCTTGTGAATTTATGGCGGCGTTGCTTACAAGTGTGCTTGATAACGCAGATAAAGTAGCAGGGTATATTGACGATTGTAAGCGTAACGAAATTAAAATTCTTGCACCGAATGTGAATTTCAGTTATAAAACATTTACTGTTGGAAAAAATAAGGAAAAATCAATAATGTTTGGCCTTTTAGCCATTAAAAATTTAGGACACGATTTTATTGATACAATTATTAACGAGCGCGAAAAAAATGGTGAATTTACGTCGTTTTATTCATTTTGTAAGCGTGTGCATGGTAAAGGTTTTAATCGCCGTTCAGTTGAAAGTCTTATTAAAAGTGGTGCTTTAGATGGTTTGGGTAGTAATCGTAATGAAATGCTTACAAATTTACCATTTATTATTGATGACTTAGACGACGATAGAAGACGTAATGTGCAAGGCCAAATTGGATTATTTGATATGCTGAATGAAGGTGTAAGTACTGAATATTTAATGAAGTCAGTAGCTGAATTTAGAACACAAGAATTATTACAAATGGAAAAAGAAACAACGGGACTTTATATTTCATCTCATCCTATGGAACAATATGCCGACTTAGCGGTTGAACTTAAATGTGATAAAATTGCTGATATCATAAATGCTGAAAACGACTATAATTCACTTTATGTTGACTCAGCTTCCGTTAAAATTATGGGAATAATAAATGGAGTTACTCGTAAACAAACAAAAAAAGGCGAGAGCATGGCGTTTTTAAATATTGAAGATGTTGGTGGTACTATTGAGGTAATAGTATTTCCAAAACTTCTTGCAAAATATATGAATAAAATCAACAATGGAGTTGCATTACTTGTTGGTGGTCGTCTTTCAGTACGTGAAGAGGAAAATCCAAAAATTATTCTTGATTTTCTTGAAACTGCGGAAATTGCTAAAGAAAATCGTACAAAGAAACAAGGATTGTTTATAAGGGTTGACAGTAACCAATCTCCTATATTTGAAAAATGTATTGGAATAATAAATACTAATACAAGCACAGGCGAGACTCCGTTGTACTTTTATTTTGCATCTACTAAGCAATATTTCCCTTGCAAAAAGATTACAATAAATCATAATCTTATTAAAGATTTAAAGGAAATTGCAGGCGAGAATAATGTTATATTGCAAAATTGATTATTAACTTGCATTTTTTAGTAGATTATGATATCATATACACTCAATGTGGTAATATTTAGCAAAAATATAAAGGGTGGTTTAAATGAAAACAATAGGTGTTTTAACAAGTGGCGGTGACGCTCCAGGTATGAACGCTGCTGTTCGTGCAGTTGTTCGTGCAGGTTGTGAAAACGGTTTTAGAGTAATGGGTATTAGACGCGGTTATAATGGTCTTATGCAAGGTGATATGTTTGAAATGAATCTTCGTTCAGTTTCAAATATTATTAACCGTGGTGGTACTATTCTTTACTCAGCAAGAAGTCCTGAATTTAAAACTGAAGAAGGACTCCAAAAAGCACTTAAAGTTGCAAAAGATGTTAATATGGAAGGTATTGTTGTAATCGGTGGTGATGGTTCATTCCGTGGTGCTCGTGACTTATCACTTCGTGGTGTTAATTGTGTTGGTATTCCAGGCACTATTGATAACGATATCGCATGTAGTGACTACACAATCGGTTATGATACTGCTATGAACACTGTTCTTGAAATGGTTGATAGACTTCGTGACACATCAGAGTCACACGATCGTTGCACAGTTGTTGAAGTTATGGGTAGACGTGCAGGATATATTGCTCTCAATGCAGGTATTGCTTGTGGTGCAACATCAATTCTTATTCCTGAAGTTGAATATGATTTTCAACGTGATGTTATTGAAAGAATGAAGAGAACACAAAAGACCGGTAAGAGACACTTTATTATTGTTGTTGCTGAGGGTATTGGTGGCGTTGAAGAAATGGCAAAGCGTATTGAGCGTGAAACAGGTGTAGAAACAAGAGCAACTGTTCTTGGACACGTTCAACGTGGTGGTCATCCAACAGTACGTGATAGAGTAACAGCATCTCTTATGGGTTACAAAGCAGTTGAACTTCTTAAAGAAGGTATTGGTAACCGTGTTCTTGCTATCAATAAAGATGAAATTGTTGACTATGATATTTTTGAAGCACTCAATATGAAGAAGTCTCTTATTATTGAAGAATATAAAATTGCTCACGAAATCTCTATCTAAATTATGACAAACATTGTACTTATTGGTATGCCTGGTTGCGGTAAGAGTACAGTTGGTGTAATTCTTGCAAAAACACTGGGTATAGGCTTTGTTGATACAGATTTAATTATTCAACAACGTGAGAATAGATTACTTCAAAATATTATTGATACTGAAGGAATTGAATATTTTCTTGATTGTGAAGCAAATGCAGTTATGTCACTTGATTGTGAAAATACAGTAATCGCAACAGGTGGTAGTGTTGTATATCGTGAAGATGCTATTAATCATCTTAAGAAAAACGGTAAAATTATTTTTCTTGATGTACAGTTAGACGAAATAAAAAAACGTTTAAACAATATTAGCACTCGTGGAATTGCAGCACAAAAAAATGATTCAATTGACGATATTTATAATGAGCGGATTGTTCTTTATAATAAATATGCTGATATTAAGCTTTCGCTTGATGGAAACTCAGTTGAGCAAACTGTTGAAAAAATTTGCAAATTTTTCTAAAATTATTGCCTTGTAGTGAAATGAAAATTTCACCGCAAGGCATATTTTTTACCTCAAATATTGCTTTAATTATGTGGCAAATTATTAGTGCGATAAAAACAGTATGGAGGTGAAAAATTGCGTATATTTTTTAAAATTTTATCAATAATAGGTGCGGTTTTATGTGTAGCTATATTCGTATTAATATATTTTGCTCAAATTTCAGTACCATCAAAAATTATAACAATTGAAGAATCTGGATATTGTTTTCCACAGCTTTTTGGATTGAATTTGTATAACGTAAAAATTGAAAGCAAATTAGATGTTTCAAGAAATAATAATGATGAAATACGGCAAGAAGCTAAAATTGAACTTTTAGATATTATTCCCGTTAAAAATATTCAAATTACAAATACCAAAAGAAAATTCGTTATTCCTGGAGGAGAAATTTTTGGTATAAAACTATATACGGATGGTGTAGTTATAGTTGATACTGATGTTGTTGAAACGGAAAATGGAGATATCAATCCAGCTGAAGAATCAGGAATTTTAGTCGGTGATGTTATAAAAACAATTGATGGTGTAAGCGTTCAATCTACAAAGCATCTTTCAAAAATTTTAGAAAACAGTCAGGGCAAAGAAATGCTAATAGAAATAAGTCGTAACGATAAAGAGGTCAAAGTTAAATTTAAAACATATAAAGATAGCACAAGCGGTAAATATAAGGCAGGTCTATGGGTGCGTGATAGTACTGCAGGTCTCGGTACGGTAACGTTTTATAATCCACAAAATGGTTCTTTTGCAGGACTTGGACATCCAATTTATGATGTTGACACAAAAACTATTATGCCAATGAAAAGTGGAGAAATGGCGGAAGCGGGAATAAAGGGTTTGTATAAAAGTTCAAAAGGTGTTGTAGGTGAATTGTGCGGAGTATTAACAGGTAAAAATAAAGGTGTTCTTTGCTTAAATTGTGAAGAAGGAGTTTACGGATTTACAAAATGCAATAAGATAGAACTAATGCCGATTGCAGTGAGGCAAGAAATTAAACAAAAAGATGCTCAAATTATTTGCTCTATTGATAATTCAGGACCTCAATATTTTGATATTAAAATAATAAAAATATATCCAAACTCTCAAGTTGCTAATAAAGATATGATTATAAAAATAGTAGACAACGATTTAATAAATAAGACAGGTGGAATAGTGCAAGGTATGAGTGGTAGTCCAATTATTCAAAATGGTATGATTATAGGTGCGGTTACTCATGTTTTCGTTAATGAGCCAACACAAGGCTATGCAATTTTTGCCGAAAGAATGTATGAGACCTCTATTTGTCGTGAAATGGAAAAATATGAACAATTAAAAGCATCTTAAAAACAAAAGGGTGGAATCCGTTTGGATTCCACCCTAAATTTAATATTAAAATTTTAATTTTTAAGGCTTTGTAATGGTGCAGGAATTCTTCCGCCACGGTTAATAAATTTAGCAGGAGATGCTGTGTTTAATTTCATTACAGGACCATAACCTAAAAGTCCACCGAAATTAAGTGTGTCTCCAATATCTTTACCAATTGCAGGAATAAGCCTTACTGCAGTTGTTTTTGAGTTTACCATACCAATAGCAGCTTCGTCGGCGATAATACCTGAAAGCACTTCGGCTGTTGTGTCGCCAGGTACAATAATCATATCAAGACCAACTGAGCAAACACAAGTCATTGCTTCAAGCTTTTCTATTGTAAGTGCGCCGCTTGTTGCAGCAGCAATCATACCAGCATCTTCTGAAACCGGAATAAATGCACCTGAAAGTCCACCAACATGTGATGATGCCATTACACCACCTTTTTTTACTGCGTCGTTAAGAAGTGCAAGACAAGCTGTTGTGCCATGTGCACCACACTGTTCAAGTCCCATTTCCTCAAGAATATAAGCAACTGAGTCGCCAACTGCAGGTGTAGGCGCAAGGGATAAGTCAACAATACCGAATGGAACATTAAGTCTTTTTGAAGCCTCACAAGCAACAAGTTGACCCATTCTTGTAATTTTAAATGCGGTACGCTTAACCATATCCGCAACCTCGGTAATGTTTGCATTAGGGATTTTTGAGATTGCTGAGCGAACAACACCAGGACCGGATACGCCAACATTAATTACGCAGTCTGGTTCGCCAACTCCATGAAATGCACCCGCCATAAATGGGTTATCTTCAGGAGCGTTACAAAATACAACAAGCTTTGCGGGACCAATGCAACCTTTGTTTGCTGTAATTTCGGCAGATTCTTTAATAATTTGTCCCATAAGCTTAACTGCATCCATATTAATACCAGCTTTTGTTGAACCAATATTAACTGATGAGCAAATGTGCTCAGTAACGCTTAATGCTTCAGGTATACTACGAATAAGCGCTTCATCACCAGCGGCAAAGCCTTTTTGTACAAGTGCAGAATAACCACCGATAAAGTTTACGCCAACTGTTTGTGCCACTCTTTCAAGAGTTTTTGCATAAAGCACAGGGTCACCTTTACCTGAGGCTAAAATCATTGAAATTGGTGTAACTGAGATTCGCTTATTAATAATAGGAATACCATATTCCTTTTCAATATCTTCACCAGTTTTTACAAGGTTTTCAGCTTTTCTAGTCATTTTCTCATAAATCTTATCGCAGGTTGATTTTGCATCGCCGGTGCAACAGTCAAGAAGAGAAATTCCCATTGTAATTGTTCGTATATCAAGATTTTCATCTTGAATCATATTAATTGTTTCTAATATATCGTGTGTATTAATCATTTTATTACCTACTTATATTCTGTGCATTGAGTTGAAAATATCTTCGTGCATTACATGGATTGAAAGAGCCATTTCATTTCCAAGAGCAGTAACTTTATCCGAAAAATCTGTAAATGGAACATTTGCTTTTTCAAAATCTACAAGCATAATCATGCAAAACATATCTTGCAAAATTGACTGTGAAACTTCAATAACATTAACGCCGTTTTCAGCGCAAACGCCTGAAACTTTAGCCAAAATACCAACCATATCTTTACCTACTACAGTGATTATACCTCTCATTATAAATACCTCCAAAATGTATTTTCAATATTCTATCATAAAAAATCTTTATTGTGAATATCAATATTTTTCAAAATTTATTGAAAAATATAGTAGATTTATAGTAAAATAAACATATAAACGATAAGAGGAGTATTTCCATGTACAAGAATATTGTTGATTTACATGTTCATACCGATAACTCATTTGATGGTAATCATTCTGCTACATTCTTTTGTGAAAAAGCTGAAATGATGGATTTGCGTGCGCTTGCATTTACTGACCATTGTGAAGTTGACCAATATCGTGGTGATGAAAATTATGAAAAACGAATGCTGCAGGCGTTCTTTGAGATTTCTAAAGTACGTTCAGCATTTCGCGGTAAGCTGTTAGTCCTTAACGGTATTGAATTAGGACAACCTGCTTATGATATTGAAATGGCGAACAAAATTATAAATAGGCATGATTACGACCAAGTGTTAGGCTCAGTTCATAATCTTCGTGGTGGTGAAGATTTCTATTATATGGAAAATCTTAATTTTGACCAAGCAAATAATCTTTTAAAACAATATTTTAATGAAATTATTGAAATGCTTAAATGGGGTAAATTTGATATTCTTGCTCATCTTACTTATCCGTTAAGATATTTTTACTCACAATCTAATTTAAGCATAGATTTAAACAACTACAAAAAACAAATTGATGAAATACTATTAATGACCGCAAAAGCTGAAAAAGCACTTGAAATTAATACTGCAGCGCTCCGTCAGCCGCTTAATAAATTATCACCTGAAGTTGATATTGTAAAGCGATTTAAAGAGCTTGGTGGTAAATATGTATCGGTTGGCTCTGATGCTCATTTTGCTGAACACTTAGCATGCGATATTGATAGAGCATACAGTTGTGCATTAGAGGCTGGATTTGATAGTATAACATTCTTCCAAAAACATACTCCAATGCAAATGAAAATTGAAGGGTCGGTATAACTTATGAAGGTTAAAGTTGCAGCAAAAATTAATTTAATGCTTGATATTTTAAAAAGACTTGATAATGGATATCATTCTCTTTTTATGATTATGCAATCGGTTGATTTATACGACACAGTAAAAGTTGAGAGAAACGACGAGAATAAGATTGTAATTAAATGTGACACCGATGGTGTTCCCTGTAATGAAAAAAATATTGCATATAAATGTGCAATGGCGTTTTTTAATGCTTGTAATATTGATAATAGGGGAATTACTATAGTGATTGAGAAAAACATTCCTATGGCAGCAGGTACCGCTGGTGGTAGTGCTGATGGTGCGGGTGTACTTTATTGTTTAAACAAGATTTATAAAACTAATCTCTGTCAAACTGAACTTTGCGAAATTGGTGCGAAAGTTGGTGCTGATATTCCATTTAGTCTTACAGGTGGCACTGCAATAGCACTTAATACAGGTAACGTGATTGCACCTGTTAAGGACTTTCCTGAATGCTATATTGTGCTTTGTAAACCTGACCAAGATGTTTCTACACCTGAGGCGTATGCACAATTTGATGCTTTGTCACGAGTGCGCCACCTTGACCGTGTTTCTATGATTGAAGCTGTTGCAAATGGTGACTATGAAAAAATTTGCACACATTGTGGTAATGTGTTTGAGCAAGCAGTTGAAGTGCCAAAAAGGCCTCACATTAAAGGCGTTATGCGAAAATGTGGTGCGGACGCTTGTTGTATGAGCGGTAGTGGTCCAACAGTTTTTGGATTATTCAGCGATAAAGATAAAGCAGAGGATTGCTACAATAAACTTATTAAAAAATATGATAGCGTATATCTTTGCAAGCCTACAAATAAAGGGGTTATTGAAATATAAATAAATGAGGGATTGATATGGAAAAATATGATGTATTGGTAGTAGGTGCATCAACAACTGGCTGTTGGTTTGCACATAAAATGGCTAAGAAAGGATTTAAAGTTCTTGTAATTGAAAAACAATTGCCTGAAAATGTTTCAAGGGAATATGATGTATTCCATATGGGCGAAGATGATATGATTAAGTTTGACCTTGAAATTCCTGAGGAAGACAACCCTATACGCGAATTTCGTTTTTCACATTCAACAATGGTTTCACCATATGGTAAACATCCAAAAGCTTGTGCTGAAGCTCCTGTTATTGGCTTACATAAACACGACTATATAATGGCTATGGCTGAACGTGCACAAAAGGCTGGTGCTGAAATTATTTATGGTGCATCATTTACTGATTTTATTTATGAAAAAGATAAAATCGTAGGTGCTACATATAAGACTGAAAACGGTGAATGTGAAGCGTATACGCGAATAGTTGCTGATTGCTCAGGTATTCCTGCTGTTGCTCGTACTAAACTTCCTGATGATTCAGTTGTAGGTAACTTTAAACTTACAAATAAAGATATTCTTTACGTTGTGCTTTATTATGCTGAGTATCTTAAAAATGACTTTAATCCTCGTGATTTAGATGGCTTCTTTATGCAGTATAAATCTTGGTCCGCACCATCTGATAACCCTAACGGCGCAATTCTTGGTATTGGTGCATTTTATGGCTATGATTATGCTGAAGAAATATTTAAAGAAGACTTTATGAAAAATGTTAAATTCCCCGAATATAAAGTTGAAAGAATTGAAAAGGGTATGACACCATATCATATCTCAGTTTATTCGTTGGTTGATGATGGATTTATCGCGCTTGGCGATGCTGCGTGTCATACTAAACCTACCTGTGGTGAGGGTTGCACATCTTCACTTGTTGCAGGGGAAATTGCCGTTGAAGTTATTTCTAATCTTTTGAAATCCGACAAATACTTAACAAAAGAAAGAATGTGGAGTATTAACAAGCGTTATATGGCTGCACAAGGTAAGGATTTTGACTCAATGCGTCCTACACTTATGGGCGTTATTTCAATGGATTACGACGAAGCTGAATATCTTTTTGCTAATGATATTATCTTTAGCGAAAAAATTCTTGGTGGTATGGATACAGGTCTTAATCTTTCAAATAAAGATATTGCCGACATTGTTAAAGGCATAGTAGGTGGTATCGCAAAGGGTAAAATTAAACCTTCAACTATTGGTAAACTTCTTAAAGGTCTTAGTTATAGTGATAAGGTTACAAAATTGTATGATGCTTATCCTGAGCAATACGAAGATTTCAAAGATTGGAAAGCAAAAGCAGATAAGCTTTGGAATGAAATTGGCTCAGTTGCTACTAACACTTGTGACCCTAAAATTCTTAAAAAATTAGGATATGAATAATAAAAAGCAGGCTTTATGCCTGCTTTTTTATATATTCAAACAATTTTGAGCAACCAAGTAAAACGTCATTATATGTTGTAGTAAAATCCCTTGTGTACCAAGGGTCGGCAACATCACGGTCAATATACGCAAAACTCAATAACTTGTGTATTTTGTTATCTTTATCATAACCGATAATTCTATTTATGTTTCGCATATTTGCACTGTCCATTCCAATTATGAAATCATATTTATCATAGTCGGATTTAGTTAGTTGTACTGCTTGTCTTTTGGTATAGGGAATACCCATTTCATCAAGTATTTTCTTTGTACCCCAATGAGTGTCATTACCGATTTCTTCAGTGCTTGTGGCACTAGAACAAATAAGAAACTCATTTTCGCACCCATTTTTCTTAACAATATCTTTCATCACAAATTCAGCCATAGTTGAACGACAAATATTGCCGTGGCATACAAACATAATTTTAATCATATTATCACCAAAAATAAATATACCATAATTATTGAATATTTCAACCCTCTATTTCATATTTATTTATGAACAAAGGAGGGCTTTATTTTGAGTATTTTAGTTGAAGAAAGAGCTGCAATGTTAGGTGAATATATAGTTGAAAATAAAACTACAGTCCGCGCTACTGCAAAAGCGTTTGGAATAAGTAAAATTACAGTACATATGGATGTTGCTCAACGCCTTAAAAGATACGACCCCAATCTATATTTTCAAGTAAAAAAGGTGCTAGAAATTAACAAGGCTGAAAGACATATAAGAGGTGGGCTTGCAACTAAAGAAAAATATCTTAACCAAAAATGAAATTATATAGAGATTTTTCCATAAATCACTTGAAATTTGACTATATTAGTGTATAATATTATTCGTTAAAATGTGTACATATACACTTGAAAGGTGGACAATATAGTGGCAGACGAGAAAAATCTCTTTGTTGACCTTGAGCATCAGGTCATGAAGCTTTGGGAAGAAGAGAAATATTACGACAAACTTGTTGAAAAAAATAAGGGTAAGCAAATGTTCCGTTTCCTTGACGGTCCTATTACTGCAAACAACCCAATGGGTATTCACCATGCTTGGGGTAGAAGTACAAAAGATACTTTTATTCGCTATAAGTCAATGCGTGGTTATGATTGCCGTCGTCAAAATGGTTTTGACTCACAAGGTCTTTGGGTTGAGGTTGAAGTTGAAAAGCAACTTGGCTTTAAAACAAAAAAAGACATTGAAAATTATGGTATGGACAAGTTTACACGTCAATGTGTTGACCGTGTAAAACACTATTCAGGTATTATTACTGAGCAGTCAAAGAGACTCGGTATGTGGATGGATTGGGATAATTCATACTACACAAATACTGACCTTAATATTCAGGGTATTTGGCATTTCTTAAAGGAATGTGATAATCATGGTTGGATTCAACGTGAATATAAGCCAATGCCTTGGTGCCCTCGTTGTGGTACATCACTTTCTGAGCATGAAATGACAGGCTCATACAAAATGATGACTCATAACTCAGTTTTCTTCAAGCTTCCTATTGAAGAGCTTAATTCAAAAATCCTTGTTTGGACAACTACTCCTTGGACTCTTTCTTCAAACGTAGCGCTTGCAGTTAATCCTGATATTGACTATGTTGAAGTAAAAATTAAGAGTGATGACCAAACATTAATTCTTGCTAAGAATGCTATTAAGTATCTTGGCGATGATAAACTTGAAGTAATTCGTGCACTTAAGGGCGAAGAGCTTGTTGGTCTTCACTACGAAACTTGTTTTGCTGATATTCCTGCGCAACAAGGCTTTGAACACAAAATTGTTGCATGGGAAGATGTTGCAGCTGATGAAGGTACAGGCGTTGTTCACATTGCTCCAGGCTGCGGTATTGAAGACTTTGAACTCGGTGAGAGAATTGGTCTTCCAAAGGTTATGCCTATTGATGATATGGGTATTTATCTTGAAGGCTTTGGCTTTATGACTGGTAAAGACAGCCATACAATTGCTGATGAGGTTTTTGAAAAACTCCAAGAGCAAAATAAACTTTATAAAGTTGAACCACACGAGCATAGCTATCCAATTTGCTGGAGATGTAAGAGTGAAATCGTTTTCCGTCTTGTTCCTGCTTGGTACATTAAGACAAGTGAAATCAAGCCTAAACTTATTGAATGTGCAAATTCAGTTAAATGGGAGCCTGCTTGAAATGGTAACCGTATGAATGACTGGCTCACAAATATGGGTGACTGGAACATTTCTCGTAAGAGATATTATGGTATCCCACTTCCTTTCTATCCATGTAGCTGTGGTCATATGACAGTTATTGGTTCAAAGGATGAACTACGCGAGAAGGCTGTTGATCCTGCACAGGTTGATGCTCTTGCTGAACTTCACAGTC
>JAZLET010000023.1:0-14495 GCA_045615405.1 Candidatus Fimenecus sp.
GTGAAAATGAAAAGAGCATCATTACTGAAATAGTTATTGATAAGTCTCAACCGAAAACCATAAAAACCGCATCACTTACCGTTTATTTTGCGGAATGTAATGAGTCCCTTTGGAGTATTGCCGAAAAGCACAACACAACAACTGAGGCAATTATGCGTGAAAATCACTTGACTGGTAACACCACCGACAAAAAGTGTAAGTTGCTTATTCCAAAGGTGTAAGGAGGGTTAATATGAATAATGCAAGTATTTATAACGATATTGCTGTGCGCACAGGCGGTGATATTTATATTGGTGTTGTAGGTCCTGTAAGAACAGGTAAATCCACCTTTATAAAACGATTTATGGATTCAGTTGTTATTCCTAATATGGAAGATGGCGCAACAAAAGACCGTGCAACTGACGAGTTACCACAATCTTCCGCAGGGCGTACAATTATGACTACCGAGCCAAAATTTATACCTGAAAACGCGGTTAAGATTACGCTACCTGACAACGCAAGTTTTAATGTGCGAATGATTGACTGTGTTGGCTACATTGTACCATCATCTTTAGGCTATATTGAGGGTGACCAGCCAAGAATGGTACGCACCCCTTGGTATGAGAATGAAATCCCCTTTAATATGGCGGCCGAAATCGGCACTCAAAAGGTTATTACGGAACATTCAACCATTGGTCTTGTTGTTACTACTGACGGTAGCATAAGTGATATTCCGCGAGATGAATACGAAGAGGCTGAAGAACGAGTTATTAATGAATTAAAGGCACTTAAAAAGCCCTTTGTTGTGCTTCTTAACTGTATGTACCCTAAGGGCGAGTCAGCACAAAAGCTTTGTGATGAGTTATCAGTAAAATATTCAGTACCAGTTATGGCGGTTAACTGTTTAGAGTTAAGTGAGCAAGAAATAAAAGAGATTATTACACAAATCCTTTTTGAATTCCCTGTTAAAGAGATTGGCATTGACTTACCTCTTTGGCTTGTGTCACTTCCTGACGACCATTGGCTTAAGGCTGAAATCATAAAAAGCGTTTGGGAGTCAGTTGAAAATGTAAACTATGTGCGAGATATAAGCGTTATGGCGGACTCACTTTGTAGTTGTGAGTATATTACAAAAGCACATATTCTTAATATGGATTTAAGCGTTGGCAGTGCTTGGATTTCAGTTAATATGAAAAGCGATTTGTTCTATAAAATTCTTCACGAGGCAACAGGACTCACCATTGATGGTGAGCAAGGCTTACTCTCTTGTATGAAAGAGTTAGCAGCTATTAAAAAAGAGTATGAGCGTATTAAAGCCGCACTTGACGAGGTTGAAACAACCGGCTACGGAATAGTAATGCCAACCATTGACCAATTAACCTTAGAAGAGCCACAAATTGTAAAGCAGGGCGGAAGATACGGTGTACGCCTTTGTGCTTCAGCACCGTCAATTCATATGATGCGTGCCGACATTAAAACCGAGGTTGCGCCAATAGTTGGTAGTGAAAGCCAATCGGAAGAGTTGGTTAAATATCTTCTTGCAGGATTTGAAGAGGACCCACACAAGATTTGGGAGTCCAATATTTTTGGCAAATCACTAAACGACCTTGTAAATGAGGGACTTCGCAACAAGCTTTACCATATGCCAACTGATGCACGAATGAAATTCCAAGAAACTTTAGAGCGAGTAATTAACGAAAGCTGTAACGGCTTGCTTTGTATAATTTTATAGCAAAAAATAAGGGCGGGGTATCAACACCCCGCCTTACTTAATGATTTTTATAAGATAGATTTATTTTTCTTTAATTTTAATTATTTGATTATACCCCATACCGCGAACAGTTACAGGGATACCCACATTTTTAAGGAATGCGCCACTCTTTTCATATTTTGCACTACCTAAATTTGACAAATAAAGCAAGATATGTGCAAAAAACAAACAAGACGAGGTGGTTAAACCTCGTCCTGTTGTGTTGGGTTATTAAGTTTTAATGGATTTTTACACTAAATTTTGCTCGTAAACGCTACGAACGATGTCACCACATACTGCATAAATTCCTGAATTATCTTTTTTACTGCTTGCGCCTGTTGTCACAACAACAACTCCTATTTTCTTTTCCGGATTATAAGTATAAAGCGTGTATGCTCCATAAGCACTACCCGTATGATAATAAAGAGTCTGACCATAAAGGCTGTTACGCTTGAACATTGGCATACACTGTCCTGCTCCACTTTCAGGTTGAATAAGCTGAACTGTATGCATCTGACTTATACTACTTTGTGAAAGCAATTGATTTCCATTATACGCGCCACCGTTCATAAACAGTGTGAGAACTCTTGCATAATCCTTTGCACTTATTGTCAACCCACCTGCATAAAGTTTCATTGACTTACCCGGGGTTTCCGTAAAAGATGCATTGTTCTTTTGTGCAGATATGCTTCTACCTATAGTATCATTAGTCCAATACAAAACTGCCAACTGTGAAGAATTAAGTTGTGCAGGCACATAAGTTGCAGTTATTCCCATAGGGTTGAAGAAATACTGTTTAGCCAATGTAGTAAGACTTTTTCCTGTAACAATTTCACAGATTGTACCAATTACACCAAAAGCAAAATTATTATAGACATATTTTTCACCGGGTTTATTGTTAGTGTATGCATCTTCTGTAAGAAAATGATTCTGTAAATCTTCTAACGAGCTTACATAGTTTGCGTCCGTCAAACCTGAAGTATGAGTTAAAAGCATTTTCAATGTAATTACAGTATCAGGGTAATCGGGATTTCTTACCTGTACGCCTATATAATCAGAAATATCTGTATTCAAATCGAGTTTACCTTGTTCAATAAGTCGGAACGCAACCATTCCAACAACAGTTTTTGATAACGACGCTACACGGATTTTTGTATCCTCTGTCATTGAGCGTTCATTAAGTACTGCCCAACCATATTCTGTTGTATCAGATACTTGTCCACCTGAAATCACTGCAACCTGAACACCAACAGCACCATATTTTTCAGCACTTGTTTTTACTATTCTTTCTAAAGGAGTAAGATTAAGCGGTTCTGTGGTTTCGGGTGCTTTGGTAGTTGTAACCTTTGTAGTAGTTTCAGTTTTCTTTTTTGTTGTGGTCTCTTTTGATGATTCTTCTGTTGTTGACTCATCAGTTGTAGTTTCTTCGGTAGTTGACTCAGCAGTAGTTGTTTCAGTAGTGGTATTTTCTTCGGTTATATGTTCAGTAGTACTTGCAGATGGCTCGACTGGAACAAAGGTCTCTGCTGTCTTATCACAAGATACAAGCAAAGACATTACAAGCACCAAAGAAAGAAATACTTTTATATGTTTTAAAAATTGTTTTTTCATATTTTAACTCTCATTCATTATTTGTAATTCAAATATATCATTTTAGTTTTTAATTGTCAATAAAACAGGACAAAGCAACACACCTTGTCCTGGTTTGTTGAATTATTAAGTTTTAGTTGGCGGATTCATCCGAAGACAAGGAACCGTCCCTTGTCTTTTTTGAACCTATTGTTATATTATTTAATAAGTCTCTATACTCTGCTAATGCTATGCTTGTTTTGTCATCAATAGCATAAGCCCAACAATCCACATTCAAACTAAGAAAGTCTTGTGATAATTTTGGATTGTGGGTAGTTTCGTGCACACCATACGCCACATTCCAATCCTGATAATATAGTTCAATTTTTTCTTTATCGTCAACATAAATATAATATGATAAGATTGTTGTAATTAACTGTCTTTCACCTTTATTGCCAACATATAATTTTTCTAACTCTTGCACAATTCTATTAGAATATGTCTGAGAAAAACTTGTGTTTTTATTCAATGCTGAGCATAAATAATATGTATGTGAAAAATTGTTATCTAATTGTGGATAATATTTAGTTACTGCATACTCAAGTTTTTCAACATTATTTTCAATCACACAAATCCTAAACGCTGATGTTATTAGGCAATTCTTATATATTCCTGCTAGATAACTATCAGTAACAAAGTCAACATTTTCAATACAAATATTATCATAATCGGGAGAATTTATTAAAATATCGAGATAATTTAATAACTCTATATCATTATTATTAGATAAATACAAGCACAAATTAAACAAATTATCTGTCGTTTTTTCGTCATTATATTCATCTATATAATACTGCTTACTCCCTACATATTCTTTGTAGTATTGAATTTGGCTTATCGTATACAATGATAAAAACACAATAATAACAATTATTAATATCGTACTCTTCTTTCTTTTTTTAGCCATCAAAATCAACACCTCCGTACAAAGCATCGTTATAAGCAGAAAAGAAAAATCGCCTATCAACACTAGGTATAATTCCGACTATGGTTTGCTTTTCATAAGTTAGCTCCTCGTCTAAAGAATGATTTGCCAACTCTTAAACATATAATATTTTAACATAGTAAAATATTATTCCCCAACAATATTTTACTAAAAAAGTAAATAAAAATCAACAAGTTATATATAATTGTATATCCAAAAATGCAATTATATTTGCACTTTACTAAATATCCCTAATATTTTCTTGATTTACTTGTTTACCGATACAAGTTCCAAATGTGAATAATAAACGTTGTTAACTAACTTTTTTGCATATTTAATCAGTTTCTCATATAATTATACATTTAAAATGTATAAAATCCCATCCACACAATTCTTTAATAGAGTCCTTTTTGCGTACATAAAGAAATAACGCCCCCTAATTAAAGGGAGGCGTTTTGTTTTTTACTTGCTTTTAATTTTAATTATTTGATTATACCCCATACCGCGAACAGTTACAGGGATACCCACATTTTTAAGAAATGCGCCACTCTTTTCATATTTTGCACTACCTATTGAGAATTTATAAGTTTTCTCGTCGTCTAAGCCGTTAAACTTAAGCGGAATTTGTTTTTGCATAAAACGAGTAACTACTGATGACAAGAATCCAACCGCCTCGTTCTTATCTTCACTTACATAAAGATTGAAAAGAATTTCATCACGGTCAGGGTCAAGAATTCTATAAAGGTCGCCAAACTGCACAAGATGACGAATTTCTTTATAAAGAGTTACATTTTTCTTTGCGGTTGCAAGGTCTTCTTTGCTATATTTTGTAAGATTTCCGCCAACACCTAAAGAGCCTTGCATAGCAACATGGAACCTAAAATCAAGTGACATTGGGGGGTTGGACCAGTTAACATCAGTTACCCAAGCACGCATAACCTTTGTAGGACGAAGATATGTAAACCACTTTTGCATCATCATTCTATCAATAGCGCTTGTGTTGTCACTTGTCCATACTTGGTCGTAATGCAACAATGCACCATAATCACTACGGCCACCACCCGACGAGCAACTTTCAATAGCAACATCAGGGTGCTTTTCTTTAAGACGGTCAACAATATCATAAACCGCCATTGTATGTCTATACCACAATTCTTGTGGACAAGCAAGATTTTCAGCGCCAGTTTCGGAAAGTGGTCTATTCATATCCCACTTAATGTATTTAATATTATGATTTGTAAGCATTGTGTCCATACACTCAAAAATGTATTCCTGAACATCTTCTCTTGTCATATTAAGGACTAACTGATGACGAAGTGTGTGGGCTGTACGGTTATCATAATGATATGCCCATTCAGGATGATTACGGAATAAATCGGAGTCAGGATTTACCATTTCAGGCTCAAACCAAAGACCAAAATCCATACCAAGCTTGTTTACATTGTTAATGAGCTCATCAATACCCTTAGGGAATTTACGCTTGTTTACAAACCAGTCACCAAGACCTGCACGGTCGTGATTACGGCCGCCAAACCAACCGTCATCCATAACAAAAAGCTCAACGCCCATAGCAGCAGCAAGTTTTGCAAGTTTTGTTTGGTCCTTACAATTTACATCAAACTCAGTTGCTTCCCAAGAGTTATAAAGCACAGGAAGAATTTTGTCGTTAAACTGTTTTGGCAACACGTGGTTAATTGCAAAACGATTCATTTGACGGCTCATTTCACCAAAGCCAACTGTATAGCCACAAAATACCTTTGGAGTTTCAAAAACTTCGTTTGCATTTAACTCATATTTAAAATCGTGGTCGTTAAGACCTAATGAAACGCGTGTTGTATAAAACAAATCTCTTGTACAAAGCACTTTAAAGTTACCGCTATAAGCAAGAGTTGCAAAATACACATCACCTTGCTCTTCATCAGCATTTTGATGTGCAATAAAATATGGTGACTGATTATGCCCACTTGTGCCACGCTTACTGTCAAAAACTAATGCGCCACCTGTGAGTGTTGACTCAGTTTCAACAAACTCGCCACCCCAACTACCATTTGTATTTTTAAATGTGTATGGGTAAATTGACGGAAGTGTCAATTCGGCTGAAAATACTCTATTAACAACAATTTTTTCACTACCTATATTCTTAATTTCAGCCCAACGAGTAATAATATCATCATTATCTTGGATTTTATATTTAAGTACAACCTGCAACGGATATGCTTTATCTTCAAAAATAACAGTAAGAAGATTATCTTGTGCCTTTGCATCTTTAAATTCTAACTCAATTTCACGGCACTTGTCAGGGAATACTACCTTTAAGTCGCTTTCGCGATACATTGTGCCACCAAAAACTGTATATTCTTGCTTTGCCATATCGCAACGAGTATGGTTTGAATTTTCGTCCCAAATATCAGTTGTGTAATAGTCGTTTATATTGCACTTTTTACCCCAGTGAATGTGACGGTTGTAGCCATATTTGTCAACCCCAAGCACATAATGAGTGTTTTTAGTTTCAAGTACAAAAATGTTATTTTTAAGAATATGTATTGCCATATTTTTGTCCCCTTATTTCCAAAATTTCCTATAGTTTAAGTATAACAGTAATTTATTAGAATTGCAACGAAAAAAGGACAGACTTTTTAGTCTGCCCTTTATGTTTTTATTTACCCTTTAAGTACATCCTTGTAAAGACGAATATACTCGTTTGCTGATTTGCCCCAGCTATTGTCACATTCCATAGCGCGTTTAACAAGAATGTTCCAGCCCTCTTTATTAGAGTAACCGCCAATTGCTCTCTTAATTGTATAAAGCATATCGTGAGCGTTATAGGTTGAGAATGTAAAGCCATTGCCCTCACCATCGCCACTATCTTTAATACTGTCACGAAGACCGCCTGTTTCACGGACAATTGGAATAGTACCATAACGAAGTGAAATCATTTGTGAAAGTCCGCAAGGCTCACTCTTACTTGGCATTAAGAACAAGTCGCAACCTGCATAAATCTTCTTTGAAAGTGATGGAATAAAGCCGATTTTAAGTCCCATTTTGTCAGGGTATTTGTCAGCCATTTCTTTAAAGAAACTTTCATATTGCCATTCACCTGAACCAAGTACAACAAACTGAATATCTTCAGTTGCAAGTAATTCGTCCAATACCGCTTTAACAAGGTCAAGTCCCTTATGACCTACAAGACGAGTAACCATACCCATAATTGGCACATTTGGGCGCACTGGTAACCCAAAATATTCTTGTAATTTTGCTTTATTAACCGCTTTCTTTTCTTGGAAATCCGCAACAGTATAGTTAACCTCAATGTCCTTATCGGTTTCAGGGTTATAAAGAATTGTATCAATACCATTCAAGATACCGCTTAATTTCCAAGCGCGTTGATTAAGAATAATGTCTAAACCGTGTGAATACCAAGGGTCAAGAATTTCATTTGCATAAGATGGGCTAACAGTTGTAACTCTATCAGCACACTCAATAGCACCCTTCATAAAGTTGCAGTCACCATCATACTCTAAAAGTGACGCAGCACTTTCAGGAAGTCCAACAACATCACCTAAAAGGTCCATACCATAAGTACCTTGATATTGAATGTTATGAATTGTGAAAACTGTTTTAATATTTTCATAGCCTGGACGGTTTGCATAAAGTGTATTGTAATAAACAGGAGTAAGCGCTGACTGCCAGTCATTACAATGAATAATGTCTGGTTTAAAATCAATATGAGGAATAATTTCAAGCACCGCACGAGCAAAGAATGCAAAACGCTCGGCATCATCATAATAGCCATAAAGACCGTCACGCTTGAAATAATATTGATTGTCTAAAAGATAATAAATTACGCCACCTGCTTTTGCTTCAAAAACACCGCAATACTGTCTACGCCATGCAACAGGTACTGAAATGCTTGTTACAAATTTCATTGTATCTTTAAGCTCTTGGCTAATTGTATCATAAAGAGGCATTACAACGCGTGCGCCAATAAGTCTTTTGCGAAGAGCTTGTGGCAAACTACCTGCTACATCACCAAGACCGCCACTTGCTTTAAATGGAAGTGCCTCACTTGCAACATATAATACTTTCATATATTTTTCCTTTCAAAATTTTTATATAACTATCTCCTTGCCAATATAAAGCTGATAATTCTCAGCACCTGAGAGAGTCTTGTTTGGTGTAATTACAACGCTCTTGTCAGCAATTACATAGTTTACTGATGTATTCTTTGCAATCATACCGTCTTGCATAATAATTGAATTCTTAACAACTGCACCCTTTTCAACGCGTACACCACGGAAAAGAATTGAATTTTCAACTGTGCCTTCAATAATGCAACCATCAGCAACAAGTGAATTTTTAACCACTGAGCCAAGTCCGTAAATTGCAGGCATATCGTCACGAACCTTTGTATAAATTGGTCTTTCTTTATTGAAAAGGTCGTCAGCATTAACCATATCAAGAAGCTCCATATTTATATTAAAGTAGCTTTCCATTGACTCAATTGTTGCTGTGTAGCCCTTTACTTCGTAGCCATACACATTAAGATTACCAATATTTCTTTTAATCATATCTCTTCCAAAGCTCTTGTAATTATTGCTAATTGCATCATTAATAAGCTTTTCAAGAAGGGCTTTTTTCATTACGATAATGTTAAGTGAATAGTTTACGTCATCATCTACATCAGGGTTGATTTCAACATTTTCAACTCTACCATAAAAGCCGATATCAAGTGTCATTGAGCCCTCAAGCTTAGGTTTTTTACCATTCTTGTAAGCGATTGTAATATCTGCATTATTATAAATGTGATAATCAACTAAATCTTCAAAATCCATATTCACAACTGTGTTACAGTCGGAAAGAAGAACATATTCTTCCTTAGAACGAGCAATAAATCCAAGTACGCCCTTAAGTGATGAAAGCTTGTCGTTATTGCCACCAACCTCAGTTGTTGAGAATGGAGGAAGAATGAAAAGACCATCATTTTTACGAGATAAATCCCAAGGTTTACCTGTACCCACATGGTCCATAAGAGATTGATAGTTGCTTTTTGTAAGCACACCAACCTTTTCAATACCTGCGTTAACCATATTTGAAAGAGTAAAGTCAATAAGACGATAACGAGATGCGAATGGCACTGAGCCCATTGTACGAATACCTGTCAATTCGTGAACGCTTTCATCATAAGCGTTTGAAAAGATAAGTCCAAAAACATTTTTACCTGTCATCTTATTTGTCCTCCTTTACTACATCTTCATCTACCATTGCTTTAGGTGCTACAAAAGCGCCCTCATGCACTGTTACACCTGCACCAACAACTGCAACGCCCCAGTCATCACGATTTTCAACGTCTTGAGGGTTTGCACCAACAACTGCACCTGCTTCAATAACTGCATTTTCAGCAACCATTGAGTATTGTACAACTGCACCCTTTTTAATAACTGTGCCAGGCATAACTATTGAATATTCTACCTTTGCACCCTCTTCAACAACAACATCATTAAAGAGAATTGAGTAGTCAACCTCACCATAAACTCGTGAGCCCTCTGAAATCATTGAATTTTGCACTGTTGCATCCGCTGAAATGTAATGTGGTGGGCTTGTAGGAGTTTTTGCATAAATTCTCCAACTTGTGTCCGATAAATCAAGGTCAACCCTAGGATTAAGAAGGTCAAGGTTTGCCTCCCACAAGCTGTCAATTGTACCAACATCCTTCCAATAGCCGTCAAAGAGGTAAGCGAACATCTTTTCACCGTCAGCGTGCATCTTTGGAATAACATTTTTACCAAAGTCGTTGCTTGAATTTGGGTCTGCCTCATCATCAATAAGATATTGACGAAGTTTGCTCCAAGTAAATACATAAACACCCATTGATGCCTTGTTGCTTCTTGGATTCTTTGGTTTTTCTTCAAACTCGCTAATTGAGTTGTCATCATTTAAAATCATAAGACCAAAACGACTTGCTTCTTCCCAAGGCACTTCAAGCATAGCAATTGTACAAGCAGCATCTTTTTCCTTATGGTATTCAAGCATTTTGTTATAATCCATTTTATAGATATGGTCACCTGAAAGAATTACAACATATTCAGGGTCATAACGGTCAATGAAATTTATATTTTGATAAATAGCGTTTGCAGTACCCTTATACCATTCAGTACCCTTAATTTGTTGGTAAGGTGAAAGAATATGAACACCGCCATTTGCACGGTCTAAGTCCCATGCTTGACCATTACCTATGTAATCGTTAAGTTCAAGTGGTTGGTACTGTGTTAAAACGCCAACAGTAGTAATACCTGAGTTTACACAGTTTGAAAGTGGGAAGTCAATAATTCTGTATTTACCGCCATATGGTACAGCAGGTTTAGCAATGTTCTTTGTAAGAATTCCAAGACGGCTTCCCTGACCGCCTGCAAGAAGCATTGCAATACATTCTTGTTTTCTAGCCATATTTATTCCTCCTTAATGGATGTTAGTATATTTTGTTATCTTGTTTTTTGAAGATAAATTGTTGACATTGGTGGTAAATCAAGAGAAATACATTGATTAAATCCGTGCATATCCTCTTTTTGCCACTTGATTTTTTGGGGCTGTGCTTTTCCTGTTCCGCCGTATTTTACATCATCTGAGTTAAATACAATTTTGTAGTTACTCTTTGCAGGAACGCCTATTTTGTAACCATCTCTTGCTACCGGTGTAAAGTTGCATACCGCAATAATCTCTTTACCCTTTTCATCAATTCTACGGAACGAGATAACTGAATTATCGTTATCATCCGCTGAAATCCAAGAAAATCCTTCCCAAGAATGGTCAACCTGCCAAAGTGGAGCATTGTCCTTATAAAAATGGTTAAGTTCTTTAAAATATGTTTGCAACTGTTTATGTGCATCATAATCTAAAAGTAACCAGTCAAGACCTTGCTTGTAATTCCACTCAATAAACTGCCCAAATTCGCTACCCATAAACATAAGCTTTTTGCCGGGATGAGCCATCATATAACCCATAAAAGCCCTTACCCCTGCAAACTTTTCTTCATAAGTGCCTGGCATTTTATTTATAAGTGAGCATTTACCGTGCACAACCTCGTCGTGAGAAATCGGCAAGATAAAATTCTCGGAAAATGCATAAAAGAATGAGAATGTAATACAACCGTGGTTGCCTTTTCTATAAAGTGGATCCATAGAAAAATAACGAAGAATATCGTTCATCCAACCCATATTCCACTTATAGTTAAAGCCAAGACCTCCCATATAAACAGGCTTTGTAACCATTGGCCACGCTGTACTTTCCTCAGCTATAAGCAAACTACCGTGATAGTCACGGAAAACATTCATGCTGAGCTTATTAAGAAACTCTACTGTTTCTAAATTTTCGTTACCGCCATCTTTATTAGCAATCCAATGGCCGTCATCACGACCATAATTGAGATAAAGCATAGATGCAACCGCATCAACGCGAAGTCCGTCAATGTGGTATTTATCAAGCCAAAACATAGCACTTGAAATAAGGAAAGACTGAACTTCGTTGCGACCAAAGTCAAAGACCTTTGTACCCCATTCAAGATGCTCACCTTTTCGCACATCCGCATACTCATAACAAGGTGTACCGTCAAACTCATAAAGACCATTTGCATCTTTAGGGAAATGAGCAGGTACCCAGTCAAGAATTACACCTATTCCATTTTTGTGGCACATATCAACAAGATACATTAAATCGTCAGGTGTACCGTAACGAGAGGTTGCGGCAAAATAACCTGTAACCTGATACCCCCACGAGCCGTCAAACGGAAATTCAGTAAGTGGCATAAACTCAATATGAGTGTAACCCATCTCTTTAACATAAGGAATTAACTCCTCAGCCATTTTGCGATATGAATAAAAGTTACCATCTTCATATTGCTTCCAAGAGCCAAAATGCACTTCATAAATATTAACAGGCTTATCATACTGAGCCTTTTCACGCTTTGCTTTTTCCCACTTAGCGTCAGTCCATTTATAATTGCCTAACTCGTAATATTTTGTGGCATTGTCTGGACGAGTTTCCATATGATAACCGTAAGGGTCGCTTTTCATAAGTTTCCTACCGTCACCTGTTGTGATGCAAAACTTATATGAATCATAAACCTTTACGCCTTTAACATAGGCTTCCCAAATACCACCTGCTGTAATACGCTGGGCATAGTTTGCAGTGTCATTCCAGCCATTGAAATCACCGCTGACACTAACCGCCACCGCATTCGGCGCCCATGTACGAAACACAACTGTGTCATCATCAACACGGTGTGCGCCCATATATTCATAAGCACGAGCGTTATTGCCTTGATGGAATAAATACACCGGCACCTGTGCCTCATAATTATTGTTTTGAGATTCCGTCACTCTTTTCACCTCACAGTTTTAGTCACAATTATAGTTATACATATATATTTTATCACTACAAAACCACGATTTCAAGTAATTTTTGAACAAAATAGTCAAATTGGCAACAAATTTCATTACAAGTATTTGTGCACTTTGTTACAAATTTTGACATAAAACACTTAAAGCACCCATTATTTAACACAATTTTACATAAAAAAAGAGCCTACTCAAACGGAGTAAGCTCTTGTGTATGCATTATAGATTAATATGCAACTGTCCACCATTCTTCAAAGCCAAGACCTACTGAATAGTCACCCATGTAAAGATACATTGGAAGGTCAAAGTAGTATTCAACAAGTTTGCCTGAATCTTTTTCAATTTTTGCAATTGCTGTTGTTGCTTTGTAGTCACATTTTGGTTCAAGAGAATTAATGATTGGAACATCTTTAATTGGGTCTTGAATTGATTCTTTTGTAAGGATTGTTGCAATAGCGCCAACCTTTTCACCAGCTTTTGGATTAACTGCATCTTTAGCAACAATTGTAATTACATAGTAGTTGCCTTCTTCTTTACAATCAATGCTCTTAACATCATTTTTTGTAAGACCGCAAGTTGCACCTGCAGGTGGGAAGTTTGCTGCAATATCAGCGCCTGTATATGTAACATTTGTTTCTTCTTCTTTAAGAAGTGAACCCATAAGACCTTTACCAGCGCTTTCAATGATAACGTTACCCTTAGCGTCAACGTGAGTATCATAGTTATAAGCATTCTTCTTAAGTTGAGTTACTGATTTTGCATCTGTCTTAACACCGTTAAATGCTTTAACGAATAAATCAAACTGCATTGTTTTTGATGTCATAACAGTAGCAGTTTCGCCGCCTTCTTCACCTGATGGAGTTTCTGGGTCTTCAGGAATTGCAGGTTCTTGGTTATTGTTTTGGTTATTGTTTTGATTATTGTTTTGTACGGTAGTGTTTCCACCTACATTTTTCACAATAGTTGAAAGACCGATTTTTGTGTATGCCAATGTTGCTGCACTATAAACTATTGCAATAGCAACGCAAAAAGCTACAGTTTTAAGAAAAAGTCGTGTAAACTTCTTTCTTTTCTCAGTTTTCTTTTCTATTTTAGCTTTGTATTGTTCGGGTGTAAGCTGTTTTTTAGCCATAAAGTTTAACCCCTTTCAAAAAATAAACCTTTACCACATAACTTTACAACAAAATGGGCAAAATGTCAATATCATTCTTTAAAAATCCCCTACCTTTAATATTGTAATGACATCTTTTTTGTGTTATTATATTTATACATATTAACAATGAAACCGTTGTTTTTGAAATATTTTCTTTTTAGAGGCATAAAGAATGAAAGATTTTAAAAGAAAAGCGTTTAGTTGGATAGTCGTTTTAAAGGTTATTGGGCATTTGTTATTTGTAATGAATCCCAAAATTATGTATTACAACCATCTCAACAAAAAAGGTAAATATGAAAAGCGTGACGCCTTTGCCTTTAAAGCAGTTAAAAAATGGGCAAAATTTGTTGTTGGGGCAGCAAAGTTGAACATTACTGTTGAAGGCATTGAAAAAGTTCCAACTGATAGACCTATACTTTTTACACCAAATCATCAAAGCTATGCTGATATTCCTGTGTTGCTTCACGCTTTAAAGGATTTCCATTTTGGATTTATGATGAAAATCTCACTTGCAGGTGTACCTTTTATTGGGTCAATAAGTAAAATGCTTAAAAGCGTACCAGTAAATCAAGAAAATCCTCGTGAGGCAGTTAAAGCAATTCACGAAACTATTGAAACTATTAACAGAAGTCGGAGGCCAAGCGGTCTTAGGAAGACAACTGAGCTCCT
>JAZLET010000024.1:0-3471 GCA_045615405.1 Candidatus Fimenecus sp.
ACCTGTTTCAAGACTGATGTTAAAGAACATTCCACGAGCATTTGGGTCTTCAAACGGACAACGGTTACCGTGAAGCCAAGGTGTGAAGATTACACCGCCACTACCTGCAGGGGTTGAGTCAACAACCGCCATCATATAATCATAAAGATTTGTATAAACAACTTCCATATCTTCCTTGTTAAGTTTAAGGTCGTGTTGTTTATCAAGATAAATATCAATTTCATCAAGTGCTAAATGGTCCTTAACCCATTCAACGCACTTACCAGCAGTTTCAAGTTCGCCGAAGTAGTTGTAAATGCCATCAGCAGCACCAACAACTGCAGCCATCATAGTGCTTGCATCAACAACGCTCTTGTCAGTAACTGTTGAAACCCAACCTGATGTACCTTGATAAATATGAGTGTCACCAAGCTCAGTAGCACCTGCACCAACACCGATAAGTGTAGCGTCACCACCGCCACCGAATACTGCAATACCAGGTACAAGACCTAATTCTTCAGCTTGTTGTGGACGAAGCTCACCAATTTTTTCAGTACAATCAGCAATTCTTGCCAAGTGTTTCATGTCAACACCTAAAAGCTTGCAAATTGTTGGACTCCAATCCTTCTTTTTAAGGTCATAAAGAAGCGCACCAAAAGCAGAGTCCTTTGTCATTACAAACTCACCTGTCATACGGCAAATAAGATACTCTTTAACATCAAGCCATTTATGTACTTTTGCAAAATTTTCCGGCTCGTTAGCTTCTGTCCACTTATATTTCCACACAGGGTCCTTAACACTTAATGCAGCTGCACCAGTAATCGCGAGCGATGGAAGAAGTTTAAAGATGTTACCACCTGCAACCTGTGGACCATAAGCAATACCCTTTTTGATTTCTTCAGTAGCACGTTGGTCCATATAACTGAATGCACGACGAACGTGGTTACCATCTTTATCAACAAGTACAAGACCTTGCATTTGTGAGCAGAAAGAAATACCATAAATATTTTTAGGGTCAACACCGGATTTTTCAATTACCTTCTTTGATGTTGAGCACATTGCTGCCCACCATTCGTCAGGGTCCTGCTCAGCACCGCCATTTGGCATAATATAAAGTTTGTAGCCCTCACTAGCTGCTGAAAGCAATTCTATAGTCTTACCAATTTTGAAAAGACAAGTTTTAACACCTGTTGTACCAATATCAAAGGCAAGAGCATAAATTTCTTTTTCCATTTTCACTTTCTCCTTCAACTAAAAAGTTGTATATGAAATAATATTACCACAAAGTGATATTTTTGTATAGTATTTTTTATTCTTTAATTAAGTTATTATACTTATCAAGATATTTTGGCATTTGCTCACTTGTAATGTATTCGGTTAAACAACCAACACCAGTAACACACTTACCACCAGTGATGTTACCCGCTAAAATACACTGTCTAAAATCCATATTGTTGTAAAGTCCATAAATAAAACCTGCAAGGAAAGCGTCCCCTGCCCCTGTTGCATCAGTACACTTAAACTCGTTAATGTTATCTACTGTAAAATAGTCGCCATCATAACCTGCACAACCATATTTACCAAGCTTTACGATAGGCTTCTCAAAATAATTGCGAAGAAAATCCAATGCTTTTTTCGGCTCTCTCGTGCCTGTCATTTTTTCAGTTTCATCAATATTAGGCGTGTAGTAATCGGCAATACTGAGATAATCCTTATATTTTTCAACGGACATATCTTCACTATAACCTGTGTCTAACACTAAAATAGCGCCATCTCTTTTAAGTTGTTGATACACTGGTAAAATCATTTCTTGCATACCAACGATTTTTGCACCTTTAAGAGAATTATAGATTTTTTCCATCATTTCATCTGTATAAGTTTCAGTGCCACCATAAGACACAAAAGTGCGGTCACGCTGAGTTATAATTGCTGATGTTACATTCAGCGGATAATTTTCACTTTCAAAAGCCTCGTATTTTGTACCGCTTTTATCTAACTCACTCTTTGCAAACTGTGAAAACATATCGTCACCTAAAAAAGTGCCGATTTTTGCAGGTACCCCAAGACGAGAACAGTTAATCATAGTTGCAGGAAATCCACCGCCAAGACAAACTTTAAAATCTTTGCAATAAATTTCTTCACCCTCGTTTGGAATTCGTGGCATACCCGAATAAAGCAAATCCACATTAAGTTTTCCAAATGCTGCTACAAAACTCATTTCCATTCTCCTGTAAAATCCTTGTTAAGCTCAATGTATTTGTCAACTAATTCTTCCGCTAAAGAGTATGAACCAACTAACGGATGTAAATACAAGCAGTCAACCGCTGATTCACGGTCACAGTTTATAATCGCCTTTGATGCAAGGCGCTCATAGGCTTTAACTCTTGTAATTATCTCTTGATTTTCAAACGGCACTTCACCAATTTTAATTGGAGTAACCTTGCCATCAATAATTTCGCAAGAGATTTCAACAGTATCGGTTTCATTTAAGAAATCTATCGCCTTATCAGTATTAGGCACACAAGCAATAATCTTTTTGTCACTCTTGCCATTTTTAGCGTCAATAATGCCAAGCGCTACTCCTGCGTAGCCACCATCATCAGGGGCATACATATCAAACCGCCATGATGAATTTCTTTTTTCACCAGTTTCACTTGCCATATATGAATTTTCACGAAGTCCATAATAATAATTGAAGATTTCAAGTGCTTCTTGAAAATTGTTTTCAATGTCTACTTGCAACAATCCTTCTGTCATTTTTTCATTTATGTCGGCAATTTGCTCACCACGAGTACGCTTTGCATTAAGTATATTCGCGACTGCTTTTTCACGATTATAAAAATAATACATATACTCGTTAGGCACATATTGTTTGCGCATTAAAAACGCCTTGTCAAAATAGCGTAAATCCGTATTTGCATACGCGTTGTCATCACTAACAATTTTGCTTGTAATATCAGTACCATTTGCCTTGATATACTTAAAAAACGACAAATGATTAAGTCCATAGCAAAGTGCGTTTAAGTGATTTTCAGGGTAACCATATAACTCTTCAAAGCGTCTAAGCATACCGCTTGGAGCGTCACAAATACCATATGTAAAATCATAGCCCATATCACGAAGAGTTTGAGAAACCACACCTGCTGGATTGGTGAAATTAAAAACCATAGCGCCTGGCTTAGCATATTTTTTCACTAATTCACAATATTCTTTAAGTGCAGGAATACTACGCATTGCAAACGAAAAACCTGCCGCGCCTGTTGTTTCTTGACCAAGAATGCCTAAATCAAGAGCAATTCGCTCATCACGGCAACGCATACGGTCACCACCTGCACGAATTGTTGTAATAACATAATCGGCATCTTTAATCGCTTCAACAGGATTTGTTGTAAGAACAAAGTCCATAAACGGACAAAGACGGCGAGAAACCTCTCTCGCCATCTTACCATAAACGTTTAACTTTTGCTCATTGTTATCCATAAAGACAAGCTC
>JAZLET010000025.1:0-2988 GCA_045615405.1 Candidatus Fimenecus sp.
TTCTCTCAATAATAAGTACCAAAAAATTGATATAGATGAAACTCCTATTGAGGTAAGTGAGCCTAAAAAGGAAAAAAAGGAAAAAACTCCTAAACAACCAAAGGCAAAAAAAGAGAAGGCTCCTAAAGCACCTAAGCAACCTAAAGAGAAAAAGGTTAAAGAGCCAAAACCTCCTAAGGAGAAAAAAGTAAAAGAACCAAAAGAGCCTAAGGTGAAGAAGGAAAAGCCTCAAAAACCTCCTAAAGAAAAGAAGGTTCGTGAGCCAAAACCTCCTAAAGAGAAAAAGGAAAAGGCGTCTAAAGTAAAAAAAGAGAAAGAGGTTAAGGCACCAAAGGTTAAGAAAGAAAAAACTCCTAAACAACCAAAGGTGAAAAAAGAAAAAGCGCCTAAAGTGCCAAAGCAGCCTAAAGAGAAGAAACCTCGTGAGCCATTAACCAAAAAGGATTATGGAACAATGGTTGTTGCTATTGTTGCGCTTGTTATGGTAGTGGCTTTTGTGGCGGTTAAATATATGCCTGAAAGTGAGCTAAAAACGGATTTCACCGAAACGACAACAACCGTGCCACAAGACAAGCTCTCATATATTCAAATTGAGCGTGAGGGCGTATCACACAATTTAGTTCAAACCGATATTCCTGATGTATTTTATGGGTATTCAAATACCTATGAGTTGCAATATTATCAATACAAGGACAATGAAATAACTGCAGTTAAGTCTACTGGCAGCGTTAACACTTCTATTGATATGGGTAACGAAACAATTCCTGTAACCATTGATTATGTTGAGCTTGGTGGTAAGCTTTTTGGTACAGGTGCTTTTGTTGCAAACAAAACCGATGGCGTATATTTTTATGATGTGGTAGTCTTTCAGCTTGTAAATCTTCCCAAGGGTTATGAGCAAGAAGGAAAGGCGTTGCTTCTTGCAACAACAAGCAAAAATGCTCTTACTCAAAAGGTGAATTTGTGGCCTGAAAGCTTTGTTGTTGACTTAACTACAGGTAAAACCGAAAGATTTTTAAAGGTTATAAACCGTAATATTAATGTAAATACTGGTGCTGGTGTTGAGGATTTCTGTGTTCTTACAAATGAGGGCTACAATGCATCAGGTAAAATTCCATTTATTACTGCTCGTGAATATGAGGCAGGTAGCGGTCAACAAGATATTTTTGTTAAAAATGGCAAGGATGAAAAGTTATATGCAAGTGATGTTTACGGGAAATTCTTGCTAACTGATGGTAACTCAGTAATCTTTATGCGAAAGACCGACAAGGGCTTTGATGTAATACGCAAAACTGGTGAAGAAGAAAAAATCACCGCATCATTCTATGGCACAATGGGTGCAAACTATATGCAATATGGTGATTACATCTTTAATAAAAATGATGGCAAGCTTTATAATCTTAAAACAGGCGAAGCAAAAAATATTATCGGCTATAGAATGAATGCTGAAATGATTTCAATAAGTCCTGATGGTAAATATCTTGTAATGCTTGGTACTGTTACAAATATAATGGATTATCAAGTGCATATTTTTAATCTTGAGACAGGGGAATATGCAAAATACAAGGATGACAACTATTCAAGTCACTCAAACCTTACATTTATAAACAACACTACCGCAGTTTATATGGTGCTTGACCCTAATCAGGGATATGAGTATGTTGTGCTAGATGTAACTAAAACAAAATAGTTTTTTCTATAATATATCGTGGCGAAACACAGTTTTTCGCCACTTTATTGTTTGTTTTTACCTTGTGAGCAACTGATTTACTGCTTGTTTTTATTAATTTTTAACAAAGTTCGTATTTTTGCAAAAAAATACTTGCATTTTGCATTTTGTTTTGATAAAATATCTCTTGCGTTCACGAGATGAACAGTTTCGTGAGTCGGTGTTGATTGCAGTGAGGGTCCACCCGTTCCCATCCCGAACACGGTAGTTAAGCTCATTTGCGCCGAAGATACTTGGCTGGAAGCGGCCCGGGAAAATAGGTAATGCCGACACAAACTCAAAGCGTCTGTCCAATAGGACGGGCGTTTTATTTTTTTGCATTTTTTGGCTATACTATAAATATACTTAATATTTTCTTGTATCATTGTCAATCTTTTGTCAAATTTGCTATTGAAAAATTTTGCAAGTAATTGTATAATCTATAAGATAGGAATTATTCCGCTAAAATATGAAAGGAGTTTTCATTTATTATGATTAACTACTCACATGAAGTTGAAAAAATGTGCTGTGTTAAAAAAGGTCCTCATCATGGTCCAGCTCCAATTCCTGAAGAAGGTAATTGGGTAAAAGCTTATGAAATTAAAGATATTTCAGGCTTCTCACACGGCATCGGTTGGTGTGCTCCACAACAGGGTACATGCAAACTCACACTTAACATTAAAGATGGTATTGTTGAAGAGGCTCTTGTTGAGACTCTCGGTTGCTCAGGTATGACTCACTCAGCTGCTATGGCTGCTGAAATTCTTCCTGGCAAAACTCTTCTTGAATGCCTTAACACAGACCTTGTTTGTGACGCTATTAACACAGCTATGAGAGAAATCTTCTTACAGCTCGTTTATGGTCGTTCACAATCAGCTTTCTCAGAAGATGGTCTTGTTGTTGGTGCTGGTCTTGAAGACCTTGGTAAAGGCCTTCGTTCACAGGTTGGTACAATGTTCTCAACAAAGGTTAAGGGCGTTCGTTATATGGAAATGGCTGAAGGCTATATCACAAGAATGGCTTTAGATGCTGATGACCAAGTTATCGGTTACGAGTTTGTTAAGCTCGGTAAGATGATGGAAGATATCCGTCACGGTACAGATGCTGCTACAGCTCTTAAGAACAACACAGGCTCATACGGTCGTTTTGCAGATGCTGCAAAATACATTGACCCAAGAGAAGAATAAGAGAAGGAGGATACTAAAATGGCTAATGATGTAAGATTTGAAGGCAAAGAAAGAAGAATGGCTAAAATCGAGAAATGTCTTGCTGAATATGGT
>JAZLET010000026.1:0-8551 GCA_045615405.1 Candidatus Fimenecus sp.
GTTACACCTTGCTGGTGCTATGGTGCTGAAACTATGGATATGGACCCACACACAATTAAGGCTGTTTGGGGCTTTAATGGTACTGAACGCCCTGGTGCAGTTTACCTTGCATCAGTTCTTGCTACACACGCTCAAAAGGGACTTCCTGCATTTGGCATTTACGGTCATGATGTTCAAGACCTTAATGATGAAACAATTCCTGCTGACGTTGAAGAAAAGCTTTTAAGATTTGGTCGTGCTGCTGTGGCTGCTGCTACAATGCGCGGTAAGTCATATCTTCAAATTGGTTCTATTTGTATGGGTATTGGTGGTTCAATTATTGACTGTAACTTTATTGAAGATTATCTCGGTATGCGTGTTGAATCAGTTGACGAGGTTGAAATCATCCGTAGAATGACTGAAGAAATCTATGATAAAGACGAATATGAAAAGGCTCTTGCTTGGGCTAAAGAAAACTGCATTGAGGGCTTTGACAAAAATCCTGAAAATCTTCAAAAGACTCGTGAAGAAAAAGATGCAGACTGGGAATTTGTTGTTAAGATGATGGTTATTATTAAAGACCTTATGAATGGTAACGACAAGCTTCCTAAGGGTTGTGAAGAAGAAATGGTTGGCCACAACGCTATTGCAGCTGGTTTCCAAGGTCAAAGACAATGGACTGACTTTTATCCTAACTGTGACTTCCCTGAATCAATGCTTAATACATCATTTGACTGGAATGGCGCAAGAGAACCATACATTCTTGCTACTGAAAACGACGTGCTTAATGGTCTTGGTATGCTCTTTATGAAACTCCTTACAAACCGTGCACAGATGTTTGCTGATGTTCGTACATACTGGAGTGGTGACGCTATTAAGAGAGTTACTGGTTACGATATTGAAGGCAAAGCAAAAGACAGTGACGGTATTATTCACCTTATTAACTCAGGTGCTTGCTGTCTTGACGCTAATGGCGCTGCTAAAGACGAAAACGGCAACGCTGTTATTAAACCATGGTATGAAGTAACTGAAGCAGACCAAAAAGCAATTATGGAAAATGCTACTTGGAATTATGCTGACCTTGGTTATTTCCGTGGTGGCGGATATTCATCACGCTTTGAAACACGCGCTGAAATGCCTGCAACTATGATTCGTCTTAATCTTGTTAAAGGTCTTGGCCCTGTTGTTCAAATTGCTGAGGGTTGGACTGTAGAACTCCCAGAAGATGTTTCTGATAAGCTTTGGAAGAGAACTGACTACACTTGGCCTTGTACTTGGTTTGCTCCAAGAACAACTGGTGAAGGCTCATTTAAAACTGCTTATGAAGTTATGAATAACTGGGGTGCTAACCACGGTGCTATTTCTTACGGACACATTGGTGCTGACCTTATCACTCTTTGCTCAATGCTTCGTATTCCTGTTTGTATGCACAATGTTCCTGATGAAAAGATTTTCCGTCCTGCAGCATGGAATGCATTCGGTATGGACAAAGAAAGTGCTGACTATAGAGCTTGTGAAAACTTTGGTCCACTTTTCAAGAAATAATTAAGGAGCAATACACATAATGGAAAATTTATCATATATGGAGATTCGTGAACAAGTTTGCGATGTATGTCATAAAATGTGGCAACTCGGTTGGGTTGCCGCAAACGACGGTAATGTTTCAGTAAAACTCCCTGACGGTAACTTTATGGCTACACCAACAGGTATCAGCAAGAGCTTTATTACACCTGAAAAACTTGTTATTATTAATGCTGATGGTGAAGTGCTTGAGGGTGCACCATACAAGCCATCAAGTGAAATTAAAATGCATCTTCGTTGCTATAAAGAGCGTGAAGATGTTGGTGCAGTTGTACATGCTCACCCACCAACAGCAACCGGTTATGCAGTTGCAGGTAAATCACTTGACGAATACTCTATGATTGAAACTGTTGTTGCAATCGGTTCAATTCCGCTTACACCTTATGGCACACCAAGTACAAATGAAGTGCCTGAGGCAATTGCGCCATATCTTAAAGAGCACGACGTTATGCTTTTACAAAATCATGGTGCTCTCACTGTTGGTTGCGACCTTATTACTGCATATTATAGAATGGAAACACTTGAGTTGTTTGCAAAAATTTCTCTTACTGCTCACATTCTTGGTGGTGCACAAGAAATTTCAAAACCCCAAATTGACAAGCTCTTATACTTAAGAGAAAACTACTATGGTGTTACAGGTAAACACCCTGGTTACAAACACTACAATAAGGAAGATGAATAATGCTTAAAAACATACCAAAAATTTTATCACCTGAAATGCTTAAAGTCCTTTGCGAAATGGGACACAGCGACCGTATTGTTATTGCTGATGCTAATTTCCCTGCTGAAAGCATGGGTAAAGATGCTATTGTAATTCGCGCAGACGGACACAAGGCAACTGATTTGCTTGACGCTATTCTTACAGTATTCCCACTTGACACTTATGTAGACTCACCTGTTTCTTTAATGCAAGTTATGGCTGGAGACAATGTGGAAACACCTATTTGGGACGAATACAAAGAAATAGTTGCAAAGCATGACAATCGTGGTGCTGATGCATTTGGCGAAATTGAGCGTTTTGCATTTTATGAAGAAGCAAAAAAATGCTACGCTATTATTGCAACTGGTGAATCTGCACTTTATGCAAATCTTATTCTTCAAAAAGGTGTTATCTAATGAAATACTGTTTAGCTATTGATATGGGTGCTTCAAGTGGTCGTCATATTCTTGGTTACATAGAAGATGGTAAGCTAAAGCTCCAAGAAATATATCGTTTTGAAAATGGAATAGTAGATATTGATGGTAATCTTTGTTGGGATGTTGACCACTTATTTAACGAGATTAAAAATGGACTTAAAGAGTGTAAAAATCGTGGTATTACTCCTGACACAGTTGCTATTGATACTTGGGGCGTTGACTATGTGCTTCTTGATAAGGACAAAAAGGAAATTATGCCTGTTGTAGCATATCGCGACTCAAGAACTTTAGGTATTCCTGAAGAAATTGACAAAGTTATTCCAAGAAAAGAGTTATATGAACGCACAGGCATTCAAGCCACAAACTATAACTCAATTTATCAGTTATATTGTGACAAAAAGAGTGGGAAGTTAGACAAGGCAGAATACTTTTTAATGATGCCTGAATATTTCTCATTTAAGCTTACAGGTGAAATCAAAAACGAGTATACGCTTAGCACAACTGGTGGACTTGTTAACGTTAACACCTTTGAGCGTGATGAAGAAATTCTTAATAAGTTAGGAATCCCACAAAAAATCTTTAGTCCCCTCTCGTTACCTGGCACAGTTGTTGGTAATTTAAGTGATGAGGTTAAGGCTGAAATTGGCTTTGACACAACGGTTATTCTTTGTGCATCACACGATACTGCATCAGCAGTTGCGGCTTGTTCAGTTGGTGATAACGGAATTTACATTTCGTCAGGTACTTGGAGTCTTATTGGTACTGAAAACCAAGAGCCTGTTACTTGTGAAAAGGCTATGAATTCAGGCTTTACTAATGAGGGTGGTATAAACCATCGTTATCGTTTTCTTGAAAACATTATGGGTATGTGGCTTTTACAAAATATCCGTAAAAACCTACAAAAGAAATACACATATGATGAAATGATGCAAATGGCCATGGCTAGTGATTTTGTTGAATACATAAATCCTAACGCTGAAGATTTCTTGGCTCCCGAGAATATGCTTAATGCAATTAGAAATTACCTTCAAAAACCTGAACTTCCTATTGGTGACGTGCTTAATTCAGTTTATCATTCACTTGCAAAAGCTTATGATGATGCGGTTAAGGTTATTGAAGAAATTAGCAACAAGAAAATTGACGTTATTAATATTGTTGGTGGTGGCTGCAAAGATAGTTATCTTAACTTGCTTACCGAAAAGTATACAGGCAAAAAGGTAATCGCAGGACCTATTGAGGCAACTGCTGCGGGTAATATTATGGTACAGTTAATGTATCTTGATAAGTCACTTGATTTAACAAAGGCAAGAGAATTAATTAAAATCTCTTTTAGTAAAAATTAAACCATAAAAAGTCAACAAGTTGCACTTAACTTGTTGACTTTTTTAACAATGTAATATATAATTTTTGAGTACCTCAAGCAAGGGTGGAGTCTGTCATAGAAGTTTGTTCTTCTATTTGCTTTGGTGAACTCAAAATTTTTGTGTTCTTATGCGGATTCCCTGTGCTTTGGGAATCCGTTTTTATTTTAAGGAGAAAAACAAAATGAATTTATTAATTCCTATTTTTTGGCTGTTAGTCGGTCTTATTTTACTTATTAGGGGTGGCGACTGGTTCGTTGATGGCGCATCAGGTATCGCTCGTCGTTTCCATTTGCCTGAAATTTTAATTGGTGCAACTGTTGTTTCAATCGGCACCACACTTCCTGAAGTTATGGTTTCTGCACGTGCAGCCATGCAAGATAGTGGCTCAATTGCTTATGGTAATGCTATCGGCTCAATCATTTGTAATACTGCTCTTATTTCTGCTATTACTGTTGCAATTAAGCCGGGTCCTGCTGCAAGAAAAAGTATGATATTCCCAGTTAGCTTCTTCTTTGGTGCTGCCGCATTTTACTGCGGGGTATCTTACACGATTGGCACTTTCTCACGTTTGACAGGTATTATATTGCTTGCTGGATTTATTGTTTATATGATTTCAACTGTTCTTAGAATGAAGAAGTCCGCTGTTGGCATTGATACTGTTGAATTAGAAGAAAAATCAGGTGCTTTGGTTAGTGAAGCTGAACTTGAAGCAAAAAGTGGCGAAGACCATACGGTTGAATCAAAAGAAGATGGTACTAAAGATAGTCTTCTTAAAGATATTCTCATGTTGATAATCGGTGCAATTCTTATTGCTATCGGCGCAAGTCTTCTTAATGAAAATGCTCAAACCATTGCCCGTGAATGTGGCGTTTCTGAAAAAGTTATTGGTCTTACAATTGTAGCTCTTGGCACATCTCTTCCTGAACTTGTAACTGCAATTACATCTCTTATTAAAGGACACGGCTCATTGTCGCTTGGCAACATTATCGGTGCAAACCTTTTCAACCTTGTTCTTGTAAGCGGTGCTGCAATTACAATTAGTCCATTTGATGTTCCTGTTTCAGGTTATATTGCCGGTATCAACTCATCACTAGTGCTTGATATTCCTGTAATGCTTGGTGTTATGGCAATTTTGACAATTCCAACACTTATTAAGCAAAAACTTTCACGTTGGCAAGGTATTACGCTTCTTGGAATTTACTTCAGTTATATAGTATTACTTTTTGTCCTTAAATAAACATTAAGCGGTAGGCATTATGCTTACCGCTTTTTTTAGTCATTTATTACATATTAAAAAGCTTTATTGTGTCACAATTAACAAAAAAATTTATTTTATACTCTATTGCTTTATTTTGCCAATACGATATTGTATAATGATGTATATACGTTGAAAAGGGATGAAGAGATGAACAAAACTGAAATTATAGAAAAAGTTAAGGGTATCCCCTCTTATGTTAAAAAGAATTGGAATACTCCTAACGAGGGCGAATATTTAACACTTAAAGAAATATTGGCTTATACCCTTGCACAAGGTGGCACTTATGTTTTTGGGTGTGTGGCAATGTATGTTACTTTCTCTGCAGGTTACTTTTGTGGTGCTGTTATGGGAATTGCAACCATTGACTTTTCAGTTATCAATATTATAAGCACAGTACTTGGCTACGTGCTTATGTTTATGAATCCAATTAATGTGTTAATTTATGAAAATCACGGTATTCTTGAAAAGAAAACCAAAATTTTTGCTCATCTTTCTTATAGTGGTAAGCTTTTAATCGGTATTGGCTGTTATTTCTTACCTCAAGGAATGTTTGAGTCAGTTATCAATGGCCTTCCACAATTAGTCGGTAATATGCTTGTTGCTGGTGCTATTTGGGATTATTTCCATTGGTTTGTGCGTAAAAAATTCTGCGCAAAATACGGAAGATTTAAGCCATTTGTTGTTATTTGTGCAATTCCAACTGCACTTATGGTTTCCGCAATTTCATATCTTCCTGTGCAAAATATGAGCTATACAAATAAGCTTATTATTCTTCATTTTGCATTTACTTTAATGTCATATTTCTATAACAACTATATAGGCATTAATACTCTTGTTACATTTATGACACCTAACTCACAGGAAAGACAAAAGCTTCACTCAATTGCACCTATTCTTTCAGGTCTTTTCTCATCAATTGTTGCAGCTATTTGGCCAATGCTTATTGTATCAACTGGCGGTTACTTAAATCTTAAAACATATAAAGTGTTTATTCCTATTTTTACATTTATTGGTGCTGCAATGTCTTTACTTTCAGTTTTTTGTAAAGAAAGAGTTATTGAGCCACCAATGGAAAAACGCGCACAAGTTACCTTCTTTAAAGGTGCTAAAAATGTTCTTAAAAACAAATATTTTTGGATTACAAACATTTCAAATGTAATTGGCCAATGGCACGGTCTTGTTGGCAACCTACTTAGTTGGTGGTTTGTTTATTCACTTCGTATGGAATGGTTCTCAGGTATTGCAGGTAACATTGTTGCTATAGGTATGACATTTGGTAACATTCTTTGCCCAATTCTTACAAAGCGATTCCAAAAACGAAATATTCTTATAAGTTTCCGTGGTATTACACTTCTTACAGTTTTAGGTATTGCCCTTGCTGTTAAAATGGAAAACATTGTAATATTCTTAGTTGCATTATTCCTTAAAAATGCTATTGCACCCGTTATGGATGGTGTCAACGTTGGTCTTAATGCTGATATTCTTACATATCACCAATGGAAATATGGTGAGCGTGCAGATGCTATGTCTGGTGTTTTCGGTTGGTTCTTGAATCCTGTTACCGTGGGAATCGGTTATATTATGCCTTGGTTACTTTCAAGAGTTGGCTTTACATCTGACTGGGACGTACTTTTTGACACACAAATTCTTAACAATGTATTTAATCTTTATACATGGGGTTCAGTAATTGGTCTTGTACTTTTGACTGTTCCGTTCATCTTCTACGACTTAACAAGAGAAAAACACGATATGTGTGTAAAGGAATTACAAGAGCGTGTTCGTGCTCTTGAAGAAGACAAAGCAGAAAGTGAGGCGGTTTAATATGAAGAAAAGAATTATAAGTATTTTTGCACTTATTATTTGTATTTGTATCGCCTTTTCAGGTTGTAGTTCAGTTTCTACTCTTTTAAGTGGTAGTGACGAAAGTATTAAGTATAAGATTGAAAACGGTGAAGCAACAGTTACTGGTGTACCTAACAAATCTACTGTTACAAAAATTTTAATTCCTGATGAGTTTGAAGGTGTTCCTGTTACAAAAATCGCTGATTTTGCTGCTACTAATCTTGAATATGTTACTGAATTTGTCATTGGTAAAAATGTTAAAGAAATCGGCAACTGGGCACTTGAAAATAATCAGCATATTGCAAAATATACTGTTGACGAGGCAAATGAATATTTTTGTACTATTGACGGTGTAATCTATACAAAAGATATGAAAACTGTTGTGTTCTTCCCACCTGCTAAAGAGGGTGAATACAAGGTTGCAGACGCAGTTGAAACAATTCGCACAAAGGCATTTTACAAATGCACAAAAGTTACAAAAATTACTTTGCCTAACACTGTAAAAGAAATTCAGGAAAAAGCTTTCTTCCATTGTGAAGCAATTACAGAAATCAATTTACCTGATGCTCTTACAACTATTGGCAAGGATGCTTTCTCATATTGCTATGGACTTACAAAAATTACAATTCCTGCAAGTGTTACAACAATTAACGAATATGCTTTCTATAACTGTACAAATCTTTTGACAGTTGATGTATTGGCTAAAGAAAGCGATATGACACTTGGTGAAAAATGGTTTCCAACTAATAACGGACTTGAAATTAAAGAGCTTAAAATTAATTGGAAAAATTAAAAATTAAGAGCAGTCTTGCGACTGCTCTTTTTATATTCTAAATCAATTACATCTTGAAAAAGCAAGAAAACTATTGTAAAATAATGTCATAACTTAATAAAGGAGATTGGAATATGGATTTTTCAATTTTTGACTCATTTGATATGAGCGTTTTCACATTCTTTGGCGAACAAATTCAAAGTGCTTTTATGAATGTTGTTGCAGAATTTATCACTTTCTTTGGCGGCTCAGAGTTTGTTATTCCTATGGCGGTTGCGGGTGCAATTATGATTTTGTTCAAGAAAACTCGCAAATTCGGTATGGCTGTACTTTTTGCAGTGCTTGTAGGTACACTTCTTACAAACCTTGTAATGAAACCACTTTTTGCTCGTCCTCGTCCTTATATTTACTACGCTGACAATCCTATATTTATGGCTTGGCACGAATTCGCAGGCGGACACATTGAAAGTGAAAAGTCATTCCCATCAGGTCACACAACTGCTGCATTTGAATTAGGTGTTGCAATATTTCTTGTTATGAAAAACAAGAAAGTTGCTTGGATATTCCCTGTATTCTCAGCCCTTGTTGGTCTTTCAAGAATTTACCTTATGGTACACT
>JAZLET010000027.1:0-1796 GCA_045615405.1 Candidatus Fimenecus sp.
AGCCAAGCATCATCAATAATAATTGGCATAAGGTTTGCATCAGGGAAATAACGATAATCCGCTTCGGTTTCTTTATTTCTCATTGCAAATGTTTTACCACTAGCATCATCAAAACGTCTTGTTTCTTGAACAAGCTCTTCAATTTCATATTCTAAAGCATCAATATGACGTTGTGCCTCATACTTAATTGCACGTTCAATAGCTTCAAATGATGCCATATTCTTGATTTCAGTACGAACACCAAATTCTTCGCTACCTTCAGGGCGAACTGAAATGTTAACGTCGCAACGCATAGCACCCTCTTCGCACTCTGAAATACCGCTTGAACGGAACATAGATTTAAGCTTATTAAGATATACTATAACCTCTTCAGCGCTACGGAAGTCAGGTTGAGTAACAATTTCAATAAGTGGAACACTTGTACGGTTAAAGTCAACAAATGATGAGTTACCGCTATGCACAAGCTTACCTGCATCTTCTTCCATATGGATTTGTTTAATGCGAATATCTCTTGTACCCTCACTTGTTTTAAGTGTTACGCAACCGTCAGTACAAATTGGATGGTTAATTTGTGTAATTTGGTATGCGCAAGGAAGGTCAGGATAATAATAGTTTTTCTTGTCAAATGTTGTGTAACGGTTAATGTTACAGTTAAGCATAAGACCTGCAGTAACTGCAAGTTCAACAACTCGCTTATTCATAACAGGCAACATACCTGGCATACCTGAACAAGCAGGACAAACACAATCATTTGGCTCGTTTGCAGCAAAGTGACCACCGCAAGAGCAGAAAATCTTTGATTCGGTGCTTAACTCAACGTGAGTTTCAAGGCCCATAACAAGTTCGTATTTCATATTATTTGCCCTCCTTTTCAACGCTGTTAGCAAGACTTAAAAGTGTGCTTTCGCTAAAATGGTTACCCATAAGCTGAACGCCATTTGTAACGAGAGCAGGAATACCAATAAGGTTTGGTACCGCTGTGAATACACTTTCATTAAATACTTTGCCGAAAGCATCTTTAATATCGTATGCTTCATACTCCGCACAACTACAAGCAGGAGTAAGAATTGCATCAAACTCACTAAATGCTTTTTGAAGTCCTTCAGCCACTACACGACGAACACGAAGTGATTTGTCGTAGCAATCTTTATAACGATTCTTTGAAAGAACATCGCTACCATAAAGAATAACCGCTTTTGTAAGGAAGTTAAAGCCCTCAGTTCTTGTATTCACATACAATTCGTCAATGTTTTTGTATTCTTTTGCACGGTGGCCGAACTTAACACCATCATAACGAGAAACGTTGTTGCAAGTTTCAGCACACATAAGAATTTGCCAAGCTGTGTTTGCAATTTCAGGCATATCACAAGTGATTTCAGTAACTTCAACACCGTTTGCACGAAGTGACTCAGCAAATGCGAGAACCTTTGCTTTTGTTGCATCATCCGCTTTGTCAAGAAGATACTTGTTAAGAGCAACTTTTTTACCCTTTACATCTACAAGTGAGTAGTCGTAGCTTTCGTTACGAAGGCAAGTGCCATCTTTTTCGTCATAGCCTGCGATAACGCCCATAATTTCAGCAATCTTTTGGGCATCCTTTGCATAAACACCAACCTGTTCACCTGATGCAGCGCAAGAAATTACACCGTAACGAGAAACTGTACCATAAGTTGGTTTTAAGAAGTCAACACCTGCTAATGCTGCTGCGCGTCTTGTAGCACCATTCATATCAACACCAAGTGCTGCTACTATATCACCATTTGCAACAAGAGTTGCTGCTGAGCCTTTAAGTTTGC
>JAZLET010000028.1:0-9092 GCA_045615405.1 Candidatus Fimenecus sp.
TACTGCTACTGAGGCAGGTGGTATTACTCAGCACATTGGTGCTTATAGAGTAAATCTTAACGGTCAGTATATTACATTCCTTGACACACCTGGTCACGCTGCATTTACATCTATGCGTGCTCGTGGTGCTCAAGCAACTGATGTTGCAATTCTTGTTGTTGCTGCTGACGACGGTATTATGCCACAAACTATAGAGGCTATTAACCACGCTAAAGCGGCTGAGGTTGACATTATTGTTGCTATTAACAAAATGGATAAACCAGGCACAACAGTCGATAAGATTATGCAACAACTTACTGAGCATGGTCTTGTTCCTGAAGAATGGGGTGGCGATATTATTTGTGTTCCTGTTTCAGCAAAAACACATATGAATATTGATAAACTTTTAGAAAATGTTCTTCTTACAGCTGAAATGAGAGAGCTTAAGGCTAACCCTAACAGAGCGGCTAAGGGTATTGTTATTGAAGCTCGTCTTGACAAGGGTAAAGGTCCAGTTGCTACACTTCTTGTTCAAAATGGTACACTTCATTCAGGTGACATTGTTGTTGCAGGTACTGCAGTTGGTCGTGTTCGTGTTATGGTTGACGATAAGCACCGTTCACTTAAAGAGGCTGGTCCATCAGTTCCTGTTGAAATTATGGGTCTTGATGAGGTTCCTCAATCAGGCGACGTATTTAATGCAGTTTTTGATGAACGCCTTGCTCGTGAGCTTGTTGAAAAGAGAAAGCAAGAAAAGAAAGAAGAGCAATTTAATCAATATCAAAAGGTTACTCTTGATAACTTGTTCTCATCTATTAATGCAGGTAAAATTAAGACTCTTAACATTATCGTTAAGGCTGACGTTCAAGGTTCAGTTGAAGCAGTTAAGCAAAACCTTGAAAAGCTTTCTAATGAAGAGGTTCAGGTTAAGGTTATTCACGGTGGCGTTGGTGCAGTAAGCGAATCAGATATTATGCTTGCAAATGCATCTAATGCTATTATCGTTGGATTTAATGTTCGTCCTGACCCAGTTGCTACTGAAATTGCTGAGCGTGACGGCGTTGATATGAGAATGTATCGTATCATTTACGACTGTATTGAAGAAATTGAAGACGCTATGAAGGGTATGCTTGCACCTAAATTCCGCGAAGTATTACTTGGTCGTATTGAAGTTCGTAACGTATTTAAGCTTTCTTCCGCCGGTACTATTGCAGGTTCTTATGTGCTTAATGGTAAGGTTACAAGAAACGCTCAAATCCGCGTTGTTCGTGACGGTATTGTTATTGCTGAAGATTCAATCTCATCTCTTAAGAGATTTAAGGATGACGTTAAAGAAGTGGCTTCAGGCTATGAGTGTGGTATTGGTCTTAACAAGTTTAACGACGTTAAGGAAGGCGACATTTTTGAAGCTTTCATTATGGAGGAATATAGAGACTAATGGCAGGATATAGAACAGGTAGAGTTTCAGAAGATATTAAGCGTGAAATTGTTGCTATAATCCGCGAATTAAAAGACCCGCGAGTTAAAGATAAATTTTTAACTGTTGTTCGTGTTGATGTAAGCTCTGATTTGTCTTATGCAAAGGTCTATGTTAGCTCAATGAGTGGCATAGAAGACGCTAAAGAGGCAGTTAAAGGTCTTACATCAGCAACAGGACTTATTCGTCGTGAGGTTGGTGGCAAATTACACCTTCGCAAAACTCCTGAGCTTAAATTTATTGCTGATGATTCAGTTGAACACGGTATGGAAATATTTAAAAAAATTGAAAGTACAAGTGTTACTGACGATGAGGAATAATTTATGAGTAAAATTTGTGTTAAAGAGTGCGCATCACTCTTAAAGGAATACGATAATTATCTTATTCTTTCGCATCGCAACCCTGATGGTGATACTCTTGGCAGTGCGTTTGCATTAAAGCGTACACTTGATTTAATGGGTAAAAAGTCGTATGTCCGTTGTGTTGACCCTATGCACCAAAAGTATTCTTATCTTTGGGATGGTGTTGACAACAACGAAATCCCATACGACAAAATAATTGCAGTTGATATTGCCGACAAAAAGCTTTTAGGTGAAGCTTACGAGGAAATGTATGGCGATAATATATGGTTATGCATTGACCATCATATGACCAACAAGGAATACAGCGAAAATCTTCTTTTAAAAGGTAGCGCTGCGGCTGCGGCTGTAATTTATGAGGTTATTTGTGAGTTAGGTATTAGCATTACACCTGCTATTGCAAGTTGTGTTTATACTGGCCTTGCAACTGACACTGGTTGCTTTATGTTTTCAAACACCACACCTACCGTACATAGAATTGCGGCAGAGGTTATGGAAAAAGGCGCTGATTATGTAAATATTAATCGCCTTATGTTTGAAACAAAATCCTTGTCATATTTACGCCTTGAACAAATGGCAGTTTCATCTATTGAAAGTTATTTTAACGGCAAATGCGCAATTATGACAATCACTCGTAAAATGTTCCAAGAAAGTGGCTCAAGCTCAACTGAGTGTGATGGTATTGCAGCGCTTCCTCGTAAAATTGAGGGTGTTAAAATCGGTGTTACAATCCGTGAGCGTCACAATGGCAGCTACAAGGTTTCAGTGCGCACGGTTGCTCCGTATGATGCGGCAAAGCTTTGTGGTCAATTTGGCGGCGGTGGACATCACGCTGCGGCAGGTTGTGAGTTTGAATGTTCACTTAATGAGGTTAAAGAAAAATTACTTAATGTTATAAAGGCGGAATTCTAATGACAGGCATAATTTGTCTTGACAAGCCCCGTGATATGACATCTTTTATGGCGGTTAAAAAAGCATCTCGCCTTCTTGGTGTTAAAAAAGCGGGACATACAGGCACACTGGACCCTATGGCTACCGGTGTACTCGTTATTATGCTAGGTCACGCTACACGCTTTATTGAATTGTTGCCCTTACATAAAAAAAGCTATACCGCAAGGGTAAGGCTTGGCATTACAACTGACACTTTAGACATTACAGGCACTATTTTAAGTGAAGCTTCAGTTAATGTTACAGAAGAGCAGTTGTTAGCCGTTGCAAAGAATTATATTGGTGAGATTTTACAAACTCCGCCAATGTATTCGGCTTTAAAAAAAGATGGTGAGCGTCTTTATGATTTGGCTCGTAAGGGCATTGAAATTGAAAGAGAAAGTCGCAAAATCACCATAGAAAAGTTAAATGTTTACGACTTTAACGGTACTGAATTTTCAATGGATGTTACTTGCTCGGCTGGTACATATATTCGCTCACTTTGTGACGACATTGGCAAAGAATTGGGCTGTGGCGCGGTTATGACTGAGCTTCGTCGCACTGAGGCAAACGGATTTTCTATTGAAAAATCAGTTACTCTAAAGGAATTAGAAATGCTTGTAAGTGAAAACAAGGCTGAGGGTGTAATCACATCAGTTGAAAATGCACTTATGAGCTACCCTGAAATTGTAGTTACAAGTCCACAAGCAAATCGTTTTCACAATGGCGGTGCATTAGACTATGCACGACTTCACGGCGACTACCCTGTTGGGATTTATCGTGTTTACTCACCTGAAAGAAAACTTTTAGGACTTGGCGAGATAGAAGAAGATAAAAGCGACCTAAGTGTAAGGAGGGTGCTAATAGACGAATGAAAAAACTTGCATTGGCGCTTGGCACCTTTGACGGATTGCACAGGGGTCACTTAAATGTACTTAACGAGGCGAAAGCATTTGCAAGTCAGGGCTTTACACCTGCAATGCTTATGTTTGATATGCATCCACAAGCGGTGCTTAAGGGGATTGCTCCCCCACTGCTCATTACAAGTGAAGATAAAGAGGAAAAAGCAAAAGAGTTAGGCGTATTGCCTGTGCATGTAAGCTTTGAGGAAATCCGTAATCTTTCTCCTGAAGAATTTTTGCGAGATATTCTTATAAACAAACACAATGTTGGCGCAGTTATTTGCGGTGAGAATTTTCTTTTCGGCAAAGACGGTGGCGGTAACAGTAAAATTTTGTGTGAATTATGCAAAAAGTATGGTATAATTTACAAGATGGCAAAAAGCATTGACTACAAAGGCGAAATGATTAGTGCCACAAGAATACGCGAAGCTTTGGCGAATGGTGATATTAAAACTGCTAACGATATGCTTGGTCGTAATTTCTCTTACGATTTTCTTGTTGTAGAAGGTAACAAAATCGGCAAAAAGGTTTTCGGCTTTCCTACAATTAATCAGCATTTCCCTACAGGCTTTATAAACCTAAAGCACGGTGTTTATGCTTCACAGTCAACAGTAAATGGTGTAATTTACCCATCAGTTACAAATTTTGGTTGTCATCCAACAGTTGGTGGTGACCAAGTGCTTTCGGAAACTTGTATTTTAGGCTTTGACGGTGATTTATATTACCAAAAGATTAAGGTTGAATTGCTTGACTTTTTACGAGCTGAAAAGAAATTCAATTCTAAAGACGAGTTAAAGGCACAAATTGATTATGACAGTAAATTAGCTATTGAAATTTTCAATAGTATAAATAAAAATTAATGAAAAGGGGATTTTTTATTATGACAACTTTTTACAAGGCATTTTGCAGAGTATTTCAAAAGGTTATGTTTGTAGCTGAATGCTTTATGCCATGGGGCGAACCATTTATGCTTACAGGCCCTGGTAGCATCCGCAAACTTCCTAATCTTATTAAAGAAAAGGGACTTACAAAGGTACTTATCGTAACTGATAAGGGTCTTACATCACTTGGACTTCTCAATTCTCTTTATGAAGAAATGGACAACGCAGGAGTTGCTTATGTAGTTTATGACGGCACTCAACCAAACCCAACAATTGAAAATATTGAAGAAGCAAAAGATATGTACAACGCTAACGGTTGCCAAGGTATTATCGCATTTGGCGGTGGCTCACCAATGGACTGTGCAAAGATTGCAGCAGCAAGAGTTGTTAAGCCAAATCAACCAGTTGAAAAAATGCGCGGACTTATGAAGATTCTTCGTCCACTTCCACCATTCTTTGCAGTTCCAACAACAGCAGGTACAGGCTCAGAATGTACTCTTGCAGCGGTTGTTTCTAACTCTAAGACACACGAAAAGAATGCTTGTAACGACCCATTCCTTCGTCCACGCTTTGCAGTGTTTGACCCTGAGCTTACAGTTGGTCTTCCACCACATATCACATCAACAACAGGTATGGACGCTCTTACACACGCTGTTGAAGCATACATTGGTAAATCAAATGTTAAATCAACAACACAGTATGCTGAAAAGGCAACAAAAATGATTTTTGCAAACCTCTATACAGCATATACTGACGGTAAAAACATTGAAGCAAGAAATAATATGCTTCTCGCTTCTTACTATGCAGGTATGGCGTTTACTCGTGCTTATGTTGGTTATGTTCACGCGGTTGCTCACAACCTTGGCGGTCAATACGGAATTCCTCACGGTCTTGCAAACGCAGTAATTCTTCCTGTAATGCTTGAAAGCTATGGAGACGCAGTTTACAAGCCACTTGCAAAACTTGCTGACATTGTTGGTATTGCTGGTGACAGTGAAGAGGCAAAGGCTAAAGCATTTATTGCTGAAATCTATGGTATGAACAAAAAAATGGGTATTCCAAAGGGCTTTGCTCAAATTAAGGAAGAAGATATTCCAATTATCGTAGAAAGAGCACTTAAAGAAGGTAACCCACTTTACCCAGTACCAGTTATTTATGGTAAAGAAGAAATGACTGCTATTGTTAAGTCACTTATGATTAAGGAATAATTGAAAATAAGCATAAAAAAGGACCTCTCAAAACGAGAGGTCTTATTTTTTGCTACTTATTCAAACTTTATAAAGCGTTTAAGAATTAAAACATTTTGGTCGCTGGTATAATTTCGGCCAAAGCCCGCAATTGATAATGAATTTTTACCCAACTCATTCGTGTAGCCACATTGTAATTGCCAGCCATCAAGCCCTAAATCATTCAGTTGCGCTGTAATAGCCTCAATATCAACCGCGCCCTTCTTGTCAGCAATGCTAATTACCTTATACTCATAATAACCAGCCTCACCTATTGCTTTAAGATGATTGATTCTTGCTTGGTTTTTTTCTTGAATAGCTTTTTGACGAGCCAATTCCTCAGCAAGACGCCTTGCATCTTCTTCACGACGAAGTCTTTCCCTTTCTTCGCGAATTCTTTTTATTTCTTCTTCATCAATTTCAGGGCCATTAATTAATCTTCTTATTAAGCGTGAAACACCCTCAACAATTAAGACAACAATCGCCAAAACCGCTAAGAACGCTAAAACTACTATAATAATAGAGTCCATACAATCTCCTCCTCTTTGATTTGATTATAGCATTTTGTGAGAAATTGTCAACATTTACAAAAAATACCGCGAGTCAAAGGACACGCGGTATTGTGAAAAAAGAATCAATTTTATTTATTTTCAATTTTTGCAATACTCTCGTTTAACATTGCAAGTTTTTCGTTATATTTTGCAAGCTTTTCGCGTTGCTCGTTAACCAGGGCTTCAGGTGCTTTTGCAACGAAGTTAGCGTTGTTAAGCTTACCTGATACAAATGCGATTTCTTTAAGCACTGCTTCTTTCTCTTTTTGAAGTCTTTGAAGCTCAGCCTTAAAGTCAACAAGCTCGTCTAATGGAATAAAGAGTCTTGCATCTTCAGTAATAATCGCAACTGCGCCATCTTCTTCGTAGCCCTTAACAATTTGGACATCACTTGCTGATGCGAGTCTTACAAAGAAGTTTGCACCTTCACTGAATGTGTTTTCATAAGATGTTTCAATGAAAATCTTTGCTTTCTTTGATGGTGGAACATTCATTTCAGCACGACGGTTACGAACTGCCTTAATTGCGGTCATAACTCTTTCCATTTCAGTTTCGTCAGCCTTAAATGAAAGCTCGTCACTAAATACTGGCCACTGTGAAATCATAATTGACTCGCCATCGTGTGGGAGTGTTTGCCAAATTTCTTCAGTAATGAATGGCATAAATGGATGTAAAAGCTTAAGTGTATTTGACATTACATAAACGAGCACTGCTTTAGCTGTTGCCTTTGCAGTTGCGCACTCACCATTAAGGCGGATTTTTGCAATTTCAATATACCAGTCACAAAATACATCCCAAATGAAGTCGTAAAGTTTTTGTACTGCAAGACCAAGCTCAAACTTTTCTAATGAGTCAGTAACATCTTTTACAAGGTCGTGGTACTTACTTAAAATCCACTTATCTTCAATAGCAAGGTTCTTTGGCACATAAGGTGCATACTCATTTTCATCAAGATTCATAAGGATAAAACGAGCAGCATTCCAAATCTTATTTGCAAAGTTACGGCTTGCTTCAACCTTCTCATCAGAGAAGCGCATATCGTTACCTGGGCTATTACCAGTTGCAAGAGTAAATCTTAAAGCGTCAGCACCGTATTGGTCAATAATCTCCAATGGGTCAATACCGTTACCAAGAGATTTTGACATTTTGCGACCTTGAGCGTCACGAACAAGACCGTGAATAAGAACAGTATCAAATGGAACTTGTCCTGTATATTCAAGGGCTGAGAAAATCATACGAGATACCCAGAAGCCGATAATATCGTAACCAGTTACAAGTGTATTTGTTGGGTAGTAGTGCTTAAGGTCTTCAGTTTGTTCAGGCCAACCAAGTGTTGAAAATGGCCACAATGCTGATGAGAACCAAGTATCAAGAGTATCTTCATCTTGACGAATATTTGCACTATTACATTTTGGACAAGTGCTAACTGCGTCTTTTGTAACAATCATTTCGCCACAGTCATCACAATACCAAGCAGGAATTCTATGACCCCACCACAACTGACGAGAAATACACCAGTCACGAGTACCGTTCATCCAGTTAAGGTAGTTCTTTGTAAAGCGTTCAGGAATAAACTTTGTTTCGCCTTTTTCTACCGCCTCAATAGCAGGTTTTGCAAGAGGAACCATACGAACAAACCATTGTTTTGATACCATTGGCTCAATGTTGTTATGACAACGGTAGCAAGTACCAACCTCATGCTTACGAGGTTCAGTTTCTTTAAGATATCCGCCCTCTTTTAAGTCAGCAAGAATTGCTTTTCTTGCTTCCATTGTAGTCATACCTGCGTATTTGCCACAGTCAAGTACTTCTGGCTCGTTTTCAGTAGCGCGACCACTTGCGATAAGCTCGTCAGCAATTCTCTTGTCTTCGGCACCTGTTAAGTGACCGTCATAGGTGAATGTACGAACAATAGGAAGGTTGTTTCTTTGACCTACCTCAAAGTCGTTAGGGTCGTGAGCAGGAGTAATTTTAACAACACCTGTACCCTTTGTCATATCAGCGTGTTCGTCACAAACAATAGGAATTTCTTTATTAAGAAGTGGTAAGATTACATGGCAACCGTGAAGGTGCTTGTATCTTTCGTCAGCAGCGTTAATTGCAACTGCAGTATCACCAAGCATTGTTTCAGGACGAGTTGTTGCAAGTTCAAGCTTTTCGCCAGTTTCTTTAACTGTGTAAAGAAGATGCCAGAAGTAACCGTCTTGCTCTTCATATTCAACCTCAGCATCCGAAATTGATGTATTACAATAAGGACACCAGTTAACCATACGGTTACCACGGTAAATTAAATCTTTGTCATAAAGACGAACAAAAACCTCATTAACTGCTTTGCTACAACCCTCATCAAGAGTAAAGCGCTCTCTATCCCAGTCACAAGATGAGCCGAGTTTTTTAAGTTGTTCAATAATACGACCACCGTATTGTTTTTTCCAGTCCCAAGCACGAGTAAGGAAACCATCACGACCTAAATCTTCTTTAGTGATGCCTTCATTTCTCATTGTTTCAACGATTTTTGCCTCAGTAGCAATTGACGCGTGGTCAGTACCAGGAAGCCAAAGTGTATCATAACCAGCCATTCTATGATAACGAATAAGAATATCTTGTAATGTGTTATCAAGAGCGTGGCCCATGTGTAATTGACCTGTAATGTTTGGTGGTGGAATTACAATAGTGTAGGTCTTTTTACCCTCTTCACGCTTTGCATGAAAGTATTTGTGCTGAAGCCAGTCTTTGTAAATTCTGTCTTCAACATTTTTCGGATTATACTGTTTTTCAAGTTCCTTGGAC
>JAZLET010000029.1:0-2680 GCA_045615405.1 Candidatus Fimenecus sp.
TTTAAAGACTCCCATACTGTTAAGTCCTGCCATAACAGCCATAAGGCAAAATAATAATCCTAATGTACGAAAATCAATATACTCAAAATAACCTTTGTTGGTAGTAACAAAAAATGCTGAAATTACTGCTAAAACAAAAGACAATATCAATACAATTTCATTTTTTATAAATTCTTTAATTTTAACCATACACATCACCTAAAATAAATGACCTTTCATTTGAAAGGTCATTTTTGGCGGAGATGAAGAGATTTGAACCCTTGCGCCGTTATTCACGACCTACCGCACTTCGAGTGCGGACCCTTCAACCACTTGGGTACATCTCCAAAATCACTTAAATATTTTATCAAAACACTATTTCGTTGTCAATAAAAGCAGTGAGTTTTATGCTTAACCCACTGCTTTTTTCAATTTTGCATTATATTATATATGGTCCTTATATCTTTCCGCTGTGATAATTCCATCTTCAACATTAAGTTTGCAAATTCTTGCGTTTCTCGCATCAAAAGCACTCGCGTTAAGTCCATCATCATAATCACGAGCGTGATAAATTGCATACCATTGACCATCTTCTTTAATTAACGAGTGATGTCCTGTACCTTCCTCAAATTTATTTGCACTAAGCACTGGATGATATGTATTATCATCAGGATATTTTTGAAATTTAATCTTTGTAAGGTCAGTTTCATCAGTTTTTGCCCTTGCATAACCTATGTAATATGTAGGTTGTTCAAAACAGTTGCCTGAATACATAAGATAATGCCAGTCGCGCTCTTTGAAGTAGAAAGCACCCTCTATTGTGTGCCAATGCTGACCTTTTTTGTAGCGGTCACGACGATAAATATCTTCGTCAAGTGTTGGCTCAACAACTAAAACGGGATTTCCAGCAGGGGTGAATGGGTCAAGCATCTTGTCAACATAAATACAAGTACCAATTCGCTCACCCTCAAATCTGTTTGCAGAGTAAAAAAGGAAAAGACCTGCTTCATTTTGTACTATATGTGAGTCAATTGAGAAAGGGTGTAAAATTTGTTTTGTACCTGTAAATGGGCCAAGTGGATTATCAGCAACTGAAACGTGCATAGCCCCTCTATGACCACCCTTGTCAGGTGTGTCGTTGTAAATCTCAATAGAGTTATACATATAAAACTTACCGTCAAGCTCAATTACGCTTGGTGCCCAAAATGAATCGTGATTAGGTACAGTCATTACAACGCCATAATATTCCCAACCATCAAAAAGATTATTTGAATGATAAGCATAAATAGCATCATGACCAGTTACATAGATATAATATCTACCATTACTTTTTAAAATATATGGGTCAGCTTGTCCTACATAATGTGATTTGTCAACTTTTAATAAATGCATTTTTTAGTCCTCTTGCAAGATAAATTATAGTAAAATTATATAATGATAAGAAAAATATTGCAAGAGAAAAACCACATATTTCCTTAACAAGATTTGGAGTATTAACAACCACTAAAACCTTTGTTATACTGTGTATGCATATATGCAGAAAGACGAGGTGACTATGAAAAAGTTATTATCAATTTTATTAACATTAATCATTACGTTATCAATATTTGTAATGCCAATAAAATCATATGGTGCTACGACTACATCACAAGCAGGTATAGTGTCAATTTCAAGTGGAAAACTCAATGTAAGAAAATCCGCATCAACAAGTAGTGCAGTAGTTAAAACACTTGCGAAAGGCACATATATTACGCTGATTTCACAAACAGGTAACTGGTATTATGTTGAATATGCTGACGGAAAGTATGGTTACTGTCATAAAAACTATATTAAAACTGATTCAGGTAAAACCGCTACCGTTAAAACAAACTCAACTTCACTTAATGTGCGTAGCGGAGCAGGTACAAACTATGCTATAAAAGATTCTTTACCAAAAGGTGAGATAGTAATTGTTCTGTCAAATACAAATGGTTGGAGTAAAATTCTTTATAATGGCACTAAAACTGGATTTGTAAGTAGTCAGTATTTATCAACAAATACTGCATCAACAAATTATTCAAAGATTTCGTTAAATGTTCCAAATTTTAAACAAACGGATTCACGCTGGGCAAATGTTAAAATAGGTACATCAGGTAAAACTATTGCACAAATTGGTTGTGCTACAACAGGTATTGCTATGATGGAATCTTACCGTACTGGTACAACAATTTATCCTGATGATATGTCTAAAAAGTTAAGCTATACTTCATCAGGTAGTGTGTATTGGCCAAGTCATTTTAAAGCGGTTACAAATAGTAGCGGTTATTTAAGCGGAATTTATCAAAAGCTTAAAGAAGGCAAACCTGTTTTATTCGGTGCAAAAAAAGCATCAGGCACTCAACATTGGGTTGTAATTACTGGTTATGAGGGTGGTAACACACTAACTGCATCAGCTTTTACAATTAATGACCCAGGTACAAGTAAAAGAACAACTCTTCAACAACTACTTAACGAGTATCCAACATTCTATAAATACTTTTATTATTAACAAAGATAAACCGTATGTAATATAATGATGTACGGTTTATTCCCGTTTATAGACAAATTTTAAGTATGTGTACTATATCTCAAATTCCCTTGAATTTAGCAACTTAATGTTTTATAATAAACAAAATGTTTATTAAATTTTATTGGTGGAGAAGTATATGAGAAGATTTCTATC
>JAZLET010000030.1:0-1616 GCA_045615405.1 Candidatus Fimenecus sp.
GCATTTCTTTCATCATCAGTTACATAGAAACTACCTTTTTCAAGGGCGTTTTCACGGTCTTCACCTGATGAACGACCAATTACATAAACCGCGTGGTCACTATTTTCTTTCGCATTTTTAACGATTTCCGCAGTAAGTGGCATTTCGTTATAAAATCTTGGCCAATGTCCCCAAACTCCGTGGTCAACAGGATTTGCACCACACCAAGTCTCATATAGATTTGCAAGGTCTATGTTAAGAACTAAATCTTCACAGTTTTTAAGTCCTTCAATAAGATTTACGCCATATGGCTTTTTAACGTCACCGCCTGAGCCATAGCCAGTGAAAAACCAATCATTTTGTACTCTACCAAAAACTGAAACGCGACTGCCTTTAGCAAATGGTAATGTATCATCATTTTTAAGAAGTATTGCTGTTTCGGCTGCTGCCTCCCGTAGGATTTCAGGCATACCATCAGTAATTGTTACTTCGCCCAAAGCTTGTACTGCTTCTTCCTGTGAAACGTCAGCGCCTATAATTTTCATACCCAATTTCATAGCGCCAACAACGATTTTTTCTGTAAATTTAGACATAATAAAATCCCCTTGAAAATTGATAATTTAATAATATCATAATAAAGTAAAAAGAGCAAGTTTTTACACCTGCTCTAAATCATTTTTTATATGGTTTTGTTTCGTTGGTTAATTTTGCAATATAGTCTATTGACACATTGTAATATTCTGCAAAAATTTTGATTGTGTCAAGAGGCGGAACTCTTGTACCATTTTCATATCGTATATATGAGTTTTTAGATATGAACGCGATTTTAGCACACTGGTCTTGTGTTAAATCGTGGTCGGTCCGCAAATCCTTTAATCTTGTATCCATAATTATCACCACAAAAGAATTGTAGCAAATACTCCGTATGGGGTTGACTAAAATGCCCCATATGGGTTATTATTATCATATAAGGAGTGATTATTAATGGAAAAAGATATAGAATATTATGAATCGTTGCCACCACCTAATTTGTCAGTAAGGGCACGGAAAAGATTAAATAGAATGTTTAGAGAAATAATTGGCAGTTCAAATATTCCACATCCTGAAGTAGATAATTGTTATGAACACATACGAAGTAGAATTGTGAGAAAAATAAACTTATTAAAACATAAATTGAACAATAACTAAACAAAAAGAGCAGATATCTTACGATACCTGCTCTCGCTTTATTTAATTTAAGAATTAAAGTTCAGCAAAGTATTTGATTGTACGAACCATTTGTGATGTGTAGCTGTTTTCATTGTCATACCAAGAAACAACTTGTACTTCATAAAGGTCGTCAGCAATCTTAGCAACCATTGTTTGTGTTGCATCAAAGAGTGAACCGTATTTCATACCGATAACGTCTGAAGAAACGATTTCATCTTCATTGTAGCCGAAGCTTTCTGATGCAGCAGCTTTCATAGCAGCATTGATGCCTTCTTTTGTAACGTCAGCACCCTTAACAACTGCTGTAAGGATTGTTGTTGAACCTGTTGGAACAGGAACTCTTTGTGCTGAACCGATAAGTTTGCCGTTAAGCTCAGGAATAACAAGACCGATAGCCTTTGCAGCACCTGTTGAGTTAGGAACGATGT
>JAZLET010000031.1:0-5719 GCA_045615405.1 Candidatus Fimenecus sp.
CAATGAAAATGACGGTTACTCTCAAAGTGCAAGACTTTTTGATGCTCTTCGTGAGCTTGACGAAATGGGAGCAAAAAAGGTTTATGCTCGTTGCCCAAGCACAAAAGGTATGGGGTTAGCCGTGTATAATCGTTTAATCCGTGCAAGTGGATTTAAAATCAAGGTGATATAATGAAAATTATTGGTCTTACAGGGCTTACAGGTGCTGGTAAAAGCACCGTTGCACAAAAACTAATGGCATACGGTTGCTATCACATTGACGCTGACAAAGTTGCTCGTGATGTTATAAACAACAATGAAAATGTCAAAAATAAATTGAAAGAGCGTTTTGGTTGTGATGTTATCAATGACGACAGCACTATAAATCGTCCCCTACTTGCTTCTCGCGCATTTACTGATGAGCAAAGCACCCTTGACTTAAATGCTATTACCCATCCTGCTGTAATAGAAGAAATAAAATCTATAATTAAAGATATAAGTGAAGTTGGGTATCGTGGTATAATTATTGATGCAATCGCACTTTTTGAAAGTGGTTTAAACTCACTTTGCGACTTTAATGTTACGGTAATTGCACCAAAAGAAATTCGTCTTGACCGCATTATGAAGCGTGACAACATTACAAAAGAAAAAGCGTTAGAACGAATTAGCGCTCAAAAAGACGAAAGCTTTTTTACAAGTAAAGCGGATTTTGTATTGTGGAATTATCCACCATATGATATAAATGTAGAAATTCGCCCAATTGTGGCACAAATACAAATGTAACCGAAAGGAGAAAATAAAATGGAACTTAACGAAATGAAAAAAGAACTTTTTTATGAGCCAAAGCATGCTATGGAAATAGTTGACGAATCAGTTGTAAAGGCGGCTGACGATTTTTGCGAGGGTTATAAAAGTTATTTAGACTTTGCAAAAATTGAGCGTGAAAGCGTAGAATTTTTTGTAAAAGAGGCAGAAAGCCGCGGCTATACTAAGTTTGACAACACAAAGAAATATAATGCAGGTGATAAGGTTTATTACAACAATCGTGATAAGTCAATTATTCTTTGTGTGATAGGTAAAAAGAGTATTGCGGAAGGTGTTAAAATCTCAGCTGCACATATTGACTCACCTCGCCTTGACCTTAAACCAAATCCTCTTTACGAAGAAGCTTCACTTGCATATTTTAAGACTCACTACTACGGTGGAATCAAAAAATATCAATGGACTGCTATTCCACTTGCTCTTCACGGTGTTGTTGTTAAAGCAAATGGCGAAAAGGTTAAAATCAATATCGGTGAAGATGACAATGACCCACAATTTTGCGTTACTGACCTTCTTCCACACTTAGCTGCTGACCAAATGAAGCAAACCATGAGTGAGGGTATTAAAGGTGAACAACTTAACATTCTTATCGGATCTCGCCCATTCTCAAAAGATGAGGGTAGCGAAAAGGTTAAACTTAATATTATTAAGATTCTTAACGAGAAATACGGCATTACTGAAGGTGATTTCTTAAGTGCTGAGCTTGAGCTTGTACCTGCATTTAAAGCTCGTGATATCGGTTTTGATAGAGGTCTTATTGGTGCTTATGGTCACGACGACAAAGTTTGCGCATACCCTGCTGCTCAAGCGATTTTTAATATAGAAAATCCTGAGTATACTTGCCTTACTGTGCTTACTGACAAGGAAGAAATCGGCTCAGACGGTAACACAGGTCTTAACTCATCATATATGAAATACTTTATTTCCGACCTTGCGGTTATGGGCGGAGTTGAACCTTGGAGAGTACTATCAGCATCAGAATGTCTTTCAGCTGATGTTAACTCAGCATTTGACCCAAGTTTCCCTGAAGTTAGTGAAAGAAAGAATTGTTCATTTGTTAACAACGGTGTTGTTATTACAAAATATACTGGTTCTCGCGGTAAGAGTGGCACAAGTGATGCATCCGCTGAATATATGGGCAAAATCCGTAGAATGCTTAACGAAAACCAAGTTGTATGGCAAATTGGTGAGCTTGGCAAGGTTGACGCAGGTGGTGGCGGTACAGTTGCTATGTATGTTGCAAACCTTGACATAGACACAATTGACCTTGGTGTACCTGTACTTTCAATGCACGCACCTATGGAGGTTGTTTCAAAGTTAGACGTTTATATGGCATACCGTGCTTTTAAAGTATTCTTTGAGCAAAAATAAATAAAAATTAATGCAAAGTACAAAGTTAAGGCAGTCCAAATGGGCTGCCTTTTTTATTTATAACAATAGTGGTTGTGGTTGTTTGTTTGTAGCCAAAACTTCACGAACTGTATCGGTAATATAATCAAAATCCGCCACAATTGAGTTTGGTTTGTTTATATAGTCGTCTTGTCGCATTGGCACAAAGTAAATATTTTTACTATTCATTAGTGTACCGATATTTCTTGCAGATGTGCCAAGAGCATCATTTGTTGAAACCGCTATAATTACTGGGCGCTGATTACGAAGATGTGCTTTTACTCCAAGGGTTACCGAGGTATCACTTATACCATTTGCAAGTTTACCAAGAGTATTACCAGTACAAGGTGCAACCACTAAAGCGTCAAGCAACTCTTTGGGGCCTATTGGCTCAGCACCGCTGATTGTATATATAATTTTTTCGTTGCAGATTTGTTCAATTTCTTCATTAAAATCACGAGCCTTGCCAAAACGCGTATCCGTTGTATATGCGGTATATGACATTATGGGAATTACTTTATACCCATCGTTTACTAATTTTTTCATTTGTGGGATTACTTTTTTAAAAGTGCAAAAGGAACCGCACAAGGCAAATCCCACAGTTTCTTTTTGCATATTATTCCTCCTTTTGCAAGTTGGTTTCTATCTTTTTGCCGATTATCTCCCCTGCGGTTTTTGGTGTGTATTTACCTGGCAAACCAAATGCTTTAACAACATCTACACCATTTTTGCGCATAAGCTCAAAATCCATTCCGTAAGGGGCTGATGCAAGTTCAATAACCTTGCAATTTTCATTTATGTTTTTAACTGTTTCTTGTGTAAAAATTTCAAAAGGAATAGTGTTTATAATTATATCAAATTCATTGGCAAGGGAAGAAAGCTTTGTTATGGGGTAGGCTTTACAGCCTTTTATTGTTGCATCTTCACGCTGTGAGGGATTTCGTGCAAACACCGTAATATTACAAGATAAAGATGTTAAAAGACTTGCTATTTCTTTTGCAACTCTACCATAACCCGTAACTGCATAATTGCCCATAGGTAGTGCAAAATCAATGTGTTCAAGAATTATTTTTAAAGCGCCAAACGATGTTAACACCGCATTCTTTTCAATAAAGGCTTCGTCATAATAATCAACAAATGGTACATTTGTTTCACGAAGTCTTGAAAGTAAATTGCCTTTAACGATTCCACCAAATACAAGATTTTCTTTACCTAGAAATGAAAGTAGTCTTTCAATTTCAATCTCTTTTTTAGAAAACGGCATAAAAATAGTTTTGTCGTTTCTTGTTGCTGGTAATGGTAGAATTATTACTGAATTTTCATCTATTAAGCCCTTTAATTTATCGCTATCATCATCCCAATCAAAAAGTCCATAGGATGATACATCATACCCTTTACTTACAAGATATTCTTTAAGGTATTTTTGCCTTTTATCTCCACCAACAATTACAATATTTCTCATAAAGACTCCTCCTCACCTATTACTATGTTATGTTTTTTCATTTTTTTGGTGATTAGGTGTTTAATTTTTTGCAAAGATGTAATATAATAGTGGGTGGTGATTAAAATGAGTGAAATTTCAAAGGTTTTAGAAACTGTAAAAGTTATACATTTTATTGGCATTGGCGGTAGCGGTATGTGTCCACTTGCTGAAATTCTTCACAGCAAAGGCTACACACTACAAGGCTCTGACAATAACGAAAGTTCAATTGTTGACCGTATTCGTAAAATGGGAATTAAGGTTATGATGGGACAACGCGATGAAAATATTGAAGGTGCTGAAATGGTAGTTTATTCTGCGGCTATTTCAAAAGAAAACCCTGAGCTTAAAGCAGCTTTAAAGAGTGGTATTCCAACTTTCCAAAGAGCGGAGTTATTAGGCGAAGTTTCTCGTCAATTTACAAACTGTATTGGTATTTGTGGTACTCACGGTAAAACTACTGTAACATCTCTTACTGTTCAAACTATGCTCGGTGCAGGGTTAGACCCATCGGCAGTTATTGGTGGTAAGTTACCTCTTACAAACAGTTATGGTCGTGTAGGAAATACTGAAACTATTGTTATGGAATCTTGTGAGTATCAAGACACATTCCTTCATATGTCACCTGATGTTGCGGTTATTCTTAACATTGACGAAGACCATCTTGAATATTTCAAAACAATGGAAAATCTTATTTCAAGCTTTACAAAATTTGCCCAGTCCGCTACAAAAGCAATTATATATAACGGTGATGACGAAAACACCCTTAAAGCTATAAAAGACATTAAGGGTAAAGAAATGATTTCATTCGGTTTTAGTGATAAAAATGATTACTACGCTGAAAATATAAAAGAATACAAGGGTGCATTCACAAAATTTGATGTGATGTATAAGGGCGAAAAGTTAGGTAGTATTGAGCTTTCAATTCCTGGTATTCACAACGTACTTAATGCTCTTTCGGCTATTGCTTGTGCAATTTATTCAGGTGCAAAGTTTGAAGATTGTATTAATGGCTTACAGGAATTTAAAGGCGCAGGTCGTCGTTTTGAAGACCTTGGCACATATAACGGAATTGATTTTATTGATGACTATGCCCACCACCCTGCTGAATTAAAGGTTACGCTTGAAGCAGCTATGAAAATGGGATACAACACAGTTTGGGCAGTTTTTCAACCATTCACTTATTCAAGAACTGCTATGCATTTTCAAGAGTTTATAGACGTGCTTAAAATCCCTGACCGTTGCGTTATGACTGAAATTATGGGTTCTCGTGAAGTGAACACTTATGACATTTATACTTCACAATTAGCCGAAAAAATCCCAAACTCAGTATGGTTTAACACTCAAGAAGAGGTTGCAGAATATGTTGTTGCACACGCCAAAGCAGGTGACCTTGTGCTTACAATGGGTTGTGGTGACATTTATAAATCAGCATTTATGATGATTGAGAGACTTAAAAATGGTACAGTTTAATAACAGTTGGGACATTCTTTTAAAAGACGAATTCCAAAAGCCATATTATCTCAATTTGAGAAAATTTTTGGTACAGGAATACAAAACACAAACTATATATCCACACATGAATAACATCTTTAATGCACTTAAATATACTGATTACAAAGATGTTAAGGTGGTTATTTTAGGGCAAGACCCATATCATCAACCAAATCAAGCACACGGACTTTCTTTTTCAGTATTAAAGGGTGTAAAAGCCCCACCATCACTACAAAATATGTATAAGGAAATTTATGCGGAATATGGTTACCCAATCCCTGACCACGGTGAGCTTACATATTGGGCACAGCAAGGTGTACTTTTAATGAACACGGTGCTTACAGTAAGAGAAAGTCAACCAAATTCCCACAAGGGTATGGGTTGGGAAATCTTTACGGACAATGTGATTTCACTACTTAATCAACGCCCTGAGCCAATGGTATTTTTACTTTGGGGCGCAAATGCAAGAGCAAAAAAGAAAATCATTACAAACCCAAATCATCTTGTATTGGAGTCAGCACACCCTAGCCCACTTTCGGCATACAATGGATTTTT
>JAZLET010000032.1:0-3169 GCA_045615405.1 Candidatus Fimenecus sp.
ATAGTATCAAAACGCATAAAACTGAGTGATGTTGAAAAGTTAATTTAAATTTTAAAGAATATTGCTAATTAAAACCTTTTCGTTTTTCACAACGTGGTGAAGGCGGTTTATTGCAATTTCTGATTTTTCACACAGTCTTTCTGTATTGCCTAATCGGGCATATACGGGAAGACTTTTTATTAACTCTTCAAGCTCATCAGTTTCAGCGTGATTAACAAGCGCCTCAATTCGCCCGTGTATATCTTCCCATTGTTTTGTGGCTTCTTCCGCTTTTTTAAGTGCGTTTTTTTCATCTCCATTTTCCGCAAAATATACAACTTCATCAAGAGTGCTTTCTAATTTATTACAGGTATCAATTAAAACAAGATTTCCTATGGTGCATATTAAAATTGCCGAGATTAGCGAACCGATAGCAAAAAAAATTCTTTTCATTTTTCGTCCTTCCCAATAACTGTCTTGTTACCGTTTTTATCAATGGTCATTAAAAGAGTGTTTTTTATATTTATTTTATCTTTCTTAATAATCTTTTTAAGCTTTTCCATTGTCATATTACAGCTATCAAAATCAGTTTTTATAATTCTTCCATCAACAATAACAGCACAGGGTATTCCATTATCGTTAATCTCTAAATTTAAATCTTCACGAGTAACGGGCTCATATTGTGGCTTTAGCATAACGCTTATAGTTCCGTTGGTTTCAACAACCGCGTATTGCACCTTACTTATATCAAAAATATCTTTTTGTCTAAGAGCTTCTAGTATGTCATCAATGGTGAAACGAAGCTCTTTTATTTTTTTCAAATCAAGTTTACCGTCGCGTATTATAATTATTGAGTTTCCTTGCATAATACTACGGACTTTCACACTTTTAAGACCTATTACAGATATTAAAATCTCAAAACCTACAAGCACTAAAACAGGGATTATTGCACTAACAAGTGAAATATCGTTATCTTGCATAGGAATAGCAATAATTTCAGAAAGCAAAAGGGTAACAACAAGCTCGGTGGGTTGTAATTCACCGATTTGTCTTTTGCCCATTAGTCGCATAATAGCAATTACAAAAATATAAAGCACAGCAGTTCTTATAAGCGTTATAAACATAAAATCACCACTTTTATCTTTTGCCATTTTATGTAGAATATTACTTTGTTTTAAGGCAAATATAAAAATGGTGATAATTATGAAAAATTGGTTTCAACAAAAGATTAACGAAATAACAAGCGAGAATGACTCAGATAAACAAAAAGTCAATGTAAGCACTGATTTAGATTTTAATGTAAGATATTTTAAGTCACAGCTTGGCAACAGTTTTGATGTTAAATATAGAAACTACAGGGTAAATGATAAAGATTTTGCATTTATTATGCTTGACGGAATGTGTGACAGTTTGCTTATAACCCAGCAAATTATGAATCCAATTATAAATGCGGACTTTGATAATATAGAAAACGATAAAGTAATATATGATGCTGCTGACCGTGTGTCCGCAAGTATTGATAAATCCATTACAAATGATTTAAATAAGGCAATAGCTGAGTTGATTTCAGGCAACCTTGTAATGTTTTGCGATGGCTCACAATTTGCGGTGCTTTTTGGGGTGCAAAGTTTCCCAAAAAGAACACCTCTTGAGCCAAATACGGAAATGCAAGAGCGTGGTTCTCGTGAGGGATTTGTTGAAAGCTTTAAAGACAATATAACAATGATTCGTCGTCGTGTGAGAAATCCCGTGTTTAAAATTGAAATGGTAGAGGTAGGCACAACCTCACAAACTCGCGCTTGCGTGTGTTATATGTCCGATAGAGTTAATCAAAAAATTCTTGATAAAGTGATAGCAAATCTTAAAGATGCAAAAATTGATACTGTTCTTGGCTCAGGGTATTTGCAATCATTTCTTGACACTCGTCATCCATCAATTTTTAGTGGTGTAGGCTTTACTGAGCGTCCTGATGTGGTAACCGCAAAAATGGCGGAGGGTAAAATTTGCATAATTGTTGACGGTACTCCAAATGCACTAATTGTGCCATATCTTTTTATTGAGCATTTTCATTCTCTTGACGATTATCTTAAAAGACCATACTATGCAACCTTTATACGATTGTTAAAAATAGCATCATTTTTAGTCAGCGTATTTTTGCCTGGACTCTATGTTGCGATTTGCACTTTTCATCAAGAAATTATACCTGAAACAATGATTTTTGGTATAACAGGGCAAGAGAGTCGTACGCCATTTCCCATAATGCTAGAAGCAATTTTTATTCACCTTGTTTATGAAATTGTCCGTGAGGCAGGACTTCGTATGCCAAAAACAGTAGGTCATGCTATTTCTATTGTGGGTGCGCTTGTAATTGGTGAATCCGCAGTTACTGCAGGAATAGTTTCTGCCCCAATGATAATTGTGGTAGGACTTACAGCTGTAAGTTCATTTGTAGTTTCAACTCTTTATGAGCCGGTAGCGGTGCTTCGTTTTGCATTTATAGTTATCGGTGGACTTTCAGGACTTTACGGCATAATGCTAAGTTTTGCGGTTGTGCTTATAAACGCTTGTGCAATAAATCCGTATGGAATCCCATTCACTTCACCAATGTCACCAACAAAGCTTGGTGCATGGCGTGATTTTATTATTCGTACTGACTGGAGGAAAATGGGTAAACGAAAAATGCTTATAGATAAAATGGAGAAATAAAATGATAACTAAAGGAAAAATCAGTGCATTTCAGTTTTATGTAATGTTGTTTTTAAGTCGTACACTTACAACGGTAACATATGTTTCATCTTACACAAAAGATGTGCGACTTTCGGATATGCTTGTACAACCAATTTTTAGAATAACTATTGGAATTTTGATTATGCTCCCAATATATTTGCTTTACAAAAAGCACGAAAACAAAAATCTTTTAGATTTGGCTCGTGAGCGGTCAACAAAACTGTCAAAAGTAATTTCATTCTTTTATATAGTGGCGTTTTTCTATTTTACAGTGGTAACTATTGCCCGATTAGATGTGTTTACAGGCACCGTTGTATTCCCTGAAACAAATGTTAATTTTATGCTTGTGTTTGTAATAATCTTTTGTTGCTATGGCGCATATTTAGGGTATGAAGCATTAGGTAGAAGTGCTGTTTTAACTGCAATACTTGTAATTCCTGCAATTGTTTTTATATTGTGCGCT
>JAZLET010000033.1:0-1520 GCA_045615405.1 Candidatus Fimenecus sp.
AAGAACTGGGCAGCTGAAGCCTGCGCCTGCTTCTTTAGCAGTAATATATGGTGTGTAGCCGTGTGAGTAAAAAGCAGCAACAACCATGAACGCTGAACCGATAACACCAAGTGCAGGAAGAACAAATCTCTTAACTGCAGGAAGGTCTTTTTCTTTAATCATAAACTTAATGAACATTGGGATGTAAAGACCATAGATTGTGATGATTGGAAGTTCTGAAGAGTCAAAGCTGAACTTGCCGAACCAGAGTGTAGGTGCAAGGTTAGCACCATAGAAGTAAACAAGCCATGCAGCAACGATTACAAGACCAACGATACATGAGTTTGAAGGCATACCAGAAGCTGGGTCAACCTGTTTCATAAGGTCAACTTTAGGACCCATGTTACGAACTGAAAGTGAGTACATACCACGGATAGTACCGATAAGAAGACCGTTAAGAGTACCAAGGCAAGAAATTGAAACAAAGAGGTTAAGGATGTTACCAAGAACGTTGCCGAATACTGTTGTGAAAGCACTTGCTGTACCTTCGTCCATAAGAGTCTTAACAGGAGCACCACCTGCAACACCAATGTAGTAGAAGAGGTAAATTGCGATAATGATGATACCACCTAAGATAAGAGCGATAGGAAGATTCTTTTTAGAATCCTTAATTTCTGAGTTGATTGATGTAGCAAGAATCCAACCTTCATAAGCGAAAGCAGTAGCAACAACAGCACCAAAGAGAGGTGACATATTGCCAGCGCTTGTACCAAAGTTAGAAGCAAGGATTGATGTTGGTTCGCCAGCAAAGTTGTGTGTAAGACCATAGATTGTACCAACAATTGCCATTAAAAGAAGTGGAATAAACTTAATGAATGTAGCACTAATCTGAAGCTTACCAGCAAGCTTTGAAGAAATTGTGTTTACTGCGAATACGCAAATAAGAATGAACCCTGCAAGAAGGAATGTTTCAGAACTACTTACAGGAGCAAATCCAGGGTCTGTAGATGTGAGAGCAAAGTTAGGATTTACTGAAGTCATGAATACGAGGAAGTATCTTGCAGTAAGCCAAGCAAGAACTGATGTCATAGCAGGCATATAGATTGTAGTTGCAAACCAACCCATCATATAACCATATTTTGGACCAATAGTTGCTTCAGCATAGTCAACAAGACCATTAACCTTTTCATAGCGCTGAGCCATAACGCAGAATGCGAGAACACAGCAAATCATAATAACGCCACCGATAATCCATGCCAAAATACCAAGAGGCATGTCACCGTTAGTCTTTTGAAGAATTGCTTGTGCTTTGAAGAAAACACCTGAGCCAACAACAGTACCTACAACCATGCAGATAGCCATCAAAAGTCCATATTGTTTTTTGAGACCATTTTCCATAGAAACCATCCTTTATAAAAAATTTGACAATATTGTACAACATAATTTCATAAATGTAAATAGTTTTTTGAAAAATATTTTAGCAAATTAAAGTGTTAAAACAGTAAAATGTCAAAAATAAATATTTTTACTGTTTTTTTAGT
>JAZLET010000034.1:0-1500 GCA_045615405.1 Candidatus Fimenecus sp.
TATCGTTCCTTAGTACTTTAGAAACGATTGAGCGAAAGCTCTAAGACAAATTCAAGCTGCTCTGCAGTTGCAGCCCATTGCGATTTATCTTAGCCCTGACGCTGCTTGTGCTTAGGGTTTTCACAGATAACCATGATTTTACCCTTACGTTTAATTACTTTGCACTTTTCGCAAATTTTCTTGACAGAAGGTCTGACTTTCATTTAGATTACCTCCTCATAAAATGCTGTCAATTTTTTCTTACTTTGAACGCCATGTAATTCTTCCGTTGTTAAGGTCATAAGGTGAAAGCTCAACTATAACCTTATCGCCTTGAAGAATTCTAATGTAGTTCATGCGAAGTTTACCCGAAATTCGAGCATGTACCTTGTGACCGTTTTCAAGCTCTACAATAAAGTTTGTATTTGGAAGAACTTCAACCACAGTACCTTCAACTTCAATCATATCTTGTTTTGCCATAAGTTAACCTCTTTCATTAATGCTTTTCTCAATGCTCTGTCCGTTAAGAACATACTGCTGGAAATTTGTTTATTTGTTTTTATAAGATGCTTAGGATTTTTTCTTTTGGGATTGTTCAAAAGTCTTTCCTTACCATCACAAAGATAAACATATTTCTCATCAGCTTCTATAACACACATAAGTCGGTCTTTTTCGCGACCTGCTGTACAAATGACCAGCTCACCTTTACGAAACTCCATAAGTCACCTCATTAAAGCTTTGTTAAAATGATTGGCTCGCCCTTTGTAATTGCAATTGTGTGTTCAAAGTGAGCGGACAGTTTGCCGTCAAGCGTTTTGACGGTCCAACCGTCAGGCAAACATTTTATTGCTTTTGAGCCTGCATTAATCATCGGCTCAATCGCAATTGTCATACCCGGTAAAAGTCTCTGACCTCTGCCGGCTGTTCCGTAATTAGGAACTGACGGGTCTTCGTGAAGGTGAGTTCCTACGCCATGTCCGGTGTATTCACGGACAACTGAGAAGCCTCTTTCCTCACAGTAGGACTGAATTGCAAATGCTATATCGCCGATTCTGTTGCCTGCGACAGCCTGTTCGATTCCTAAATAAAGGCTCTCACGAGTTGTGTCGCACAGCCGCTTCGCTTCATCGGAAATTGCTCCACAAGCGAAAGTAGCAGCATTATCACCGTTATAGCCATTCACCTTAGCCCCAAGGTCGATACTGACAATATCACCTTCCTTAAGCACTCTCTTTTTAGAAGGAATGCCGTGAATGACCTCGTCATTTATGGAAATACATGCTGTTGCCGGGAAACCGTTATAGTTAAGGAAGTTAGGTTCAGCACCCTGCTTCTTAATATAACGATAAGCAATCTGGTCAATTTCGTAGGTAGTGATACCCGGTTTGACCGATTCTCCCGCCAACTGTAATGCTTCTGCAGAAATCTGACACGCTTTACGCATCATATCAATTTCCTTGGCAGTTCTAAGCACTATCATGTTAATCCTCCAATGCTTTAAAGACAAGAGCAGTTGTATCT
>JAZLET010000035.1:0-5444 GCA_045615405.1 Candidatus Fimenecus sp.
AATAGAAATTCAAACAAAATTTCTATTCCTTTTTTTATAAACCGAAACTAACTCCCAGTGCATTATTAATTTTTCCCATTATTACAGCATCATCTATATGACCTATCTTCTCTTTTAATCTGCTTTTATCAATAGTCCTTATTTGTTCCGTAAGCACAATTGAATCTGCCTTTAATCCATTATTCTCTGAGCCAATCTCAATATGAGTAGGTAATTTATTTTTACCAGTTTGTGATGTAATCGCAGCCGCAATTACAGTAGGACTATGCCTATTACCTATATCATTTTGTATAATAACAACAGGACGAATCCCTCCCTGTTCAGAGCCAACAACTGGGCTTAAATCTGCGTAGTATATGTCCCCTCGTTTTACATTCATTTTTTATATCACTCCTTTGATTTTATTTTTGCCTTTTAAATGCATAAATAAACATTAAAAAACAAAAAATTGGGGAGTAATACATTTTATGAATTAACCGGCTTGTTTGTCCCTATATTCAAAATTTTCAAAATATAACAGGTCTTTTCCATCAACCATCAGTTTTACAAATCTTTTAGTTTCTTTTTCGGTATAAAGCTTACAAATATGACCATTTGCGTTATACGAATAAATTAGTAAATTGGTTTGGGCATCTTTTTCTGGTGTTGCACCCTGTACGGAGTTTATACAAGTCTCAAGTGTTTTGCAAATCATAGTAAATGGCATTTTATCACTTGCAAGAGTAAATGATAGTTTATCCATATTAATAGTATATTCTCCATTTTTACAAAGTATTTGCATACCATTAACTGCTTTAGGCGAGTTAAATGTGAAATTTAAATTTTCAAACGGAATATACTCAACATTTGCTGAGATTTGCACATTATTTACAACTGATTTTATAACAGTATTAAAGCCACTGATTTCCAGTGGCTCTTTTTTAACTTCCTTTATTTTTTCAATACTACAACCGCCTAACATTATAAGACAAATGAAAACACAAAGGATTTTTTTCATAATAAATCTACCTATTCAAATTTTTTAAGTATTGCGGGAAGTTCATTTAACATTAAAGATGGGGTGTTACCCATTTGCGAATATTTCTCGCTAACCTTATCCCCTGCCATACCGTGAATATTCACACCAGCTATAGCACTTGTAAATGCGTCAACACCTTGTGCTACAAATGAGGCAATAATTCCGCCAAGCACATCACCGCTACCGCCTGTTGCCATTCCAGGATTACCTGTTGTATTTACATAAATGTCATCATAATCAGTACTACCAACAAGAGTTGACGCACCTTTAAGCACAAGAACGGATTTGTGAGCTTTTGTAAAGCTTTTTACAACTGCTCCGCGATTTGCTTGAATATCTTTTAACTCAACATTAGCAATCCGTGACATCTCTTTAGGATGCGGCGTTAAAACCACAGGTGCTTTTGCAAGGTCTATTATATCTATATTATCTTTTAAACAATTTATGCCATCAGCGTCCAAAATAATTGGGACTTGTGATTTTTTAATCACAAATTCAGTAACAGCTTTTGTATCTTCATCATTACCCATTCCGCAACCTATTAGGACACAAGAGCATTTTTTAAGCTCTGTTTCAATTCTTTTTATGGCATTTTGCGAAATTCTACCCATTTTATTACTTTCTAATGGAATTAAAATTTGCTCATAAGTTTTTGGTGCAATAGCGTTATATGCAACCGCAGGGAATGCAATCTTCACAAGTCCTGCACCACTATTTGCCGCACCTTGTGATGCAAAATATACTGCATTGGGCATTTCGTAGCTACCACCGATTACAAGCACTGTACCGAATGTACCTTTATGACTATCAGCATCACGTTTTTTGAAAAATGGTTTTAGCTCATTAATGCTCATTGTGAAAAGAGTAGCATCTACTTGTGAATAACATTTTTCTGGAATCGCTAAAGGTGCTAAAACTACCTTACCACACCTTTCCATTGATGGCTTTAAAACGTGAACTGGCTTTAGTACAAGTATTGCAATCGTCATATCAGCTGACACTGAATTTTCTGGTGCATTACCACTATTACCTATTAATCCGCTTGGAACATCTATACTTACAACAGTTGCGGATGAATCATTAATTTTACCAATAAGCGAAGTGATTATAGCATCAGGAACACCTTTGAACCCTACGCCAAAAATACAATCTATTATAATTTGCGCATCTTCAAAATACTTATCAGTTGAATCGTTATTATTATAATAAACAATATTTATGCCCATAGCACGAACTCTTGAAAGCATTTCAGAGGACTCTTCATCAGTTGGAAGTCCCATAGCCATAAGCACATTTACTTTATATCCATTCTCAGTAAGTTTCCTAGCAATTACAAGTCCGTCACCACCGTTTTTACCTTTACCACAAACTATAAGAGCATTTCGTTTATTTGTATTTTCAAAGGTTTTACGGATTATTCGCGCACAGTAAGAGCCCGCATTTTCCATTAACTGAAAATATGAGATTCCACCTTCATTGGCAAGAGCCTCTAATTTTCTTGTATTTTCAACTGTAAGTACTCGCATTTAATTCACTCCACAAATATTATGAAAGTATGATAACATAAAAAAGGAGAGTTTTTCAACTCTCCTTTAATATTTATTCAATTAGAGAATATAAATTGTAACTCCACGGTCACCCCATTGGCGACATTGACTGTTACTATTCATATAAAGGTCAACTGTGTAGTAACCCTTCTTTGCAAATCCGCCTGTATCTTCAGCAACTGCATAACCATAAACAACGCCATCGTTTGAAACAATCCACATTTCAGTACCATATGGTATTTGTTTTGGATTAACTGCTACACGACCTGGCTTTACAGGCTTACCTGTTGCAGTTTTTCCGCCTGCCTCATGATATGCTGCAGCACGACCTGTAATCTTATATTTATAGCTTGTTGGAACATTGTTTTCACCTATTGTATATTTTGATGGCATTACAAGCTCCGAAATAGGCTTACCGTTCTTTTCAATTTTTGAGTTACCAAGACCTGATTTTTTAACAAGTGTACCAATTGTAGTAACCTTGTCAACAGGCTTCTTTGTAATTACTTCACTTTCAACTGTTGATGACTCAACCACGCCATTTACAACCTTATCTTTATAAACAACTGTTTTTGAACCATTTACACCTTGCTGTGTAACCTTCTTTGTGCCCTTAAGCATTGCTGAAGAATACTTTGTTTTTGAAGTAAATTCTACAACCTCTTCTGCTTCTCGTGTTACATATTCAACACGAAGAACATCAATAACTAATTCATTTGAAAGTGCAGTATCAGCACTTGGAACAACCTCATCATCACTATCAAGCACAATGTTTTGTTCTTTAAGCAAATCACCTACTGTTTTTGCAGTTGATTTTACAGCTCTTTGTTCAGCGTCAACATTAATGGTAAGATTATAAGAATTAAGGATTTCTACCTCTAAATTGTTTGTCACAACAGCTTTTACATTGACACTTGAAACAAGCTTATCAGAAAGAACTACACCTTCTTGTTCAATGAGCTCGCCTACTGTTCCTGCGAATACGATGTTTTTTGTTGCGCCATCAGCATTAATAAATGTTACATTACTTGCACGGCAAACAACAATCTTGCTTTCTTCACCTGCTGTAAAATTCTTAAGAATAAGCTTATCATTATCAGCAAGCTGAATATCAGCTTCGGCAACAACTGCATAGGCATCCTTTTCAGTTGTTTCTACTCGTGTTACCTGTGAGCCTTCATAGACATCAACTATATAGGTCTCACTTGTGGCAGCGAAAGCAGTACCAGCACATAAAATAGCAAATGCTACTACAAGCGCCATTAATCGCATAACATTGCGACGTGATGCTTTTGCATACCCTTTTATTTTGTTTATCATCATTCTGCTCCTTTAATAAGTCGTGCTAACCTCTAAATCTTGTGAGGGTTTGTAACAAATCACGCTTGGAAAAGCCAATTTGCTACTCGCCTAAACCACGACCGTTATTCTCGCTTTGTGACCTTGCACATTATATTCAACCCTTAACAAAAAGTCAAATTTTTCAAAAATCAATTTTTGTATATATTTCACAAAAACAAGAGTCAATTTTTGACTTAATACGCATTTAACCCTTTAAAATCTACAATATATTGTGGTTTATGCGGTTTTTTAGTGTTATTTTTTTGTGAAAATAATAAAAAATCATTAAATTATTACAAAGTGGTTACAAAATCATACCCTTTTTGTTAATTGGTTGTCCATATTTTATGCTATTTTTTTGGTAAATATTCCTGTTATGTATACTATTATATATAATATAATAACGGCGTGGTCAAAAAGCCACGCCGTATCGTTTAATATTAAATTATGCAAAAACTGTTTGCACCAAAACCATATAGAGCACCGTGCCTACTCCGATACTTAAAAGGTTATTGCGCTTCCAAACATGAAGCACTACAACGGTAAGTCCCGCAATTAATTCAGGTAATCCAAAAGGAGAAGAAAACACATTTACTGACTTAAAGCAATAAACCACAAGCATACCAATAACTGCCGGTGGCAATACTTTGCCTAAATATTCAACTGCCCTTGGGACTTTTTTACCCTCAGGAAAAAGTGCAAATGGTATTACACGAGTAACAAATGTAGTTGCTGCCACTAATACTATTATAATAATAGAGCGCCAAACAGATACGGGAAGGTTATTCATTGCTTTCTACCTCCCCTATTTTGTTTTTCTTTTCTTCAATTCTATGATTAGAAAGAAGCACAATCATAATTGCAATCATTGCAGGTAAAATAAAACTATCTTTACCAAAAATCAAAAGACTAATTACACTTGCACCCACACCCACTATTGCAGGGAAGCGGTTTTTCTTTTCAAGCCATTCTTCAACAAAAATAACAATAAACAAGGCAGTCATAGCAAAATCAATACCTGTTGAATCAAATGGAATAAGTGTACCCGCAACTGCACCAAGCATAGAGCCTATAACCCAATAGGACTGGTCAAGAATTGAAAGTGCAAACAAGAACTTACCTTCGTCAACACCTTTTGGTGTTTTAGTAAGAAAGTACAACGAATATGTTTCATCAGTTAACGAAAAAATCATATATGGCTTTTTCTTACCTGATACTTTGAATTTATCAAGAAGTGAAAGTCCGTAGAAAATATGGCGCACATTAACCATAAATGTTAAAAATACAACTTGGAAAAAGCTCACCGATGAGTCAAAAAAGTTAACAGCAAGAAACTGACCTGACCCTGCATATACAAGTAGGCTCATAAGCCCTGCCCATAAAAAATTATAGCCTTTATCAGCAAACAAAACGCCAAAGGCTATACCTATAAATAGATAGCCTGTCATTACTGGTATTGTATGTGGAAATGCCGCCTTAAAAGCAGCTTTGTATGTGTTTTGTTTTTCCAATGTTATCACCAAAAGTGATTTTACTAC
>JAZLET010000036.1:0-9335 GCA_045615405.1 Candidatus Fimenecus sp.
TTAATTCCCTCAATGAATTTGCCGTAGTGCTTTGGCTCTACAAGAGGAGGGAGATATTGAATAAGCTTTTTAAAAGCAGTGCAAATTGCTTTGTTTGGAATCATTTGGTCAAAGAATCCATCAAGCGTTGCAAGAATATCACCAACATAAGGTGTGCTTGATGGTGTCATTACAACCTTATCGTTTGACCTAAAGTTAAACACCATATTGCGTTTGCCTACTGTTTGAATTGGACGGATTGAAAGAAGCAAGGTTTCATCATCAATCCAAGTGGCATTTGAGCAAACCTTAAATTCAATTTGACCTAATGTCATTGTGGAATATCGGTAATGACCATCCATACCCACCATAATTTCGTTATGCTCGTTACCCTCACTCCAACGGAAAGAGCACTCTTCACCGTTAAAGTTAAACTTAACCATATCAATATTACCGGCTTTATCAGTCATCATATATGTAACTGCAAGTGGTAACACGCTAACCTGAAAGCCCACAAGATTAAGCAAGAGCTTTTTGCGGAATTTAATATATCTATCAGCAATTTCTTGCTCTTTTGCAGGATGCTCACTATATGCAGGTGGTGTAGGAATTGTAGCCTGTAATTGTGTATTTTCATCAGCTTCTTGAAATGCTTTTGGGAAGAAATCAAAAATGCCGTCTAATCCGTCTTGCTCAACGGTAATTGAAGATGTAACTACAACTACCGCATTATGCTCAGGGAATGCGATACCAAACTGTGAAAACATACCATCAGCACGGAATCCACCTAAATGGTCAAGCCAAAAACAATAGCCATAGCCGTATGATGCGTCAGTGCCAGGACGGTTATATTCGTTATCAATTTGCTTGCAAGTTGCAAGCTTAACCCACTCTTTAGGAATTACCTGCTCACCCTTATATTTACCACCCTTAAGGTAGCAAAGCATAAATTTTGCAAGGTCTTCGGTTTTAAGATAAAGACCCCATCCGCCTGCTTCTATACCATTTGAGTCAGTTTCCCAAAACGGAAAATCAATTCCCAATGGCTCAAAAAGTCGTGGTTGCAAGTATTCGCGCATACTCATACCTGTAACCTTATTGATAATGGCTGAAAGCATATAAATGTTTTCATTTATGTATAAAAATTTCTCGCCTGGCTCAAAAACCCAAGGGGAGTTTATGAAATCTTCAATCCAGTCAACTTTTCCTTTGTCAGATAAAAAGCTTGGTTGTTTTCCTGATGACATTCTCAAAAGATTATGAACAGTAAGCTTTTGGAATCTTTCGTCAGGATTTTTTGGTGCATATTCAGGGAAAAAATCCAAAACTTTGTCTTGAAGCGAAATAAGCCCCTCGCTAACTGCAAAGCCGATAGCGGTAGAAGTGAAAGATTTGCTTACTGAATACACGGAATGGTTTGTGTCTTTGTTAAATGGCTCGTTATACCACTCAACTGCAACCTTACCGTTGCGAATAACAATTAATGAGTGATATTCAAGGTTTTTTTCTTCTGCATTTTTGAAAAAATCATTTAAGACCTTTGCCGAAACTCCAACGCTTTGTGGAGTCTTTGCATACACAAGTGATTTTGATTTTGCCATAAAATCCCCTCCAATTACCCCTTAATCATTCTTATTTTTTTGCGTTTTGCTCTAATGCGATTACGACGGATTAAAAGTGAAATATATATAATTACAAGCACTAATAAAAGCACAAAAAGAATTTTGAAAACTGTGCTTGAAAGTATTGTTTTAATACCGTCTAAAATCCAAAGAATAACGCTTCGTTTAACACTTTCACCTGCAACTAAGTCAACAGTTGCAACAACATCTTCACCATAAAGAATCTCCGCCTTGCCGATTACCTCACCTTTTTCAATAGGCGCTTTAACTACCTTTGGAGTTTCACTTTCAATAGGTCTTATTACAAGGCTACCTGTTTTAGTGCCTGATGGCACAAGTGCAGACATCTCTTTTGCCGGAAGAAGTCGTAAGTGGTCAACCTTCCAGTTGTATTTAACATCAACAACTGTTACAACATCAGTTGTGTTTGTAACCTTAGTTAGCACAATGTTATCAAATGCCCACTCGTAAATCTTTTTACTATCAGTAAATGCAACATTTTCTTCAACATTGTCACCGTCAATATCATACTGTGGTGCATTCATAACAATAAGCATATAGTTATAACCGTTTTTAGATGCGGTAGAAATTACACAGTGTCCAGCAAGTGCGGTTGTACCTGTTTTAACACCTGAAATGTATTTGCTATAGTAATCCTTAAAGGCAGGATTCATCATCTTGTTTGTGTTGTTAAGATATCTTGTATAAGGATACTTTTCAGTAGGTGCAATTTCATATCGTAGAGTGCTTGTGATTTCCTTAAAGGTAGGATTTTGCAAAGCGTATTTTGTGATTTTGTAAAGGTCATACGCTGTTGTGATGTTTCCACCACCCTCGTCAAGACCATGAGCATTAATGAAATTTGTGTCGTTACAACCAAGCTTTTTTACAAAGTCATTCATCATAACAACAAAATTTTGAATACTGCCACCGCCAATGTAATCAGCAAGAATGTTTGCAGCGTCAGCGGCTGATGGAATCATAAGACAATATAAAAGCTCTTTTACTGTAAGAGTTTCCCCTGCAAGAATACCAGCTGTAGCGGCATTTTGTTCATAAAGTCCATTAAGAGATTCGCGTTTGCAGGTGAGTTTAGTGTTTAAGTCATCACAATTTTCAAGCACAAGCATACAAGTAACTATTTTAGTAATAGATGCAGGTGCAGTTTTCTTATTTGCATTTTTATCAAAGATTACAGTTTCGCTATCAGTGTTAACAAGCAACACTACATCAGCCTCAGTCTCTAATAACGAGTTAAAGGACGCTGATGCCCCCACTGCGAAAACTCCCATTAAAATTGATATGCAAATTAAAACTGAAATCAGTTTTTTCAAAAAAATCACCTACTTGAAAAATCTTTGCGAAAGTAATACAATAAGAGTATAACACAAATTAAAACAATAGTTAATATAGAAAAGGAAATTTTTTGAAATGATTTATGTTACAGGAGATACTCACGGTGACCGCAAGCGTCTTTCTCGTTTTGCTTTAAGGCAATTAAAAGAGGGCGACACATTAATAATTTGTGGCGATTTTGGCTTTATGTGGAATAACAGTAAGCAAGAGCGTGACTTTTTAATCAACTTGGGCAAACGAAAATACAATATTTGCTTTATTGACGGCACTCACGAGAATTTTGATTTATTAAACGATTACGAAATAAGTCAATGGAATGGTGGCAAGGTGCATAAGATTTATGGTAATTTGTATCATCTTATGCGTGGGCAACTTTTTGAGATTGAAGGTCAACGGATTTTTACAATGGGCGGAGGAGAAAGCTCCGATGTTGATATAAGAAAAGATGTTAATGCTTGGTCAAAAGATGAAATTCCAACACAAGAGGAATTGCTTGAAGGTGCTGAAAATCTTGAGGTGGCAGGTTATGATATTGATATGATTATTACTCACGAGCCACCACTTAAAGTTAAAAGTTTCTTAAATCTTAATGACACCGCATCATATAGAGTAACTGCTCTTAATGCATATTTTGAAGAACTTTCAGGCGGTTGTAAATTTGGAAAATGGTATTTTGGCTCACTTCATATTGATAAATACATTTCAAAAACTCACCGTGCAGTTTTTAAAGACATTGTAAATGGCAAAACCGGTGAGAAGATATAAAATATTAACGGTAGGATTTAATGCCTACCGTTATTTTTTGTCAATAAATTTGGGGTTGTTTAATTAAATGCAAAACGCAAAATGCAAAGTGTAGGAACTGCGTTGACGGAGGGAGAGATAGTTAATATATAAACCGACTACCCCTCAGTCACCTTGCGGTGACAGCTCCCCTGACAAGGGGAGCCGAGAAAAACACACAAAAAGAATTAATCAAACTCAATTTATATAACAAAAGAGACAGGGCACTTTGCTCTGTCTCTCATTTTTTTGCTTATTTTTTAAGGGCTGATTTTGCATCCCAAATGTTTGCGGCATATTCGTTAATTGCGCGGTCCGCTGCAAAACGACCTGCACCTGAAATATTCATAAGTGACATCTTGTTCCAGTTATCACGGTCAAGGAAGTCCTTAGAAATTCTTTGTTGAGTTGCTCTATAATCTTCAAAGTCTGCAAGTACCATATATGGGTCGTGGTGAATAATTGATGATGTTACCTCATGGAACATCTTTCCACCAATACCAACTTGGTTAGCGAAGTCAAGAATCTTACGGATTTCAGCGTTGTTGTTATAGAAGTTTTGTGGTACATAACCCTGTTTTTGTAACTGTCGTACTTCAGGAGTTCTCATACCGAAGATATAAATGTTATCTTCACCAACTGCGTCATAAATCTCAACATTAGCGCCATCCATAGTACCAAGTGTAACTGCACCGTTAAGCATAAGCTTCATGTTACCTGTACCTGATGCCTCAGTACCTGCAAGTGAAATTTGCTCTGAAATATCAGCAGCAGGCATAAGCTTTTCAGCAAGTGTAACATTGTAGTCTTCAACATATACAACCTTAAGGCGACCTTTAACATCAGGGTCATTGTTGATTAAATCAGCAAGCGCACAAATAAAAGAAATAATCTTCTTTGCTACAAAATAACCTGATGCTGCCTTTGCACCGAAAATATATGTGTGAGGAATAAACTCACCATTTGGATTTTCTTTAATTGCAAGATATTGTGAAAGAATTTGAAGTGCATTAAGATGTTGACGCTTATACTCGTGAAGTCGTTTAACCTGAACATCAAAAATTGAGTCTGGGTCAAGCACAATTCCGTTGTGTTTAAGCACGTATTTTGCAAACTCTTCTTTGTTTGCGCGTTTAATTCTACCAATCTCTTGAAGAACTGCCTTGTCATCTTTATATTTTCTTAAATCAAGAAGTCCGTCACCATTCTTAACAAAACCATCACCAATAGTATCAGTAAGGAATTTTGTAAGCTGTGGGTTTGCTTGACAAAGCCATCTTCTATGAGCAATACCATTTGTTACGTTTGTAAATTTATCAGGTGTGAGTGCATAAAAGTCAGAGAAAACTGTTTCCTTAAGAATGTCACTATGAAGTGCTGAAACACCATTTACACAGTGTGAACCTGCAACACAAAGGTTTGCCATTCTTACAACACCGCTTGACATAATTGCCATACGCTCAACCTTGTCTGCATCGTGTGTGTTTTCCCATACAAAAGAGCGGAAACGATTATCGACTTCCTTTGTGATTTGCCAAATTCGTGGCATAAGACGTTTGTAAAGGTCTTCAGGCCAACACTCCAACGCCTCTTTCATAACTGTATGGTTTGTATATGCAACTGTTTTTGTTACTATATTCCACGCTTCGTCCCTACCATAGCCACATTCATCAAGCATAATTCTCATAAGCTCAGGAATTGCCATTGTTGGATGAGTATCGTTAACGTGAATTGCTACCTTGTCAGCAAAGTTATCCATTGTACCAAATTCGCGAAGATGGCGTTGAACAATATCTTGAATTGATGCAGATACAAGGAAATATTGTTGACGAAGACGAAGTGATTTGCCTTCAGGGTGATTATCTGCAGGATAAAGTACTTTACTGATAACCTCAGCCATAGCATTTCTTTCCATAGCGCGCATATAGTCACCTTGATTAAAGAGTGCCATATCAAGACCAGGTGCTCTTGCAGCCCAAAGACGAAGAACTGAAATACCCTTACCATCTTTACCTGCTACGTGCATATCATAAGGGATTGCTTGAATTGTGTTTGGATTTTCAATTTCAACGTGGTGATATTGATTTTCCCAAACGTCACGAACTTCGCCCTCAAAATTAATGTTAATAGCGCTCTCTTCGTGTGGAACAAGCCAAACTTCACCGCCTGGAAGCCAGAAGTCAGGAAGCTCGGTCTGCCAACCATCAACAAGCTTTTGCTTAAAGATACCGTATTCATAAAGGATTGAGTAACCCTTTGCAACATAGCCTTGAGTTGCAAGACCGTCAAGATAGCAAGCCGCAAGACGACCAAGACCACCGTTACCAAGACCTGCATCAGGCTCACAATCATAGATTGAGTCAATTTTAATTCCGTAATCCTTTAACACGCTTTCAAAAACCTTTGTAAGATTTAAGTTGTAAAGGTTGTTTTTAAGAGAGCGTCCCATAAGGAATTCCATGCAAAGATAGTAAACTCTTTTTGTACCCTTCTTAGAGCCTTCTTTTGAAAATTCAGCTCTACCTTGACTCATCATATCGCGTACAATAAGTACGATAGCTTTATAGAATTGCTCATTTGTAGCTTCATTAGGATTTACCCCAATAAAATGAGAAAGTTTTGATTCAACAAGTTCTTTTGCTTGTTTCTTTGTAAGGCTATAATTCATACAAATCCTCCAAAAAAATTTATAAAAAACATTAAAATTTAAAGTCTCTTTGTATATTTTACACTAAAATTAGGCGTTTTTCAACTGTAATGAACTACTTTTTTAAAATATATTAAAAAAAGTTTTTGGAAATTAAAAATCACCGCTGATTTTTAAACCTGCGGTGATTTATTTTTGCTTTTAAATACTTAAATTGTTGCGCTACCTGTATGGTTTTTGTAGCCCTTTGTTTGCCATACAACTGTAAAGTTGTTGCCTTCTCTTATGTAATAGTCATAGCATTTGCTTGGTGTGTTTGGTCCGTATTCAACAAAGCCATCAACCCTATTGTTATTTTTGTCAGTAAGGCGAAGAAGACCTGATTCAATACCATCTGCCATATCACTATCATATGCCTTAAGCTTTGCTACAACAACACTTGCGCTTGAGTTGCCGTTGTAAACAGCACCAACCTTAAAGCCTGTAAGCCACCAGTGTGCTTGTTCTTCACGATAGAAATGGCGTTTGCCATTTTGGAAATCTTTACCTGAACGATAATATTCAAAACTCATATCAAGAAGCTGGTCATCAGATGCACAATCATAGAAATCAGAGTCTGACTCAGGGTTCTTTGTATAAACACCTAATTCAGCGCCTTCAAGAATACCGTATTGACCCTTCCACCACTGAAGTCTCCAAAGAAGACCGTCATACTCAAAGTCAGCCTTTAATGTTGTATATTTCATACTTGCATAAGCTGCTGCGTCATCATAAATGTCGCCAAAACCAAAGTGGCGTTGCCATGGAGAAAGTACTGAGTAGTAAACTTGTTGCTCTTCATCATAAGCGTAGCCTGCATCAGTAAGCGCTTGTTGCAAATCTTCTTTAGTAATTGTTGAGCCGCCACTTCCTGAAGTGCTTGTTGTACCTGTTGTATTGTTTGTTACAGGCTTCTTTGTAGTTGTTTCTTTAGATGTTGTGGTTGTTGTACCTGTTGTTGATGGGTCATCCCACTCAATATCATCAAAATCAACAAGATTATTGTCACCACTTGGCCCTTCAACATCAGATGGTTTTGTAATTTCATCATCAGGCTCGTTGTCACCACAAGCGGTGAAACAGCAAACCATCATAACAAGAGCCATCATAGCTGCAAATATTCTAAAAACTCTAGATTTCATATATATTTTCCTCCACAAGAAAATCTTAATCGTAATTTATTATCTCATAAAACGAGTACAATGTCAATGTTTAAGGCTATGGTTTAATAGCAACTTTTTATAATTGATTTTTTATGTGCAGTATGATAATATATAATTTATATAATACTATTAATATATGGAGTAAAAAAATGAATTCTATTCGTGATATTTCCCTTTATGAATCAGGCCAAAGAAAAATTGACTGGGTTAAGGCGCATATGCCTGTACTTCGTAGCATTGAGAAAGATTTTGCTGAAAGTAAACCCTTTAGCGGATTAAAGGTTGCACTTTCAATTCACTTAGAAGCAAAAACCGCTTACCTTTGCACAGTACTTGCATCAGGTGGAGCAGAAATGTATGTTACTGGCTCAAATCCACTTTCAACACAAGATGATGTTGCGGCAGCGTTGGCAAAAAACGGTCTTAATGTTTTTGCTTGGTACAATGCAACAAGCGAAGAATATATGAATCATCTTCGTGAGGTTATCAAGGTAGGTCCTGATGTTATTATTGACGACGGTGGCGACCTTGTAAATCTTATTCACAACGAATACCCTGAACTTTTACCTAAGGTTATGGGCGGTTGTGAAGAAACAACAACTGGTATTATCCGCCTTGTTTCAATGGCAAAGGATGGGGCGCTTAAATTCCCTATGATTGCTGTTAACAATGCAAAATGTAAATATCTTTTTGACAACCGCTATGGCACTGGCCAATCAGTATGGGATGGCATTAACCGTACAACAAATCTTATTGTTGCAGGTAAAAAGGTTGTAGTTGCCGGTTACGGTTGGTGCGGTAAGGGTGTTGCTATGAGAGCAAACGCTCTCGGTGCACAGGTTATTGTTACTGAAATTGACCCTATTAAAGCTATGGAAGCAAGAATGGACGGTTTCTCAGTAATGGAAATGACTGAGGCGGCAAAAGAGGGTGACTTCTTTGTTACTGTTACAGGTTGTAAAGATGTTATTACTAAAAAAGCCTTTGAAAATATGAAGGATGGTGCAATTTGCTGCAACGCAGGTCACTTTAATGTAGAAATTAATCTTCCTGACCTGGCGGATATGGCAATAAATATTAAAGAGCAAAGAAACAACATTATGGGCTATACACTTGCTGACGGTAGAACAATCAGTGTTATTGCTGAAGGTCGCCTTGTAAACCTTGCGGCTGGTGATGGTCATCCTGCCGAAATTATGGATATGAGTTTCTCAATTCAAGCTCTTTGTGCTGAATATATTGTTAAAAATCATAGTTCTTTAACCGCATCAGTAATTGATGTGCCTGAAGAAATTGACAAAAAGGTTGCTCTTCGTAAGCTTAATAGCTGGGGTACTGAAATTGATGTGCTTACACCTGAGCAAGAAAAATATGTTAACAGTTGGAATGTGTAAATATGAATAACTATTTTAGATATCTAAATCAAAAATGTCCTATTTGTGAAAAAGAATTTGCAAACAATGATGATATTGTAGTTTGCCCATTATGCGGTACTCCGCATCACCGTGATTGCTATAAAAAGAATGGTGAATGTGGAAATTATGACGAGCACAACAAAGGCTTTCGTTGGACACCTAAGGAAAATCCTGTTTTAGAAGAAGCAACTGAGCAACCAGAAGAAAACGTAGCACCTGAAACTCCATCCGCTCCGTTTTACGGTGTAGCAAGTAATCCTCTTGCACAGTTTCCTACTGAGATAACCCCTGAGGTAACAACTCAAGAGGTAGCGGATTTTGTTCAAAGCAA